>JAQUAD010000063.1 GCA_028687425.1 Sideroxydans sp.
GCAGGATGGGCACTGCCTGCTGCGCCACGATGTCGCCGTTGTCCGGCTTGGCCGTCATGTAATGCAGAGTGGCGCCGGTCTCGGTCTCGCCGTGGATGATGGCCCAGTTCACCGGCACGCGGCCGCGGTATTTCGGTAACAGGGAACCGTGCATGTTCAAGGCGCCCTGCTTGGGGATCGACAACAGTTCCGGCTTCAGCATCTCGCGGTAATAGAACGAGAAATAGAAGTCCGGCTGCAAAGCCTTGATCTGTTCGACCACTTGCGGCGTATTGGGGTTGTCCGGTGTGATGGTCGGGATGCCATGCAGTTCAGCCAGCTTCTGCACGCTGTCGAACCAGATGTTCTCATTGGGATTGTCGCAGTGCGTCACCACCAGCGCGACGTCCACGCCATGCGCCAGCAGCACGTTCAAGCAGCGGAAACCTACGTTATGGTAGGCAAAGACGACGGCACGACTCATTCTTCGCCGCCCACGAACAGATCTGCAGGCGTTGCTGTAGCGGCCTTGGGCTTGCGTGTGCGCTTGGGTTTCTCTTCAGTCTTTTCCAGTACGGCTTCTATCAGATAGCGCGGCCTGTGGCGCACCTGCTGGTAGATACGGCCGATGTATTCGCCGAGCAGGCCGATGCCGAACAGCGCGATGCCGATCAGGAAGAACATCAGTGCGAACAAAGTGAACAAGCCTTCCGCTTCAGGACCAATGATCAGACGACGTATCACCAGGAACACGAAGAACGCGCCCGAGCCCAGCGAGATCAGCATGCCCAGCATGGAGAACAACTGCAAGGGCACCAGCGAAAAGCTGGTCATCAGGTCGAAGTTGAGGCGGATCAGGCTGTACAGGGAATATTTGGACTCACCTGCCGCACGCTCCTCATGCCCCACCACGACTTCAGCGGGATTCTTGGCAAAGCTGTAGGCCAGTGCCGGGATGAAGGTATTCACCTCCTGACAGCTGTTGACCGCATTGATGATGTTGCGGTCGTAGGCGCGGAACATGCAGCCCTGATCGGTCATCTTGATGCGGGTGATCTTCTCGCGCAGGCCGTTCATGGCGCGCGAGGCGACATGGCGCCACCAGCTGTCGTTGCGTTGGCGGCGGATGGAGCCGACATAGTCGTGACCTTCGTCCATCTTGGCCAGCAGCAGGTGGGTGTCTTCGGGCGGATTCTGCAGGTCGGCATCCAGCGTCACTACGCGGGCGCCCTTGCTATGTTCAAAGCCGGCCATGATTGCCATGTGCTGACCGTAGTTGCCGTTGAACAGCACCACGCGGGTCACATCAGGACGTTTCTGGAACTGTTCGCGCAGGATGGCTGCGGAGCGGTCGCGGCTGCCGTCGTTGACGAATATGACTTCGTAGCTGATATCCAGCTTGTCCAGCGCCGGATAGAGCCGATCGAACAAAGCTTGCAGGCCCTGCTCTTCGTTGTAGACAGGAATGACGACCGAAAGTTGGATAGCGCTCATAGGGGCGGCATTCTACCGCAGCGTAGGGATTTTCACTAAATAGACAGTGCTTTCCGCACCGCGCCGACGACCCGTTCCACATCTGCCTCGCTCATGCGCGGGAACAGCGGCAAAGTGACGATACGACTGCCCACGCTTTCGGCTACCGGGAACATGCCTTCCTTGAAACCGCGCGCGCGATACATCTGGAACAGGTGGATGGGCGGGTAATGCACGCCGCAACCGATGTTGTGCTGTTCTTTCATCGTGGCCATGAAGTCTGCGCGTTTGATGCCTTCGGGTAGCACGATCTCGAACATGTGCCAGTTGCTGTGCTCGAAATCGGCCACCGGCAATTGGGCACCGGTGAGTTGCTCGAAATCAGCCCCGAAGGTCTTGAAATAGTGCTTGGCCAGGGCATGGCGGCGTGCGGTGATACTTTGCAGCTGCGCCAGCTGGTTGAGCCCGATGACCGCAGCCACATCGGTCATGTTGTATTTGCCGCCCAGGACATCGACATCCATGCCGTCGAAACCTGTCCGTGTCACGCCTTGCAGGCGGTACTTTTCGGCCAGACGCGCTTCTTCCTCGTTGTTCAGCACCAGACAGCCGCCTTCGGTGGTGGTCAAATTCTTGTTGGCCTGGAAACTGAAGGAGACGAAGTCGCCGAAGCTGCCGATGCGTTTGCCATGCCACAGTGCGCCGATTGCCTGTGCCGCGTCTTCCACCACGCGCAGATTATGTTTGGCGGCGATGGCGTACAGGCGGTCACGGTCCACCGGCAAGCCGGACAGGTCCACCGGGATGATGGCTTTGGTACGCGGCGTGATGGCAGCCTCGACCTTGTCCAGGTCGATGTTGCGCGTGACGGGATCGATATCAGCGAACACGGGTGTTGCGCCGACCTCGATGATGATGTTGGAGGTGGCTACCCAGGAGATCGGGGTAGTAATGACCTCGTCCCCTGCCCCGATCCCGGCGATGCGTAGCGCGATCTCCATGGTGCAGGTGCCGGAGTTGAAGGTGCGCACCGGACGGCCGCCGAAAAATTCGGAGAGCGCCTTCTCGAAAGCCTGCACCTTGGGGCCGCTGGTGATCCAGCCGGAACGAAGCACATCGCCGACAGCGGCGATGGTCTCTTCGTCAATATAGGGACGGGTAAAAGGAAGAAATTCGCTCATGCTCTGGAAATGATGATGACGCCCATGATGATGACGCCCATGCCGACCAGCTTGGTGACATTGAAATCTTCGCCCAGCAGATATTTGGCGGCGACTGCGTTGACTACGTAAGCCATGGACAACATGGGGAATGCGATGCTGACCGGTACGCGAGACAAGGCCAGTATCCACACCACGACGCTGATGCCATAGCAGAACAAGGCCGTGACGATATGCCATTCGGTCGCCAGCTTCCAGCCGATGGGCATCACGTTGGCCACGCTGAATTCGAAATGGCCGATGGCATTGGTGCCGGCCTTCATCAGGATCTGCGCCGCAGCATTGAGCATCACACCGGTGAAGATGAGAGCGAAATTGAGCAGATTCATGGTTTCTTCACCACGACAAGTTGATGGTCACGATATATCTCATTCATAGCCAGTCCCTTACCGGTCAGTACGGAAAACACGCGCAGCGGCATGATGGCGTAGGCCTCCTTGTCGCTTTCCCAGCGTTTTATGAAAGTGGCGATATCGGGTATCCACTTCTCTGGTTCCTGCTGGATGCCGAATGCCATCTCATCCTTGAAGTCGACCAGTATCAAGGTGCGCTTGAGGTAGAACGGCAGCGTCTGTTCATAGTTCTCGATCGAATAGAACGGCGCATCAGGTCTTAGCTGCGATGCGATCGCATCTGCGATCGGATAACCGGAGCGTTCGCGGGCAATGGTGTTGTAACCCGTGACGCCGATCTGAGCAGACAGCAAAGAAGCAACAGCGAGCACGCCTATGGCTGCCATCTTCCTGTTGCGTCGGATGCCAAACAACGCGCCTGCCACCCCCAGCAGCCAAATGATAATGGCAACCATTATCCAATCGGCATAGGCGGTGTACATCTCAAACTGCACTGGATTTTCGGACTGCTGGTTCACCAGCGGCTCCATCGCGAACAGCAACGCCAGCAACAGCGGCAACACCGGCGCGATCAACCAGATCAGACGACGGTCGGACATCTCCGATATCTGCTTGCCCATCAGCAAGGCCAGTGCCGGAAACATCGGCAGCAGATAGGACGGCAATTTGGAGCTGGAGACGGAGAAGAACACATAGACAAACACCACCCACACCAGCAGGAATCGCTCCGGACTAAAATGCCGGGCCTGCGCAGCGCTGTCGCGCCAGGTGCGCAGCAAGCTGTCGAACATCAGCAATGTCCAGGGCAGCATGCCGAACAACAGAATGGGCACGAAGTAATGCCAGGGCTGATAACGATCATGCACCTTGGTCAGGAAACGCTCGAAGTGCTCGTGGATGAAGAAGAATTGGAAGAATTCGGGATTCGCCTGCATCACCAGCACGAACCATGGGGCGGCGACTGCGAAGAAAACCAGCAGGCCGCTGAACCAGTGCATGCGCAGCCAGACCACCGTGTCGCGATTGAACAGCGAATACAGGAACAATGCTGCACCGGGCAGGATCAGACCCATCAACCCTTTGCTGAGCACCGCCAGTGCCATGGCCGCCCAAGCCAGCATCATCCAGTTCCGTCGCAAGGCAATCGCAGATTCCTGCTGCGCAAGCAAAAGTGAAAATATCCCGAGCGATATAAAGAAGGTAACGCCCATATCCAGCGTGTTCACATGCGCCATCAGTGCATAGAGCATGCTGCTGCCGAGTATCAGCGCGGCATACACGCCCGCTTCGCGGCCGAACAGACGCATACCTACGAATCCGGTGAGCAAAATACCAAGGAAGCCTGTCAGCGCCGTCCACAGGCGCGAGGTCCATTGATGCTCGCCGAATACCTCGAAAGCCACAGCTGTGGCCCAGTATTGCAGCGGCGGTTTTTCGAAATATTTGAAATCGTTCAGGTGCGGCGTGACCCAATCGCCGCTGGCCACCATCTCGCGCGATATTTCGGCATAGCGGCCTTCATCCGGTTTGATCAGTTTGCGGTATTCCAGATTGCCGAACCAGATGACAACCAGGGCCAGCAGCATCAGCCACAATGTGCGTCGAGAGAAAGGAAGGTTCATCTTTGGCAAAGTCGTTTGAGGAAGCGAGCGCGGATTTTATCCTAAACCGCTTTCGGCTCTAGCGTTTCCTGCACCTGGACACGTGCCCCGCCGTGCGCGAATCTGACATCCAGCACTTCGCCACTCGCAATGCGCTGGCTGTCGGTCACGATGTCCCCCTGTGCATTGCGCACCAGACTATAACCGCGCGCCAGTACCTGATTCGGGTCGAGCAGATGCAGATGCTGTTGCAGTGCAAGCAATCTGTCTTCATGACGTTCAAGCTGGCGCGCCATGCCAGCCGCCAGTCGCTGTTTGTGTGAGGACAGCAGGTTTCGCGATACCTCGACATCGGGCGCGAGTACGCCAAGACGCTGCATCAGCGCCTGCAACTGCCAGGTGCGCTGTTGCATCGAACTGCCTTGCGACAGATCGATACGACGACGCAAGGCTGCCAGCAGATCGGTCTGCTGTTGCAAGCGTTGTGCCGGATGCACCAGTCTGCGTTGCAGGTAATCCAGCTGTTGCATGCGACGCTCAATCTGCCGCATCAAGCCTTGCGTGAGCTGCTGCCCCTGTTTTGCCAGATAGTGCAGCAAGGCTTGCCTGTCCGGCACTGCCGCCTGCGCTGCTGCCGTCGGTGTGGCGGCGCGCAGGTCGGCCACGAAGTCGGCGATGGTGAAGTCAGTCTCATGCCCGACACCGCTGATGACCGGGATCTCGCTGGCAGCGATGGCACGTGCCACCACTTCTTCGTTGAATGACCACAGGTCTTCGATGCTGCCGCCGCCGCGACAGACGATGAGCACGTCGCATTCGGCGCGCTCGTTGGCGGTGTGGATCGCCTGCGCGATCTTGCGTGCAGCGCCCTCACCCTGCACCGGTGTCGGATACAACACGACCGGTACACTCGGCATGCGGTTCGACAAGGTGCGCAGGGCATCGCGCAAAGCTGCCGCCTGTGGTGAAGTGATGATACCGATCTGGCGCGGGAACTCAGGCAGCTCCCGTTTGCGCGCAGGATCGAATAATCCTTCTTCCGATAGTTTCCCCTTCAGACGCTCGAACGCCTCATACAGCGCCCCCTGTCCCGCCGGTCGCATGCGCTCCAGCGTGAGCTGGAATTCTCCGCGCGCTTCGTACAGCGTGGCCAGTGCGTGCACCTCGACCAGCATGCCGTTGCTCGGACGGAAATCGAGGTATTGCTGTTTATGACGGAACATCACGCAGCGCACCTGCGCCTGTTCGTCCTTGAGCGAGAAGTACCAGTGGCCGGAAGAGGCCGCGACGAAATTGGATATCTCGCCGCGCACCCACACCAGCGGCAGGCCGCTTTCGATCAGGCGTTTGGTGGCAAGGTTGAGTTCTCGTACGCTGAGTACGCTGTCACTGGGAAACATCGATCAGCGGCCGCGCGCATCGCCCCAGCGCAACGGTGTGCGGTCGTCACCGATGTACCAGGTCGAGCCTGTGCTGTGTTCGACACAGTATTTCGGCGAAACGATGGTCTCCTCGAACACCATGTCATGCGTGATGCGTGTGTATTCCAGCAGGATGCTGCGTATGACCTTGGCATTCGCACAGATGTGCGAACCGCGTGTGATCCAGGTCGGTCCGATGATCTCGGCACCGTCTTCGATACAGACACCGGAATCGATATAGACCGGCCCTTCGATCTTGACCTTGTCCCAGTTGATACAGGTGTTGATGCCCACCCATACCCCCGGCTTGATCTCCTTGCCCGGCATCTGCATGTGTGCCACTTCGCCGCGCAGCACGCGCTGCAGCACGCTCCAGTAATCGGCGATATGCCCGATGTCGATCCAGTTGAAGTGGCGCTTCTGCGCATAGAACGGCATGCCCTTTTCAGCCAGCATCGGGAACAACTGGCTGCCGATGTCGAATACCTGTCCAGAAGGGATCATGTCGATCACTTCCGGCTCGAAGATATATATGCCGGTACTGGCGAAGTTGGAACGTGCTTCTTCGGGCTTGGGTTTTTCCTGGAAGGAGATGATGCGACCTTCGTCATCCGTCTCGACCACACCATAGTTGCTAACATCGGCATTCGGCACTTCCAGAGTGACGACGCTGGCCATGGCTTTCTTGGTCTTGTGCTCCCATACCGCAGCGCCAATGTCGAGATCGATCAGTGCATCACCGCACAGCACGATGGTGGTGGTGTCGAAGAAACCGCCGAAATCCTGGATCTTGCGCATGCCACCGGCCGAACCCAATGACTTGGGGGTGATCTCGCCGTACTCGTATACGCCTTCGAAGGAGTAACCGATATTGACGCCCCAGGTGCTGCCGTTGCCGAAGTAGTTCTCGATCTTCCAGTGTTTGTAAGCGACGTTGACCATGATCTCTTTCACGCCATAACGTGCGAGATGGTCGATCAGGTATTCCATGACAGGTTTGCCCAGAATGGGGATCATCGGCTTGGGCAAGTCCTGTGTCAGCGGTCTGACGCGCGTGCCCTGCCCGGCTGCAAGGATCATTCCTTTGATCTTTTCCACTCGTCTGTCCTCCCTGATTTCAGAGCATGAATTCTACACCGATAAAGCAAAAGACCCGCCACAGCGGGCGGGTCTTTTGATGTATGGGGTGGCTGATCGGGCTCGAACCGACGACAACTGGAATCACAATCCAGGGCTCTACCAACTGAGCTACAGCCACCGTTGAAACTTTTTGCTTGTTGTTTGGCGTGCCCGAAGGGAATCGAACCCCTAACCCCCAGCTTAGAAGGCTGGTGCTCTATCCGGTTGAGCTACGGGCACCCTTCTTTCGGTATCCACAACAAACTTCTACTGCTTGAACCTGGTCGGGGTGGAGAGATTCGAACTCCCGACATCCTGGTCCCAAACCAGGCGCGCTACCAGGCTACGCTACACCCCGAAGGCCGCGGATTATACAGACCGAAGCGGAAAAATCAATTTTGTTTTGGAGATTTTTCTGAAATCTTCGGCATCGCCAACATCAGGTAGTAGATCATGGACCACAACGTCAGGATCGCCGCGAGATAGATCAACACCGTGCCCACTTGATGGGTCGGAATGCCGAACAACAATTCATGGAATAACAGGAACTGGATCGCCAGCATCTGGAATACCGTCTTGAGTTTGCCGATCGCCGACACAGCCACACTCTTGCTGCTGCCCAGTTGTGCCATCCATTCGCGCAATGCAGAAATGGTCAGTTCGCGACCGATGATGATGAAGGCGATGATGGCATTAACATGTCCCAGCATGAGCAGAATCACCAGCGCGGCAACCACCATCAGTTTGTCGGCCACAGGATCGAGGAAGGCACCGAAGGCAGAACTCTGATTCAGCACGCGTGCCAGATAGCCGTCCAGCCAGTCTGTGATCGATGCCAGCCAGAAGATGAAGAAGCCCAGCAAATGTTTGTGCGACATGCTCAGCGTGGCATCGGGCACGAAATACACAGCGATGAACACCGGTATCAGGATGATGCGGAACCAGGTCAGGATGTTCGGAATATTGAGTGGCATATCAATGCAAATGGTTATAGATTTTTTCTGCAAGTACAGGACTTACGCCTTCTACCCGCGCCAGTTCTTCAACACTGGCTTGTTGTACGCCTTTCAATCCGCCGAAGTGCGTCAGCAGGTTGCGGCGCCGTTTCTCCCCTACCCCTTCAATCTCCTCCAGTGAAGACGTGGTGCGCGCTTTGCCGCGCTTGGCACGATGTCCGCTGATCGCGAAACGGTGTGCTTCATCGCGTACTTGCTGGATCAGATGCAGGGCAGGATGAGATGGCGGCAATTGTAGCGGCTTTTCCACACCCGGTCGCAGCAATTGCTCCAGCCCCGCCTTGCGTTCCACGCCTTTGGCCACACCAAGCAATGCGATATCCGACAAGCCGAATTCGGTCATCACTTCCACCGCCATTGCCAGTTGTCCCGCTCCTCCGTCGATCAGGATGAGGTCAGGGCGCTTGCCTTCGCCAAGCTGCAGCTTTTGATAGCGCTTCTGCAAGGCTTGCTTTATTGCAGCGTAATCGTCGCCGGGAGTGATGCCGCTTATGTTGTAGCGGCGATATTCCTGCGGACGGATAGCCAGATCGTCGTACACCACGCATGAAGCGACTGTCGCCTCACCCATGGTATGGCTGATATCGAAACACTCGATGCGCTTCAGGTCGGGTAGCGAAAGTTCATTGCGCAATGCATCCAGTCGTAACGCCTGGCCTGCTTGCATGCCGGCTTGCTGCTTCAGCCCCAGCAATGCATTGGCCTGGGCCATCTCCAGCCATTGCCGCCGTTCGCCAGTGACCGAATGTCGTATCTGCACCTTATGCCCAGCTAGTTCGCTCAGCAAGGCTTCCAGCGCCTCATCCTGAACCTCCAGGCTGGTGATGATGAGTGGCGGTACGCTGCGTTCCAGATAATGTTGCGCGAGAAACGCCTCCAGCACTTCGCCGGCGTCTTGCCCCTGTACATTCGATGGATAGAACGGTTTGTCCCCAAGGTGGCGACCACCGCGCACCACCGCCAGGTTCAGGCACAACGCTCCTTCCGCTTCCACCACGGCCACGATGTCGGCATCGGTATCGCGTCCGCTCTCAACGAATTGTTTCTGCTGCACGGTATGCAGCGCCTGCAACTGGTCGCGCAGGGCCGCAGCATGTTCGTATTCCATCGCTGCGGACGCTTGCTCCATCGCCGCGCGTAAGCGCTTCTCGACCTCGTCGAACTTTCCGTTCAATAGCAAACCGGCATTGCGCACGTCAGTTGCGTAATCCTCGGCGCTGATCAGCCCGACGCAAGGTGCACTGCAGCGATGGATCTGATGCAACAGACAAGGCCTTGTGCGGTTGTTGAATACACCCTCTTCGCATGTGCGCAGTTTGAACACCTTCTGCAGCAGGTTGATGCTCTCCTTGGCTGCCTGCGCATTGGGATAGGGACCGAAGTATTGGTGGCGCTTGTCGGTCACACCGCGATAGTAGGTCAAGCGCGGTGACGGGCTGCCGGTGAACACGATATAGGGATAAGACTTGTCGTCGCGGAACAGGATGTTGTAACGCGGTTTCAATGTCTTGATGAGGTTGTTCTCCAGCAGCAGTGCTTCGGCTTCGGAGCGCGTGACCGTGGTTTCGATGCGCGCGATATGCGACACCATCAGCTGGATGCGCGGCGACAGATTGCTCTTCTGGAAATAAGAACTGACGCGCTTCTTCAGTTGATTGGCCTTACCGACGTACAGCACCTGACCGTCCTTATCCAGCATGCGATACACGCCCGGCTGCAGCGGCAGGCTGGCAAGAAATGACTTCGAATCGAATACTTCGTCTGGCATCGTTAGATCAGTGCCTGTAGACCTTTTGCAAACTCGGTAGCGCCCCCGTTCGCGGGATGTCTAACCGCACCGGTAACTTGCACACCCATTTCGGCAAGCAGCCCCTCCGCCTTCTTGCCTACCGCGACGATCTTGGCTTGCGGAAACGCTTCGATCAGCATGCGCATCGCCGGTTCGCCCAGCGCGATCTCTTCCGGACTGGGCGTGCGATTCGACCACAGATTGTCCGCGCGATGCGGATGCAGCTGCATGGCGTTCCACAGTATGGTGCGCTCGGCGATGCCCAGCCGATACAGCGTCTTCCAGACGATAGTGGCGGACGGCTCGGAGAACGGCAAGCGCCGGGTCGATAGACGACCGGGCAGTGCGGCTATTCGCGGGATCGCCCCCTCACCCAACAAACGCTCGCTGGTGAAAGCGATGCCGCTGTAGCGACAACCTTGATAGCCCGGCGCCTCGCCGGCAAGTATGAACTCCGGCTCGCAGTCCAGATGCGCAGCCAGCCTTTCCAGCTTTGCCTCCGGACCATTCCCTTCTGCATCGTGCTGGCAATGGTCTGCCCAGGGATTGAACAATCCCGGTTTGCCGGACGGCAAAGTAGCGACCAGTCTGCGTGCCAATGAAAGTCTGGATAGACTCATTTGTCTCCTCATGCGATTCATGTTGCCGCAATGAAAAGCCCCGCGCAAGGCGGGGCTCGTTCAGATGGCAGACTAGCTTATTCAGCGGCCGGCGCTGCTGCAACCGGTTGTGCCTGCAGAGCCTTCATGCTCAAACGCATGCGACCCTTGTCGTCCACTTCCAGCACTTTGACCTTCACGATCTGACCTTCCTTCAGGTGATCGGCGACGGCTGCGATGCGCTCGTGCGAGATCTGCGAGATGTGCAGCAGACCGTCCTTGCCCGGCAGGATGTTGACCAGCGCGCCGAAGTCCAGCAGCTTGACCACCGGGCCTTCGTACACCTTGCCGACCTCAACTTCGGCCACGATGTCTTCGATACGCTTCTTGGCGGCATCGCCCGCTTCGCCGCTCACGCAGGCGATGGTGATGTTGCCGTCATCATCGATGTCGATGGTGGTGCCGGTCTCTTCGGTAATGGCGCGGATCACAGCACCGCCCTTGCCGATCACGTCGCGGATCTTGTCCGGATTGATCTTCATCTTGATCATGCGCGGTGCAAAATCGGAGACTTCGGGACGCACGGTCGGCATCGCCTGCTTCATGATACCGAGGATGTGCTTGCGGCCTTCCTGAGCCTGGCTCAGTGCGACCTGCATGATCTCCTTGGTGATGCCGTTGATCTTGATGTCCATCTGCAGTGCGGTGATGCCGTTCTCGGTACCTGCCACCTTGAAGTCCATGTC
>JAQUAD010000064.1 GCA_028687425.1 Sideroxydans sp.
GTGCAGGGTGCTTTATTCTCGCCGGGGACTAGGCTAGAATCACTGCTCATTGGGGGGGTAGCTCAGCTGGGAGAGCGCCGCGTTCTCAATGCGGAGGTCGTGAGTTCGATCCTCATCCTCTCCACCAAAATTCAGCGCCCAACTGTTCTCAGTTGGGCGTTTTCATTTGTGCTTCCCGCATGACACGCGGGGTTCCCGCACATTCTGCGTGTGCGACCCGGCTCCTGTGGCCTGGCAGGAAAATCCCCGGTTGCCCTCCGTTCCGCCCTCTCTTCTCTCGAAATCGGCGCTAACTTCTTCGCCGTGGCACACGCACATGGCCTTTTGCGACCATGATTTGCACGCGTGCCATTGCCATTCGTTGTCGGGTGGGCTTGGAGTAGCAATCCATCACGCCAACACAGCCGCCGCGCAAGGCATGGAATACAAGCCTGCGCGCTGCTGCGTGACAACGAGTGCTCCGTAGGCCGCCAGCCGCGCCTCGTGCTCCGGCTTGCCCTTGTTCTTCGACTTGATCTTGAACAGGTCAATCGGCTTGTCGCTCTTTTGGCCAGCGCGCTGCATGATCCTTTCTCCGTCCACCTCGGCTCCCTTGAACGACCACAGCGCTTCGAACACCTTGGCCTGACCATCGGTGAACCGGATCGGCGTGGCCTGCACGTCCGGCAGCGTCGCCCACTTGAAGTCCGTCGAGAATGGCCCCTTCACAGGTGCGGCCGGATCGGCCACTGCTGGCGCTGCAGACTGTGCCGAAGGGATGAACGAGATCCCGCCGCCATAGAACGTGAATCGTTCTTCCAGCGCCAGCCATTCCACACCCGAGCCGAAGGGCGATCCGCGAGTCGTGCGCGGCCTGGGAGTGATGACCCGGATACTGCTGCCCACCACGCGCACACGATCCAGCAAGTTCGGCTCATGCAGCACTCGTGTCAGATCTCGGGCCAGCAACACTGGAGAACGGCGGGCATCACCGATTCGCCAGGCTCCGTCGCCCAAGTCATCGATGTCGTCGCGGCTCTCGATGTCGAGGGCGAGGCGCATTTTCTGCCGCAGCCAGTCTTCATCCAGGGCCAACGCCGCACCGTCGATTGCTTCAACGGGCACCTGGCCACAATCCGGGCACCGGCAGATCCGGCCGCCCCGACCATCACTCCAGACCTGAGCCCGGTGCTGCTGGCAGTGCGGGCAGAGCACAAAAGACTGATCCAACATTGTTGGCCTGACCGCTTTGCCGAGCACAGGCAAAGCCGATACCTCTCGTGGCGACAGCGTGGAACGCAGCACCGGCGTGCCGCCCGCGAACAGGCGGCAAACCAGGGCCCAGGCATCGTGCGTCGCCATTGGTCAGTCCTCGAAGGCCGATGAGGAACTGACTGCGTCGGTCTCCGGCGGCAATTCCTGTGCACTGAGAGTCTGGCCCTTCTGCAAGATGCCCACCGCAACCAGGTAGCCTTCCAGCTGTGCCTGCATCTTGGCGTCGAACTTGTGCAGGTTCAGCCGCCCTTTGCTGGTCACTTCGATGGTGACCACCTTGGGGCGTGTCCTGCCCGGCTCGGGCGGGTAATAGAGATTGACCTGCGCCGCCGTCACCGCCCACTGCCCCTCCAGCGGTCCAGGCAGCTTCTCCTTCAGCAGATCGTGCACCGAGCGTTGCTGGCTGGACTGCATCGCCGTGCATTCGATCTTGAGCGCCGTGTCGGGGCTGAGCAGGGTGAGTGCCTTCAGCTGAACCATCGAGAAGCCGTCCTCAAAGACCTCCGGCACATCGAATCCGGTGCGCAGCATCGACAAATCCAGCGTCGGCGACTTGATTTTGTGAGCGCTCGCTTTCACGCCCAGCACATGCTCCGCGAAGGCCTCGACCAGCATCTGCTGGTACTTCGCGCCGCCGCGCACCAGCGTGCGCACGACACCGGTGGACTTGGCGTACTCCAGCACCATGTGAATGTTGGGGTTGCCGACCCTGCGCTTCAGGGTTGCGCCCTCGAACTCCAGTCGCAGCATCGCCATGTCCTTGACATGGACTGACAACAGGAACACCCCTGGGCTGCGCTCTACCAAGTGCGCCACGCTGCCGTCACCACATTGGAGTTCGCGCTTGTAGAAGGCCGAGATGGCGTGACGCAACGCAGTCAGATTGGCATCCGAACCGTTCGGCTGGCGCTTCAAGCCGAGATCGTATTGCTGCGTCTGCTGCCCATGCTGCTCCCAAAAGCTGAAGTCATAGGCGCGCTCGAACAGCGCCGGGTGGTGGACGTAGAGCCAGAAGGAGCGGTGGATGTCACTTGCGCAAAGCGTCAAACCCGCCAAAGCGGCACCGTCGGTCACGGCCGCCTCAAACATCGCCTGCTTGCCTGCCGCATCGCCCAACTGAACGCTGGCCATGAGGTTGGCCGTCATCCGGTCGCGGGCAGCAATGTCGGGCCAGACCTTGACCGCTTCGACCAGGAACTGGCTGGTCTCCGGTGTGTCATCCCAGGCAAAGCCATCGGGCACAGGCAGGCTGTGGGTAGTCAAGAAGTCGCGCAGCGTGGCATCCACCGGCAGCTCGAGCATCACGTCGACAAAGGTCTTCTTCATCTTGATCGTCCTTTCTGGATCGGCGTCGAAGGTCTGCGACCGATGTACGGACTGCACTGGCCAGCGACTGGGTTACTGAACACGCACCTCGCACAAGTAAAGTGGCGAGATACAAGCGCGATTCTGAACCTCGGATTTCCGCTTGTCAATCAACGCGGCACATCTAGACCTCATTTGTATCTCACGGCTATACTGGCGGTCTTGTTTTTGTTAACTGACTGTTTTCCCCTACAGGAGCATCGCTATGGCTTCAGCGTTCGGAGCACGCCTGCGACGCTTACGCGAGGCGAAGAAATTGACCTTGCAACAGGTCGCCGACGAAGTCGGCTGTACCAAGGCGTACATATGGGAACTGGAGATGAAGGACGGTCAGCGTCCCTCCGCTGAACGGGTCCAGGCCCTGGCCAGGGTACTGGGCGTGACGATGGAGGACATCATGGGCGAGCCCATCGAACAGGTTCCTCAGGCCAGTCCAGAAGATGTGGCCTTCTTCCGCGAGTACGCCGGAATGACGGACGAGGAGAAGGATCGCTACCGTCAGGCCCTCAAAATCATGTTCCCTGACAAGAGCTAAGGCGGTCTGACAATTGAGCGCATCCCAGCCCCTCACCGGTTCCATCGCGGCCAGCACAGTCTTGAAATGGTTGCGGGCCTGGCACGCCGACGGCATGCCGGATGCAGTGGATCTGGAAGTTGTCCGGCAGATGCTTCCGGAGACGCCTTACGGCAAAGGGGTGCGGGAGATCAAAGCTCCGATGGTGCTGGACATCAATAGCTGCGAAGGCATGCTGGTACGCAACCCACAGGACACCGCAGAATGGGGCATCTTCTATAACGGCAAGGCAAACCCAGAGCGCCAGCGTTTCACCATCGCTCACGAACTGGGCCATTTCATTCTCCACCGCGATCAGCGGCAAAGCTTCAACTGCGACAAGGAAAGCGTGTACTCCGGCGCTGACACCATCCGTGTCATCGAACGTGAGGCGGACGACTTTGCCAGCAACCTGCTGATGCCTGGCGACTTGCTGCGCGAGTGGATCTCGAACCAGCGCATCGACTTGCATGTCCTGAGTGCTCTTGCCAAACGGTTCCAGGTTTCGTTCGAGGCGCTGTGCATCCGGTTCATCAAATTCACGACACAGCGGGCAATCCTTGTCTATTGGGACAACGGCTTCGTAAAGTACGAATGGCGCAGCAGCAGCGCGGTCAAGACGCGCGCCCGCATTCGGCGCACTGACGATCCGCAGGAACCGTTACCCGGCACCCTGGCGGCTGATTCCACCGTTGAGCAAGAGTGGGATGGCACGGAGATGTCTGCCGCGATCTGGTGCCCGGAGGAGGCGCCACACATGAAGTTGCGCGAGTTCAAGCACAGCTACACCACAGGAGAACGCGTCCTGACCCTTCTCCTACTGGAAAGCGCTGAACCGCGGTCATGGGATCGGTCTTGGCAAGACGGCGAGAGCTTTGACAGCTTTGATCAGTTCGTCTCGAACGGGCAATTGCCGGTACGGTGAGTCCCTCGATGACAGGCTTGCCGATCCAACCCATAGATGAAGAACTGCAGACCTTGCAACGCGAGGTGCAGCGAATGCTGGGCCGTTGTCTCTTGCGTCTGCAGCAATACGAACAACTGATGAAGGCCATTGTGGCCCACCACGAAATCTCCGCGTCAGGATCACCCCTCGAATCGAACCAGGCGCAGCGCATTGCGGATGCCGCGAACAAAACCCTGGGTACGTTGGTAGGCACACTACTTGGAACGTATGTCACCAGCGGCGAACAAGAAGATGTCGCCGAACCAGATGCGCCCGACAACATCATGTCGTTCAAGATGAAGATGAGCTTGCGTATGTCTGCCGAGGATTTCGATACGACGCAAAACGATCTGAAGGAACTGGTTCTGCTGCGGAACAACCTGGTGCACCACTTTATCGACCAGCACGACCTTTGGAGTCTGGACGGATGCCGTGGTGCGCAAGAGTCCTTGGTGGCGGCCTACAGTCGCGTCGATCAACACTTTGAGCAACTGCGAGGCTGGGCGGAGCACATGGATCAGGCCCGTCGTCTGGCGGCGGAGTTTGCCCAGTCTGATGCCTTCCGCGATCTGGTGATCAACGGCATAGCGCCGGATGGCTCGGTGGATTGGCCCGCAGCCGGAATTGTTCGCGCATTGCGTGAAGCGGCAGATCAGTTGGCTGTCGACGAGTGGACGCCGGTCGCTACTGCTGGACGATGGATTGCAGAAAGGTATCCCGATCAACTGCCGGCCAAGTATGGGTGCAGCAGTTGGCGGCAGGTCGTGCACGAATCCCGCCTTTTCGAGCTTCGGTATCGGGAAGTGAATGGCCAGCGCGCGGCTTGGTATAGGCCCAAAGAGACATAGCGGCAAACCCGCGCACTCACGCTAAATCACGTTACGCGAAGTGCCCTTGGTTTCTAGCATGAGCAGCGTTTTCCATCGGAACGCTTGCCATGACAGAAATCGAACCTATCTCCATTTGCACATCACCTGACCGGCCACGGCACGGGCATCAAGAAATCGCTGATCTGATGGCTGCCGCGCTGCTGCGCCTTCGTGCCCGCCAATCGCGCGACATCCCCAAAAACAGCGAGCAGGTTTGCCTTGGCTTCCCCGGCCAACAGCGCGTGAATGCGAACCCCGATCACAACAACGGAGTTCGCCCATGACAGCACACGCAACCTCACCAACGCCAGCCTCAGTCGCCGCCCGCGTCGCGGCTATTCCCCATCTTTCGATGGATGATCTTTGGGCTCTCTGGGACGACCATTTCGATGAACGGCCGAATCACCACCATCGGGTCTGGTTGGAAAGTCGCCTGGCCTACCGGATGCAAGAGCGTGCGTTTGGTGGTTTGAAACCGTCACTGCGCAAGAAGCTCGAGGAGGTTGGCGAAACCGGCATCTTGCCCAAGCAACTGCGCGGCGATAGCCAACGCCTACTGCCCGGTACCGTCCTGACACGCATCTACGACGACATTGAACATCGTGTGCTGGTGCGCGGATCGAATGACTTCGAGTACCAGGGGCAACGCTTCAAGAGCTTGTCCGCTGTGGCCAAACGCATCACAGGCAGCCATTGGTCAGGCCCGGTGTTCTTTGGTTTGAAGGCACCAGCTTCGAAGAAGGGGGCAGCATGAGCTCAGTGCGTCGAAACCAGATTCCCGCAGCCACGCCAAAGAAGCGCTGCGCCGTCTACACCCGCAAGTCCACTGACGAAGGCCTCGATCAGGAATACAACAGCCTCGAGGCACAGCGTGATGCAGGCTTGGCCTTTATTGCAAGCCAACGGCATGAAGGCTGGATAGCCGTCGACGACGGATACGACGACGGCGGCTACTCGGGCGGCAACATGGAACGGCCCGGGTTGCGCCGCCTGATGATGGACATCGAGGCGGGGAAGATCGATACCGTGGTCGTCTACAAAATCGACCGCCTCACGCGCAGCCTGCCGGACTTCGCAAAGCTGGTCGAGGTTTTCGACCGCAACGGCGTCTCCTTTGTCGCGGTCACGCAGCAGTTCAACACCACCACATCGATGGGCCGATTGACGCTCAACATCCTTTTGTCATTCGCGCAGTTCGAACGCGAGGTCACCGGCGAACGCATCCGCGACAAGATCGCCGCCAGCAAGGCCAAAGGCATGTGGATGGGCGGAGTCCCGCCCCTCGGATACGACGTGGTCGAACGCAAGCTCGTTATCAACGACCGTGAAGCTGCGCTGGTACGTGACATCTTCCGCCGCTACGCCGAGCATGGCTCGGCTGCGCGACTCGTCCGCGAACTGGATATCGAAGGGCATACCACCAAGGCATGGGTCACCCGGTCCGGCCGGGAGCGATTGGGGCGCAGCATCGATCAGCAGTACCTCTTTACCTTGCTGCGTAACCGCATTTACCTCGGTGAAATCTGCAATCACGAGACGTGGTACTCGGCCCAGCACGACCCCATCATTTCTCAAGAATTGTGGGACGCGGCACACGCCTTCATTGAGAGGCGAAAGCAGGCTCCGCGCGAACACCGAGCCAAGCATCCGGCACTGCTGGCGGGACTTCTGTTTGCACCGGATGGCCAACGCATGTTGCACTCCTTCGTCAAAAAGAAAAATGGTCGGCAGTACCGCTACTACGTGCCTTACCTGCACAAGCGGCGCAACGCCGGTGCCAGCCTGGCTCCACATACTCCGGACGTGGGCCATCTGCCAGCCGCCGAGATCGAAGATGCCGTGTTGGCGCAAATCCATGCTGCGCTCTCATCGCCGCAAATGCTGATCGCAGTGTGGAGATCCTGCCAGCAGCATCCGGCGGGGTCGACGCTGGACGAGGCACAGGTGGTGGTCGCCATGCAGCGCATCGGTGACGTGTGGTCGCAACTGTTCCCCGCCGAGCAGCAACGGATCACACGGCTGTTGATCGAACGCGTGCAACTACACGGGCACGGCCTGGATATCGTTTGGCGGGAGGACGGTTGGATCGGATTCGGTGCGGACATCAGCACGCATCCCTTGATCGAAGAGTCCCAAGAGCGTGTCGAGGAGGCTTTGGCATGAATGCCACGACCCACCAGCGCCAGCGCGCCGTCCGCATCGAGATTGGAGCCGAGGCGCGAAGTTATGTCAGCGAGGGGCAGCGGGTCACCTTGGTGCCCCTGACGATCAAGCGCCGCCAGAACCGGAAGCTGCTGATACCGCCAGCCCCCGAGATCGCGGACCGAATCGGTGGCTTCGATGTGCCGATGATCAAAACGCTGGGCAAGGCCTTCTACTGGAAGCGCTTGATCGACGATGGCACCTACTCCACGACAACGGACTTGGCGCACGCCTTCAAAGTGGAACCGGGCTGGGCTGCCGAGGTCTTGCGCATGACCATGTTGGCCCCCGATATCGTGGAGGCGATATTCGAAGGACGTCAGCCACGCCACCTGAATCTGCACACCTTGCGTGGCCGCCAAGAGCAACTACCGCGCGATTGGGCTGCGCAGCGTCGATTGCTCGGTTTCTCCGACGCCTGATCTGCTTCCAGACACACCCGATGACGGCGAGCCATGTGCTCGCCGTTTGCTTTTCTGCACTGGGCCATTGGCGAACCTGGAGTTCCGTCGTGGTTCGCCATTGCGCCCCTTAAAGGTTCGCCACCCGAAGTTTGGAATGACACCTGTTACTCAACAACGTCACAGGAGCATTCCATGCAGACACCAACCAGCGGTATCCCCCGGTCGCCACAGCAGGCGATCAACACCATGTCACCCGGTGATCGCCGCGTGCTCAACGAAAACGAGCTCGCGCAACGCTGGGGCGTTAGCCCCAAGACTTTGCAGCGCTGGCGCAGTGAGGGTCGCGGTCCACGCTACCTGAAGCTGTCCAAGCGTGTCGGCTACCCGGTCGACGCGATCCTCGAGTTTGAGCGCGAAGCGCTGCACGACTCGACATCCGAACGCGCGGCGGTTTGAGGAGAGATGCGATGAATGACATCACCATCTTCCCTGCCGAGATCGCCGAGATGTCGGTCAGCCAACTGGCCGCATTGCCGCCCGCGCAGAAACACGAGATCGACAAGAACCTCGATGCAGCCATCGACTGGCTGAAGAAGGCGCGCACCAAGTTCGATGCGGCACTGGATCAGTGCTACGGCGAGCAGGCACGCACCGCGCTGCGCGAGTCCGGCCGTGACTTCGGCACCGCACACATCAGCGATGGCCCGCTGCACCTGAAGTTCGAGCTACCCAAGAAGGTCAGCTGGGATCAGAAGCAACTGGCTGAGATCGCTGAACGCATCGTCGCCTCAGGCGAGAAGGTCGAGGGTTACCTCGACATCAAGTTGTCCGTCTCCGAATCCCGCTTCACGAACTGGCCGCCTGCTTTGCAACAGCAGTTCGCCGCCGCTCGCACCGTGGATTCCGGCAAGCCGTCTTTCACCCTTTCCATCGATTCGGAGTAATGACCATGAGCACCAATCTCATCGCCTCGCTGCGTCAACAGCTGCCGTCCATCTACGGCGAACACCTCCCTGACGAAATCCGATATCGCCGCGCGGACGGTCAGGACGTCGTTGTCCCGCTCAATGCCGCCACTGTGGACGAGCTGGCTTTTGCGATCCAGACAGCCAACGCGGAATCGCTGGCGCTCGGCCGCCGCCGCACCGCGCTGGAAGAACTCCACACCGAGGTGCGCAAACGTGCCGCGCGTGGAGCCGACCGTATCGCCGATGTGTCTTGGGAGGACTGATCATGAGCGCGATCATTCCCTTCCAGTTCGAAGCGCACGCCGTGCGCGTCCAGGTCGATGAACTCGGGCAGCCGTGGTTCAACGCCACCGATGTCTGCGACGCCCTGGAGATGGGCAATCCGTCTCAGGCGATCAAGTCCCACGTCGATGCCGAGGATCTCCAGAAATTGGAGACCCTTACGGCGGGTGGCCGTCAACGCCAAAACCACGTCAACGAGTCGGGGCTTTACGCCCTGATCCTCGGTAGCACCAAGGATGCCGCCAAGCGCTTCAAGCGCTGGATCACCGGTGAAGTGCTGCCTGCAATCCGCAAGACAGGCGCGTATTCCGCCGCCACCACGATGGCTGCCTTGCCCGCGCCGACCCAAGATCGCGTCACCGCCATCCTGCTGATCGGCGAAGCGGTCGCCAAGGTACCGGGCGTCAAGACCGGCATTGCAATGGCTGCCACGTTGACCTGCATTCAGGAAAACACCGGCCTGACCACGGAAGTGCTGCGCCGCGCTTTGCCTGCCGCCAACGAGCCGATCTGCTCGCTCAACGCCACACAGCTCGGCAAATTGCTGAGTCGCTCAGCCAAAGCCACGAACCAGTTGCTGGCATCCGGAGGCCTTCAGTTCCGCAACGACCGGGACGAGTGGGAACTGACCGAGGCCGGTGAAGCATGGGCCGAAGCCATGCCGTACTCGCGCAACGGTCACAGCGGCTACCAAATCCTCTGGAATCCGGCGGTCGCGGAACAACTGAAGGAGGTGGCGTGATGTCCCTCCCGATCATTTCCGCGCAGCAGCGCTTGGCCGAACGCAAGGGTGTGAAATTGCTGATGCTGGGCAAGTCCGGCATCGGCAAGACCACCCGGCTCAAAGACCTCGACCCTGCTACCACCTTGTTCCTCGATATTGAGGCGGGCGATCTCGCCGTGGCCGATTGGCCGGGCGACACCATCCGTCCGGCATCGTGGCCGGAAAGCCGCGACTTTTTCGTGTTCCTCGCAGGCCCGGACAAGTCACTGCCGCCGGAGAGCGCGTTCTCGCAGGCGCATTACGACCACGTCATCGAGAAATTTGGCAGCCCGACGCAGCTCGACCGCTACCAGACCTTCTTTCTCGACTCGATCACGCAGTTGTCCCGGCAGTGCTTCGCATGGTGCAAGACGCAACCCGGTGCCACCAGTGACCGCTCCGGCAAACCGGATCTGCGCGCGGCCTATGGCCTGCTCGGCCAGGAAATGATCGGCGCACTGACCCACTTGCAGCACGCCCGGGGCAAGAACGTGGTGTTCGTCGCCATCCTCGACGAGCGCCTCGATGACTACAACCGCAAGGTGTTCGTGCCACAGATCGAAGGCAGCAAGACCAGTCTGGAGCTGCCCGGCATTGTCGATGAGGTCGTGACACTGGCCGAGATCAAGGCCGACGACGGCAGTGCTTACCGCGCCTTCGTCACCCACACCGTCAATCCCTACGGCTTCCCGGCCAAAGACCGCAGCGGTCGTCTCGACCTGCTGGAGCCGCCGCATCTCGGCGCACTGATCGCCAAGTGCGCTGGCCAGTCGCCAGCGCCCATGCCCGTCAGCAACGGCACACCCACTACAGAAAACACCACCGAATCCAAGGAGTAATCGCCATGTCGTCCAACTATTTTGATTTCCAAGATGCCGATCCCCAACAGTCGGGCTTTGACCTGATCCCCAAGGGCGCGGTCGTGCCAGTGCGCATGACCATCAAGCCCGGTGGTTATGACGACCCGGGACAAGGCTGGGGCGGTGGTTACGCCACCGAGTCCTTCGAAACCGGCTCCATCTACCTCGCCGCCGAGTTCGTCGTCACGGGCGGTGATCATGCCAAGCGCAAGATGTGGAGCAACATCGGCCTGCACTCCAAGAAAGGGCCGACCTGGGGTCAGATGGGGCGCAGCTTCATCCGCGCCGCGCTCAACAGCGCCCGCAACGTCCACCCGCAGGACAACAGCCCGCAGGCCGCCGCCGCGCGCCGCATCCAGGGCTTTCATGAACTGGATGGCCTGGAGTTTCTGGCCCGCGTGGACATTGAGAAGGATAGCAAGGGCCAAGACCGCAACGTGGTCAAGATCGCGGTCGAGCCCGATCACCCCGACTACGCAAAACTGATGGGCGTGCCGCCCAAGGCTTCAGGCAGTGCAAGTCCCGGCGCTCCGGCGCAGGCGGCTGCGCCTGCGTATCAGGCACCGGCTCCGCAACGCGCACCCGTGACCGGCAAGCCGTCTTGGGCGCAGTGAGGGAGGCCGATGAAATGCTGGGTCTGCAAACGACAGGCCCGGGGATTCGGCCACACCGACAACCGTCACGGTGTCGGCAATCCCCGGCGCTATCCCATCGACTGGGTGTTCTGCTCGCAACGCTGCCAAAACGCGTTTCACGCGCTGTACGGCAACTGGCTGCGGG
>JAQUAD010000113.1 GCA_028687425.1 Sideroxydans sp.
CTGAAGAACTGGGTCGCACTGGTAGATAATCGTACCGTTATACTCAGGCAAATCATCAAGCTCTTCAAGATTACCTTCAGCTCTAAATATAATCTCATCAAGAAGATACCCGCGGTTATCTTCGCCCATTGATGATAAAAAGTTCTCTAAATCATCAAAAGCTATCTCTTTAAAGCCAGCGTTTTTATTTAACTCTTTAGTATATTCAACTGTCTCTGCTTTATCAATACCAAAAGAGCGTGCTATATCATTGAGAGTATAACCCTCAAACTCCAGCGAAACATTTGTCGGAAGCACTCTGTTATCTATGCTTACGACAGTTCCCTCTTGTTGATTTAGCGCTGGAACTGCCAAATTAGCACCCTCTAATGAAGAGATTACAAACGAGCCTTTTGCATTGTATCCAACTACATTTGAGATATTCTCATCACAATCAAGCGAATTAATAAGTGACACACCAAGAGTATTTACCTCACGAGGCACAACGACTAAAGAGAAGTCGCTGTATTTCTCTATAAGTGCGGCAAGTTTAGCTATATTGTTTGCTCGCTTATGTGCAATTAAATCATTGCCTATTATAAGTGTTCGCTTTTTTGCTCTTGCAAAAGATTTCATCATTAAAGAGAACTCCTCTTCCCCGATATTTGTCTCTGCACACAAATAACCAAAATCAAGCTCCTTAAAAAATGCTCTCTCGCTATCATCTAAGTCGGCATCTTGAAGTATTGCATGAGCTAAAAGCGCCATAACGCCCTCTTCTGTTCCCACTTCATACTTCATCATCTGAGTAATTACGTTTTGCATCAGAGCATCTTCCATAGGATGCGCATATAAAATCTTTGCACCATTATGTTTTGCGGCGGTAGTTAGCGCATATCTAACACCTGGATTATCAGTAGCAATTCTGCTTCCTATAATTATGCACGCATCTGATTGCTTGATTGCATCAAGAGAGCCGCTGTGATGAAGCTTGCCACTTATAGAGCTGTATGATTTCATAAACTCTGCAAACACTCTCGCATCTTCATTAAATAGTTTTATGCCGAGTTTATCTTTTAAAAGCTCTAAGATATGCGCCTCTTCATTTGTTATAATTGAAGAGAATCTTATAGCTTTTGCTTCTTTAAGAGCCTCAATAGCGCTGTTAAATGCACTCTCATTACTACTTACTCTATTTTCAAAGTCAAAACCAAATCGTCCTGCTCCACAAAGTGAGGTAAACTCAAAGTTGTTTTTAATTCTGTATATCTCATCTGCACCGTTAATTGAGCTGTGTCTTGTTTCATACTCTAACGGACATCCAGCCGAACAGTGCGCACACGTTGCAGGAACACGATTTAGCTCCCACGCGTTTGCTCTGTATTTAAAGCCACTGCTAGTAAGCGCTCCCACAGGACAAACCGCAATACATTCGCCACAAAATGTACAATCAAGAAGCTCGCTACCTTTTGGAATGATGGTAGATTTGTAACCGCCAAATTGAACCTCGATAGCATCATCGCCTATAACTTCGTTACAGACATGAACACACTTCTCACACATGATGCACAGCGAAGGCTCATAATCTATAAGTCCCCATTTTTTCAAGGGGCGGAGTTGATCACGAGCGGAGAAATTTTGACGCTCAACATCAAATTCCAAAGTCTTATTTTGTAAATCACACTCCCCTGATTTGTCACAAACTCCGCACTCTAGAGGATGATTTACATCATATAGTTTCATAATATTTGTGCGCTCATGGTTAAGAGCTTGAGAATTTGTAGTTATCTCTACTCCCTCAATAGGAGGCGTATTACAGCTAAGCACAAAGCCATCCATACCACTTGCTTCAACAACGCACATACGGCACGATGCGCAAGGTGATGTTTTTGAAATATAGCACATTGTTGGGATATAGATGCCATTTTTGCGAGCGACATTTAAGATGCTCTCACCTTTTTGGGCAACTACCGAGATGCCGTCAATTTTAAAACTAACTTCTTTATTCATCTCACCCATCCTTTATGCCTGTACCATTGCTATATAGTAACAACGCATACAGCGCTCTGCTTCACTTAGCGCCTCTTCTTGAGTGAAGCCTAGGTTAACTTCTTTATTGTTGTATTTACGATCTTCTGCTTCAAGAACTTGACTATGCTCTCTAGGAATTCCAGCCAGCCAACCTTTAACTTTCTCTTTTTTATCATAAACACGAAGTTTTCTAAGGTGATCTTCCATAATCTCATCATCACTTAGAGTAACCTCACCACTCTGGACATAGCGTGCCATAACAGATGCTGCACGCTTTGCCTGTCCCACGGCATTTACAATAGTCATAGGACCATATTCACAATCCCCAGAAGCAAAGATACCTTTACGAGATGTCATGTAATCCTTACCGTTTGTTTTGATAGTCGCCCAGGAAGTCTTCTCAATCTCCCACTCAGGAGGAAGTAGTTTTAAATCAGCCGACTGCGAAACTGCAGGGATAAGATAATCCGCCTCTATCTCAAAAGATGCTCCCTCGACTTTAACAAGCTCTGCACGACCGCCATCAGGATTTGGAACTAGCTCAAACTTATCGATTAGAAGAGATTTTATTATATTGTCTTCATCTCTTAAATCAGCTACTGCCGAATGAAAGATAAACTCAACACCCTCTTCTACGGCTTCATGATACTCTTCGTATGTAGTATTGCGAATAATCGTCTGCTCATCTCTACGATAAATCATATAGACCTTTTTCGCATTTGCACGAATTGCGCATCTTACAACGTCCATAGATGTAAAACCGCCTCCTACACA
>JAQUAD010000114.1 GCA_028687425.1 Sideroxydans sp.
ATTTCCAGGATTTGCAGCCGAGGCAGCGTGGCCTTCAAGCCTCGGTTTCTGAGTTCGGTTGAATCAGGCATCAGACTCTCCTCTGGTTTCCTGTGACCACGATTCCAGGAACCGAACCGCCGTGCCTTGCGGCTCTCCGGTCAGGGCTTCATCCCGAACGACACAGCACCCTCGCACCACCGTGTGAATGGGCCAGCCCGTGACAGCCTGGCCGTCATACGGCGTCCAGCCGCTGACACTGGCGATCCAGTCGTTGTGGATAACACGCTGTGCCCGTAGATCAACGATGCTGAAATCCGCGTCGTAGCCCAGCGCGATGCGCCCCTTGCCCTCGATGCCGAAGATGCGGGCCGGCCCTGCGCTGGTCAAATCCACCAGCCGTTGCAGACTCAAGCGCCCGGTATGCACATGGTCGAGCATCATGGGCAGCAGCGTCTGTACGCCTGTCATTCCGCTGGGAGATTCGGGGTATGGCCGCGCTTTCTCAACCAGCGTGTGGGGCGCATGGTCGCTGCCGATGACATCGACAAGACCATTGCGGATCGCCTGCCATAGCGCATCCCGATGGTGCTGTTCACGCACGGGCGGATTCATCTGCGCCAGGCTGCTCAGGCGTTCATAGCATTCGGGCGCTTGCAAGCTCAGGTGGTGCGGCGTGACTTCCACCGTGACGCGATGCTTGCGACCCGCCAGGAACGCCATTTCCTCGGCGGTGGAGACATGCAGGACATGCAGGCGCCGACCAGATTCTTCTGCCAGCCGCACGATGCGCTGTGTCGCCATTAACGCGCTGTCCACATCGCGCCAGACAGGGTGCTGTCGCACGTCCGCGCTGTCCACGGCGATGTGATTGCGCTCGCGCAGCCGGGCCTCGTCCTCGGCATGCACGGCCAACCGCCTGCGCCCATGACGCAGGATGTGGCGCAGCACTTCATCGTCATCCGCCAGCAGGTCACCGAAGGAACTGCCCATGAAGACCTTGACGCCAGCGCAGCCCGGCAGGTTCTCCAGTTCGGCCAGTTGCTCCGCATTTACGGCAGAGCCGCCGACATAGAAAGCGTGATCGCACCACGCGCGGCCACGGGCGGCATCCAACTTGGCTTGCAGGTCAGCCGCGTTCAAGGTCAGCGGGGCCGTGTTCGGCATCTCGAAAATGGCGGTGACGCCGCCCAGCACCGCCCCGCGCGTGCCAGCCTCCAGGTTCTCCTTGTGCATCAGGCCCGGCTCGCGGAAATGCACCTGACTGTCGATGACGCCGGGCAGCACATGCAGGCCGGTGGCGTCCAGTGTGGTCTCGGCGCTCCATGTGCCGCAAAGATCGCCCAGCGCAACGATCCGGCCTTGCGCGCAGGCCACGTCGATGCGCTCGGCCCCGCTGGGCGTCATGACGGTTGCACCCCGCACCAGAAGATCACCGTGTCGGCTCGCCGATGGCGTGATGACGTTGCCGGTGACATTCATGGGGCAGTCTCCAGCGGGTCAACCACAGCTTCGCCAGCGGTGTGCTGGCGGTTCAGACGAAGGCACAGGCGGCGTTGCGCCTCGCTGCGTGCAGCGGCGTCCGGTGCCTGCGATGCCCGCAACAGCAGCGCCACGGCATCCATCAAGGGCAACACGCCCAGGTCTTGCCCGTCACGGCTGCGGATGGCAATGGAGCCTGTGTCGCGCTCCTTGGCCCCGGCGACCAGCAGAAAGGGGATGCGCTGCAAAGTCTGCTCGCGGATCTTGTAGCCGATCTTCTCGTTGCGCACATCGGCTTCGCAGCGCAGCCCGGCACTCCGCAGAAGCCGTGCCACGTCCTGTGCGTAGGGGGCATGTTCCTCGGTGATCGACAACACCATCACCTGCATCGGCGCCAACCAGGCCGGCAGCTTGCCCGCGTGGTGCTCGATCAGAATGCCGGTGAAACGCTCCAGCGAACCGAACAATGCACGGTGCAGCATGACCGGGCGCTTGCGCTGGCCGTCTTCATCTACGTACTCGATACCGAAGCGTTCAGGCAGGTTCATGTCCACCTGGAGGGTTCCGCACTGCCAGTCGCGGCCGATGGCATCACGCAGCACGAATTCGAGCTTGGGGCCGTAGAAGGCGCCTTCGCCTGGATTAATGCGGTAGGCCAGGCCCATGCCGTCCAGCGCCTGAACCAGCGCGCCTTCGAGCAAGTCCCACGTTGCCTCATCGCCCATGCGGTTCTCAGGACGGGTCGAGAGCTTGATGCGCACATCCTCGAAGCCGAACTGGCGGTAGATGTCGAGCACCAGGGCCACGACCTCGCGGCACTCGGCGTCCATCTGCTGCGGTGTGCAGTAGATGTGGGCGTCGTCCTGCGTGAAGTGGCGCACGCGCAGCAGTCCGTGCAGCGCGCCGGAAGGTTCGTAGCGATGCACCTTGCCGAACTCGCCCATGCGAATCGGCAGATCGCGGTAGCTTTTGAGGCCGTGGCGATACAGCAGCACGCTGCCGGGGCAGTTCATGGGCTTGAGCGCGAGGGCGCGGCCATCCTCGGTTTCGGTGGTGAACATATGGTCGCGGTAGTTCTGCCAGTGGCCGGAGATTTCCCACAGGCTGCGATCCATCACGTCGGGCGAATTCACCTCCACATAGCCTGCGTCCTGCTGTCGGCGGCGCATGTAGGCGATCAACTCCTGGAAAACGGCCCAGCCGCGCGGATGCCAAAACACGGCTCCGGGCGCATCTTCCTGAAAATGGAACAGATCCAGTTCGCGGCCCAGCTTGCGGTGGTCGCGCTTCTCGGCCTC
>JAQUAD010000115.1 GCA_028687425.1 Sideroxydans sp.
GGGCGGCAACGCCGACCACGACAGCGTCAAAGTTGCGGGATGTTCCCGTCACTTGGATGCGGGTTTCCGTGGTGACTGCAGATGCCAGCGCCGGAGGCGCGTTGAACACCAGTTCCACCCGGGCCGGGTCTGCGATTTCCGCCACAGCGCCGCCGGCCGCCACAACCCCACCGGGGGTGATATTCACGGCGCTGACGATGCCGGCAATCGGGCTGTTGATGGTGAGCCGCCCCGAGGTATCAGGTGATCCACTGGCGGCGACTTGCGCCTGCGCTGCCCTCGCCGCTGCGTCGGCGGCAAGAGACCGTGCCCGGGATGCCTCCATCTCCTGGCGGGCGACGATGCCTTGCGCAACGAGATTCAGGTCCCGTTGATAGACAAGTCGCGCTGCCTCCGCCTCTGCCACCGCGGCATCGGCGTTGGCACGCAATGTGGCGGCTTCGCCGCTGACGATGATCGCCAGCGATTGGCCAACCTCTACTGAGGCACCGGTAGCAACGAGAATCTGTTCAACCCGGCCGCTGGTGACCGCGGCGACAATGGCCTTGGCGTCAACCGCCGGTTCAACGCGGCCTGACAGTCGATATTCATTCCCTCCGCCACGGCTGACGTTGACGATACCGATGCCCGACGCCTTGATCTGCTGTTCCGTCAGTGCGACGACACCTTCTTCTGTCGACTCTCCCTCGTGTTCGTCGTGGTCATCGTGTCCTCCATCTTCTTCATGACCCTCGTCATGAAAGGCATGATCACCATCCTCGGCCTGCGCTTCATGCTCCGCATGCGGCACGAATTGGGCGACGCCGAAGCCAAGCCCTAGGGCGATCAGTAAAGCTGCTCCAATGAGGAGCCGGTTTTTGGTTGAGTTCATGAATGCTTCCTCAGAATGGAGCGCGGCCATCAAGGCCTGCGAGTTCAACTTCCGCGCGGACGCGCGCTAACCGCGCATTGACGGCCGTATTACGTGCACTGATCAGAGCCGATCGGATACTGCGCAGCTCCAGTTGCGAGATACGCCCGGCGTCGAACCCCGCACGCGCGAGTTGGTAGGCTTCCTCCGCCGAAGCAACGCCTTTGTCGGCAGCACGTATGCGGGTAATGGACGCATCAAGACGGGCTTGGGCAGCACTGCGATTCGCCTGGGTTTGCAGCTTTGCCGTGGTCAACCTGGCTGCTGCGGCACGTTCCTCTGCACGGGCAGCACTGATCGCGCCCTTGTTTCTGTCGAACAAGGGGAGAGATACATTGATGCCGAAGGTGAATGCCTCCGTGTCGTATTCCTGGAACCTCCGCACACCAAGCGACGCGCTTACCGCAGGACGCGCACGCAACCGCTCGACACTCACCGATTTATTCGCGGCCTCCAGTTCTGCCTCGGCAATCTGAACGGTGAGAGGATTGCCCATGGCCTGAAAGGAGGCATCAGGGGAGCGGTTCAATAGCCTGGGTTCGATGGCGGTCACTGGCTGGACCAGCATCGCGGCAGCAGTCAGTCTGGCAAATGCGGCATCGCGGTTCGCCCGCGCTTCGTCTACTGCAGCACGGGCGGCTTCAACTTCGCTGTTCGCCTGGATGCCGCGCAGTGAGGGTTCCCGACCTTCTTCGATCAGCAGCATGACTGCGTTCGCGTCCGCTTCCGTCAGTTCCAGCGCCTCGACAGCCAGTTCATATTGCAGGGAAGCCGCTTCCGCTTCGGAATAGATCAGCGCAAGACTGCCAGCGACCGTCCACTGTGTTTGATCACGCCGCAGCGCCGCGACCTTAGCTTCCGCCTATGCGGCACCGATACGTGCGCCTCGCTGGCCCCACAGCTCCAATGGCTGATTGATGGAGAATGTTGATTCCGCAGCGTCGTAGCCGGAAAAGGGACCGCGACCGTAAACGTTTTCGGTTTCCACGGAGACAGAGGGATTGGGCAAAGCCCGCGCCTGTTGCGCGCGCGCATTGGCAGCGTCGAGCAACGCCTCCGCTTCAACCGTGATGGGGATGCGATCGAGGCTCTCGATCAATGCTTCATAGGGCGGAGCCGGCTCGGCCCGAGAAGGTAATGCGAATAAGACCGCTGTAACAGCCACAGCAAAGCCAACCGCCCACTGCGGTCGACTGAACGACGTGAACATGAGGAAACTCCCAAAGCTGAATGAGTTGACGAAACGGCCGCACGAAGGGTGCAGCCGGGAGTCGTCAGGCTTTGGGTGGGCGCATCAACCCGTCAGGAGTGCGAGACGCAAGGGCATCACTGGCTGGCCACTGATGCGTCGAATTGAGGGACTCGGTTTTGGGGGCCGTGCCCGGGGGAATGTGAGCGTAGATATGGTGACAATGCCCATGGCTACAGGCGTCATGACCACTGTCTGAGTCGGAACCATTGCTCTGGCTATCCACACTCTCATCGTGAGAATCCGCCATGACATAGTGAGCATCTACGCTCTCGGATGCACACAGAAACATGTCAGCCACAGGTATGGCAACGAACGTTGCAAGCAGCAACGCCACCACCATGAGCCTATGTCTGATAAAAGTATGCACCATGTCATCATGTTACCAAGAACCGGGGAAAAGCGGCAACACATTTCAGCGCCCAGCATCGCCACCGTGCCGAGGAGACCGACTCGCCTTATGAAACTGTGGGGCCACGTTGCCTCCCGATTTCCCAGGTCACATGTCCCGCACGGACA
>JAQUAD010000116.1 GCA_028687425.1 Sideroxydans sp.
CCTCGTTCCCTTCCTCCGGGGATGAACCGCTTGCCGGGGTTTATTGGGATTTAGCGCGAGCACGTTCCCCGTAACACGGGGAGACAGTTCGCCGGGTGGCATGGAAATGCCACCCGGCTCATATAGCGCTCGCTTGCAGTCCACTGCGGCTGTCATAAGCCCATCTCCGACTACGCTGATCTGGATCGAGCGCCGAGCCGTGCCAACAGCCATCGCCCAACGGCGCCAATACCAACAACACACTCCACCGCCCGGAGTCCGGCATGGTTTCCAAGGCACGTTGCCATTCAGCACTGCGGTCAACCGGCTCCAGTGATTCGGCGATCAACCGCTTGGCGACACGCAAGCTGCTCATATCCCAGGCATCGTCTCCCTGCCCGCACCAGGGCACGATGACGCCGTGCTGCCATTTGGCCAGCCGTACGGTGGTCGTCGCATCGCCCGCGCGGGTGCTGGCGGGCGTCTGCCAATCATCCAGCGCGCCAACGGCAAGGGTTTCGTCGTCCGAATGCCAGTCACCGCCCTGGCGGGAATAACCGGTCTCATAGTCCAATGCGGCGGCAGCGGCGAAATTGGTCTGGGCCCAATCCACACCCTCGGCACGTTCGGCGTTGTGCTGCAATCCGGCCGGATACTCTGCCTGGTCTCCGAAGACTCCCTCGATCAGATTCCGCGCATCCTCGGGCATCGCGAATCCACCAGCGTCACGCAGATATCTGGCGGTGAGCCACGACTGTCCATGATGCGGGTACACCGCGGCGCTACCGGCCGAGAATGCCTTGAACCACATCGCCCCCGGTGATTCACTCCATCCCGGGCCAAACACAACCATCTCAGCGCCACCACGGCGGTCGTCGCCGCTGCAGAGGTTGCCTCGCTCATCGCGAACATGGCGCTGCAATCGACCCGCGCGCTGAATCAAGCGATCGATCGGCGCCAGATCGGAAACGAGCAGATCAAAATCAACGTCCAACGATTGCTCGACCACTTGGGTGGCGATCACCAATTGCCCCGCACGCAGTGGCGCAGCGCTGCTGACCGGACCAAACCGATCCAGCACATCCTGCTCGATCTGCAGTCGGTCACCCATCGCAAATCGGGCGTGAAACAAGGTGCAGTGACCTTCCGGCAATGCCGGCGAAAGTCGCTGCCATGCCGCCACTGCTTCGGCGACCGTATTGCGGATCCAGCAGACACAGCGGCCCGCCGCCAATTCCGTCTTGATGCGGGCTTCGACCTGATCCCTCTGATCCAGATAAACAACCTTCACATGGCGCCTAACCTCCAGCCGTGTCTGCACGTGCGTTTCGTCCTGCGGTGCGGCAAACCGGCGATGGATTCGTGTCGCCAATGGGTAGGCCTGGCTTTCCAGTGTTGGCGCAGCCCATCCCGCTCCGGCCGCGAAGGCGTTCGCCAAGCTCTGCTTCATCGCGCGGGGCAGAGTTGCAGACAGCAGGATGGCGCTGCCCCACGCGGCCGCGTGAAATCGCAGCAACCGCTCAAGCAGCTCGAGCATGTAGGCATCGCAGGCGTGGACTTCGTCGACGATCAGCACCTTGCCGAACAGACCCAATAGACGCAGCGACTGATGCCGGGCATGCAACACAGCAAGCAAGGCCTGATCGATGGTGCCGACACCAACATCCGCCAGCAGAGCCTTCTTGTTGTGATCCGCCAGCCACGCCGCGCAACGCGCGCCAGCCGTCTCGTCGAGCTGGGCCGCATCACCCTCGCCATGCGTCGCAGGCAGGACGGTGGAGCGGAATGTCTGTGACAAATGACGCTGACCATGCGCCAATACACAACTTGGTTGCTGCGCTGCATCGAACATGCGGTTCGCCATCGACGACACACGCTCGAACATGGCATTGGCTGTCGCCATTGTCGGCAGTGCGAAAAATATGCCGCTCGCCGCGGCATCCGAATTGTCTGAATCTGTGCCAGCCATCAAGCGATAGGCCAGGGTCAAAGCGGCTTCAGTTTTTCCGGCACCAGTAACGTCCTCCAGCAGGACCAACTGTGGCTGCGTTGCCAGTGCCGCGTCCTGCGCCCATCGCTGCAACGGCGTCAGCTTCTGTATCCGCTGAGGCGTGAACAAATCCTGCACTCCCCGTCCAACAGCGGGAGTGCCTGGCAGCACGCCGCTCGCCGCCAAGGCCTTTTCAGCGCTCACAAGCGCTTGTGACCAGTAGCCGTCGAGTGAAAGCGGCTCTGATCGGTAGGAAAAATAGTCCGTATTGGAGCCCAGCCAATCGGACAGTACGGCAACGCCCGCAAACCACCAGGACAGATGGCGCGCCGCCTCTTCGTGTTGCTCTGCATCCAGGGCAAGGATGGCACTCAAAACATCCCTGGGTAGCAACAGCCGCTGCATTTCCGAGATGAACTCCGCGGCAGCATCGAGATCAGCCTGATCGAAATGCGCGGTCAAGGAGCCTGCCATCGCGCCGGGCGGTTGCCCGTGATGCCCGGTCACCGCCTGAACCCACGGCGCCAATCGTTGCCGGTAGCGCCTAGCACCGTGCCCTAGCCCCAGAGATTGCGGGCTCTGGTCGACAAACCACAACCAGAGCCGTGCGCCGAGGGTGTCATGGCGGATGGCATAGGGGCGGATTGCCTCGCGGCCCTGCAACGCCTTGAGCAAGTCCGAACGCTGA
>JAQUAD010000065.1 GCA_028687425.1 Sideroxydans sp.
GGCAGATCGGCACCCCACAAGCGGCGCATGCGCCGGATGACATCGATGGCGGTCTCTCCTTGCGGCAAGCGGTAGTCGCAGACCAGTACATCCGGGCGCTGCCCGGCGGCATCGAGTTCGCGCATCACCTCGTCAGCCGATTCCGAAGTGAACACCTGGCACCCCCATTGCCGCATCAGTTCGACCGTCGATTCGCGGATGTCCGGATCGTCTTCGACCAGGGCGATCACCCGGCCGCCCAGGTCGTATTCGGAATGGGAGATGACGAATGGTTGCGCAAGCTGCGCCTCATCGCCCTTGGGAATGCGGAAGGAGAATGTGGAGCTGACCCCCGGCTCCGAACTGACCTGCAGTCCGCTGCTCAGCAATTGGTCGATACGGCGCACGATGGTTAGACCCAGGCCCAGCCCTTTGCGCCGGTCACGATGCGGATTCCCCACCTGGTAATACTCGTCGAAGATATGCGGCAAGGATTCAGGCGTGATGCCGATGCCGCTGTCCACCACTTCGATCGCCACTTTCCCCTCAGTGCATGCGCGGCGCACCGACACGCTGCCCTGTTCGGTATAGCGTATGGCATTGGAGATCAGGTTGCGCAGCATGCGTTCCAGCAGGAAGGGATCGCTATATACCACCGCATTGCACGCAGAACCTTCGCACTTCTCACCGACGTAGGGCATCTCAAAACTCAGGCCCTTGGCCTGCGCGATGGGCGCGAAGTCGCCATACAGGCGATCCAGCAGGGGGGCAATGGAAAAGTGCTGCCAGCGCGGCTCGACGATACCGGCATCCAGACGCGACACATCCAGCAGGTCGTCGAACATATCCACCAGTGCATCGACGGATTTGCCGATCTGGCCGGCCAGCCTCAGCGGTTCTTTCTCTTTGGTGGTTTCCTGCAAAGCTTCTGCGAACAGGCGCAGGGCTTGCAGGGGTTGGCGCAGATCATGGCTGGCCGTCGCCAGGAACTTCGACTTGGCGCGGCTGGCCGATTCCGCCTGCTCCAGCGCTTTGGCGATATCCGTCTCCCGCTGGCGCAATTCGCGCAGCAACCCTTCCTTCTCGAATCGCTGGCGCAAGGAAAGCTCAAAGGTGTACATCAATCGCATCGCCGCGTTCAGCATGAACACGATGAACACGATCAGCATCAGCGCCAGAAACCAGTGCTGCTTGTCGTTGTCCAGCGCCAGCCGTATGACGAGCGGAACGAGCAGAACGATCAAGTACAGGAACAGGGAAGGCCGGTGCACCGGGTTGATCGTCACGCCGCCGGAAGCAAAACCCATCGCCACGCAGATGATGATGATCTGGTAGGCAAGATTACCGGGCAAGTACATCAGCAGCCAGGCGACGCCCCATACTGAAGCACCGAGAACCGTATTCAATTTGAAGCGGCTATTCCAGCGTCTGCACTCTTCCAGACTGAATGCCGCGTTGCGGAACCGCCCCCATTGGCTCATTTCGAACAGCTGCACGGAAAAAGCGAACACCATCCACGCCAGCAATGTGTCGTGTGACACCATGTCCCACATCAGCCACATCATCAGCGGCACCATGAACATGGGCGGCACGACCATGGTCGGATAGCTGGCGATGCGCGCCCGCACCTGCTCGCGGCGCACCGGCAAGTTATCCTCGCTGATGTCGAACCGCAGAACGTTGCTCAACATGTTCATTTCATCGCCAGCAACAGTCGAATATCCTGAGCCAGATATTCAGGCCGTTGCGCAAAAGGCGACAGCAACACCGGTCGGCCGGATGGCGCGATCAGGTAAGTGCCGGCCGAATGATCGAGCGTATAGCTGCCGCTCTTGGTCGCTTGTTTCTGATAGACAATATCGAAGGACTTGGCTGCCTGCGCGGTTTCCTGCGCATCGCCGTACAGCCCCAGGAACGATGGATAGAAAGCCGGCGTGTATTGCGCCAGCAACTCCGGTTTGTCACGCTCGGGATCCAGCGTCACGAACAGCACCTGCACCTTTTCCGAATCCTTGCCCAGCATGCGCATCACCTGCGCCATGTCGGCCAGGGTGGTGGGGCATACGTCGGGGCAATGGATATAGCCGAAGAACAGCGCGACCGCCTTGCCGCGAAAATCGGCCAGCGTCACGACCTTGCCGGACGGATCGTGCAAGCGGAAATCGGCCTGCGCATATTTGGCGGTAACCTCGTTCGCTTTGAACGGCGAAGGCAGCTTGGGTTCTCCGCATGCGCCGAGCATCAGCAGTGACCCCAGCAGCAGGATGTTACGCAGCAACATGACAAGCTCCCGTCCAACCATGCACATAGAATGTGTACGAGACCTTGATCAGCCCGTACACCCCGAATCCGGCCACCAGCATACCCGCCGCCAGTCGCACCCGTGGCGATTGTACCCAACCACGCACACTTTCCCAGAACATGCCGATCGCCAGCAGGTTGGGCAATGTGCCCAAGCCGAACGCCAGCATGGTCAGCCCGCCCTGCATCGCATCGCCACTCGCCAGCGCGGTAAGCAGCACGCTATAGACCAATCCGCAGGGCAACCATCCCCATAGCACGCCGAGTCCCAGCGCACGCGGCACGGTATTCACCGGCAACAGTCTGGTCGTATATGGTTGCAAGCGCTTCCACAAACCGCTGCCCAGTTGTTCAAGACGCCGCACCGCCCCCCATACGCCGGCCAGGTACAGGCCGAGCAGCACCAGCATCAGACTGGACAGCGCGAACAGCAGGTGTTGCACCGGCACCGCATCGCGCATCAGCAGTCCGGCCTGCCCCACTGCGCCGACCAGCGCGCCGGCAATGGCATAACTTGCTATGCGTCCGCTGCTATAGGCCAGATGGAACGGCCAGCGCGCATGTTGCTGCGGCACCTGCGAGGTGAACACGCCGACGATGCTGCCGCACATGCCCAGACAATGCACACCGCCCAGCAATCCCACCATGAACACCGCAAAGATGCTGAACTCACTCATTCGTTGGCTCGCGCTCCAATAACTTCAGATCCAGATACTGTGCCACCTGCTGCGCATCCGGCGCTGCCTGATAGGGCACGATACCGAGCAGCGGTGCCGCGATCCGCTCACGCAATGCGTCGATATTCTCCTGCAGCGCAGGCATCGTTTCGTCCAGCACGTTGGCGATCCAGCCTGCGCATTCTAGTTGATGTGCCTCTATGGCGGCCACAGTCAGCAACGCATGATTGATGCAACCCAGTCGCATACCCACCACCAGGATCACCGGGATATCCAGTTCGCGCGCCATGTCGGCGAAGGTGAGCGCTTCATTCAGCGGCACCAGGAATCCGCCCGCACCTTCCACGATGACCTCGTCTGCTTGCCCTGCCAGCTCTTCATACGAGGTCAGTATGCGATGCATCTCGATGCGCACGCCGACATGCCGTGCCGCAATATGCGGCGCGACCGGGCGCGGAAAACAATAGGGATTCACCTGGCCGTATCCGAGCTGCAGCGTGCTGGCCGTGCGCAAGGCGAGCGCGTCTTCATTGTGGTCATGCTCATCGCAACCTGCAGCGACAGGCTTGAACCCGGTCACCCGCTTGCCCTGCGCGGCAAAGCCGTGCAGCAGCGCACAACTGACCAATGTCTTGCCCACGCCGGTGTCGGTGCCGGTGATGAAGAAACTCATAACTTGAAATCGGTGCGGATGATGGCGCGCCCGTCCGGTGCAGCCTTTGGCGCAGGCTTCCAGGCATGGCCGTAGACGATCTCAAAGGTAGCCGGCAATTTGCCGTTGCGGCGCAGCGTCTCATAGTTCTCGATCACACGCTGCCAGGCACGCTTGCCCATCATGCCGGATGCGCGGCCTGCCGTGGCATTGTGTGCACCGATACTCTTCAGGTCCTGCATCACCGCGCGTGCGTCTTCGTAGGTCAAGGTGAGCGTCTCCATCTCCATCACCGGATCGGCGAAACCGGCTGCCACCAGCATGTCGCCGACATCATGCATGTCCACAAATCGATTGAGGTGATTGTAGCCGTCCACGTCGCGGAATGCGATGCGCAATTCCTTGAGTGTATCCACGCCAAAGCAGGAGAATATCAACAGGCCGTCGGTATTGAGTATGCGGTGCAATTCGACGAAGGTAGCTGGCAGGTCGTTGCACCATTGCAATGCCAGGTTGGACCACACCATGTCGACACTGCCGCTAGCGATCGGCAATGCTTCCACATCCGCGCACAGGAATTGTTCGCGGCGCCCCTGAAACAGTTTCTGCCACCAGCTCGATGTGCCGCGCGCATGCTGCAACATGCCGAGCGCGATATCGAGCGCGGTGATATTGGCCTTGGGATAGCGCTCACCCAATTGACGCGTACCCCAGCCGGTGCCGCTTCCCACATCCAGCAGGCGTGCCGGCTGCAGTTTGATGTAATCCAGCTTCTCCAGCATGCGGATGCACACCTCGCGCTGCATCACGGCAGCGGCATCGTAATCTGCTGCGGCACGACTGAACGCGCGGCGCACTTGCTTCTTGTCTATCTCGAATTCATTCATGCAGGAATTTCTTTATGTGTTGAACCACAGGTTCGGTATGTGACAGGAAAGGCGCATGGGCTGCGCCTGCGATCTCCTCAACGCGTGCGTGCGGCATCGCCTGTGCCAGATAGTTTGAAGCTTCCGGCGGCGTCAGCTTGTCGCGCTGACCGGCAATGGCCAGCGTCGGCTGTGTGATGGCAAACAGCTGCTCGCGCAGGTCTGCATCGCGCAGGATGGCCAGGCCGCCGCGCAACGCCGTGATATCCGGTTCGCCGCGGCTGAACAGTTTTTCACGCAATGCGAGCAGCAACTCGCGCTCCTGCTCGCTACCGCGCACCTGCAAGGCCAGAAAACGGCGTAATGTCGCTGCATGGTTCTTTTCCAGTTCGGCGGCGAATTGCTGCAGTGTTTCGGCAGGCATGCCGAACAGCCAGTCGTCGCGCTCGGTAAAACAGGGCGTACTCGCCAGCAGGATCAGGCGCTCGACCTTGTGTTGTGAAGATGCTGCCCAATGCTGCGCGATGATGCCGCCCAGCGACCAGCCCAGCACGCTGACCGGTTGATCGAATTGCGCATCCAGCAAGGCGACGATCTCATCCAGCGTGAAATCGCCTTGCGCGGCACTGGCACCATGCCCCGGAAGATCGACGTTGTGCACTTCGAAATCTTGCGACAGGTGAGCGACCACATCGCCCCAGATGCCGCCATGCATGCCCCAGCCATGCAGCATGACCAGCGGCTTGCCCTGCCCGGTCACCTCAATGTGCATCGCACACTTCCCCCACCCGAACCCTCCCACGCAGGGAGAGGGGCCGAACGTACGTTGCGCGGATCGTTCCGTCACTGTGCAAGCGCATGCAAGGCCCCGATCAGTTGTTGCACATCCGCTTCCGTATGCGCGGCAGACAAGGTGATACGCAGACGCGCGGTCCCTTGCGGCACGGTGGGCGGGCGGATCGCCGCGACCCAGATGCCGCGCTCGCGCAACCCCGCACTCAAAGTGAGCGCCTGCTGGTTATCGCCGACCAGCAGCGGCTGGATGGCGGTATCGGATGGCATCAGTTGCCAGGGCAGAGCGCGCAATCCCGCGCGCAGCTGCGCGATCAATTGCTGCAGATGCGCGCGCATGGCATCGCCCTGTTCGATAAGCGTCAGACTTTCCAGCAGCACAACGGCCAGCGCCGGCGGCGATGCCGTGGTGTACACGTAGCTGTGCGCGTTGTTGACCAGGCTGTCGATGACAACCTGCTCGGCCGCAACAAAGGCACCGGATACGCCCGCCGCCTTGCCCAATGTGCCCATCAGGATGATGCGCGGCGAATCCAGACCGAAATGCGCAAGCGATCCTCGCCCTTGCTGGCCCAGCACGCCGAAGCCGTGTGCGTCATCCACCAGCAGCCAGGCATCGTGCCGCTCGCACAGCGCCAGCAACTCGGGCAGCGGCGCGAGGTCGCCATCCATGCTGAACACCGCGTCAGTGATCACCAGCTTACGACCGCCTTGTTTCTTCGCCAGCAATGCTTCCAGTTGCGCCATGTCGCCGTGACGGTAACGCTGCACGTTCGCACGCGACAACAGCATCGCGTCATTGAGCGAAGCATGGTTGAGTTTGTCGGCAAACACCGTGTCGTCCTTGCCAACCAGCGCCTGCACCACGCCCAGATTGGCCATGAAGCCGGTCGAGAACAGCAAGGCGGCGGGTTTGCCGACGAAAGCAGCGAGACCTTGCTCAAGGCTATGGTGTGGAGTGAAGTGACCATTCACCAAGTGGGCTGCTCCGGCCCCCACGCCCCACTCCGCTGCACCCTGCTGCAAGGCGGCGATCAGTTGCGGATGGTTGGCGAGTCCGAGGTAGTCGTTGCTGCTGAAGGCAAGATAGGGTTTGCCGTCGACAATGATATGCGGCGTCTGCGGGGTTTCCAGCGTGCGGCGCTGACGCAGCAGCCCCTGTGCGGCGCGTTCGTCCAGCTCCTTTTGCAGCCCCGCAAAGGTCATCAGTGCTTCTCGGCGAAGGGATACATGCCCAGTTTGTCCATCAGCGCACGGTCGCGCTCGACGTCCGGATTGCCTGTGGTCAGCAACTGGTCGCCGTAGAAGATGGAGTTTGCACCCGCGAGGAAGCACAGCGCCTGGATCGCCTCGCTCATCTGCTGGCGTCCTGCAGACAGGCGCACGCGCGCGGTGGGCATGGTGATGCGGGCCACGGCGATGGTGCGCACGAAATCCAGCGGATCAATGTCTTCCTGCTGCGCCAGCGGCGTGCCTTCCACCTTGACCAGATTATTGATCGGCACGCTCTCGGGGTAGGGCTCCATGTTGGCCAGTTGCGCGATCAGTCCAGCACGCTGGGTAAGGTTCTCGCCCATGCCGACGATGCCGCCGCTGCATACATGCATGCCGGCGTTGCGCACGCGTTCCAGCGTGTCGATGCGGTCCTGATAGTCGCGCGTGCTGATGATGTCGCCGTAGAACTCGGGCGCGGTATCGAGGTTGTGGTTGTAGTAATCGAGTCCAGCCTGACGCAGCTGCTCGGTCTGCTCGTCGTTGAGCATGCCCAGCGTGGCGCAGGTCTCCATACCCAGTGCCTTGACCTCTTTCACCATCTCCACCACGGCTGCCATGTCTTCCTTGCTTGGTTCGCGCCAGGCGGCGCCCATGCAGAAACGGTCGGCGCCGGCGGCTTGCGCGGCCTTGGCAGCCTTGATCACTTCCTGCACTTCCAGCATCTTGCGGTTCTCCACACCGGCATCGTGGAACGCGGATTGCGGGCAGTAGCCACAGTCCTCGGAGCAACCACCGGTCTTGATCGACAGCAGGGTGGAGAGCTGCACCGCGTTCGGGTCGAAGTGCTCGCGATGCACTTGCTGTGCGCGGAACATCAGGTCCGAGAACGGCAGCTTGAACAGTTCTTCAATGGCTTCCACGCTCCAGCGTTGCGGGGTTGATGTCTCTCTGGGCTTGGGAGGACGAACGAGTGTGATGGGCTGGCTTTGCATTTTGATGTTTGCTTTCAGGGGATTCGGCGCTAAATTGCGGCACGCATGTTCGTTGATGGAGGCGGCATTGTCAATTTTGACCGGGAGTTTTTTGAACATCCGCCCATATTTTGCACACCTGCTGCCGGCACAGCCTTGTTTCCTGTGCGGCAGCTCCTGTCATGACGGGTTGTGCTGCGCGGCATGCGTCAACGACCTGCCCCATCACACAGGGCCAAGCTGCAGTGTGTGTGCCGCACCGCTGCCTTCCGGCGAGGTCTGCGGGCGCTGTCTGCAACATCCGCCGGCATTCTCACGAACCGTTGCGGCGTTCCGCTATGAATTCCCGCTGGACAGTCTGATCAAGGCGCTCAAGTTCGACGAACAGCTGATCGTTGCCGATTTTCTCGCCGATGCGCTTGCAGCCTGCATCGTCTCGCAGCCGGATCACTTACTCGCATTGCCATTGCATCCCGCCCGCTTGCGCGAACGCGGCTTCAACCAATCGCAGTTGATCGCTGCGCGGCTCTCTCGTGTTCTGCGATTACCATTGCTTACTGATGCTGCTATCCGCATACGCAATACGCCATCACAATCTTCGCTTCCCTGGCGGGTACGCAAGCGCAATATGCGCAAGGCTTTTACCATCGCGCCCGGGTTTGATGTGCGCGACAAGCATATTGCGATCGTGGATGACGTGATGACCACTGGGGCATCGATCGATGCCTTGGCACAGTTGCTGAAGGATGCGGGAGCCAGAGAGGTCAGCGCATGGGTAGTGGCTCGCACCATGCCGCATCGGGAAAAGCGCTAGGGAAGACCGGCCAGCTTCTGCTGCACGAAAGCAGTCAGTTCCGGCGTCAACGTACGTGTCGAAAGTGCTTGCCTGTAGGCCAACTTCGCATCTTCGATACGCTCCAGTGCCTGCAGGGAGATCGCGTAACCCACTCGCCACACGCCATTGCGGGGAGCGATTTGCAATGCGATCTGATAATGGTTCACCGCTTCTTTATGCCTGTTCTGTCTTTGCAGCAGTGCGGCGTAGAAAGACTGGTATTCGGCATTGTTATCCGCCTCAGCCAGATGGGCCTGCAACGTATCGACTGCGAGATTCAGCTGCTCGCGCTCCATCTGCATGCGTGCCAGGGCCATGGCGTACGTCAGGCGTACAGGCTTCAGGCGCAGGCCTGTCTGCAAGATACGTTCCGCAGCCGCTGGCGATCCGTTCTCCTGCAGTAACGCAGCCATGGCAAGCCGCGCCGCCTCGTGCTGTTCATCGCCCTTCAGTGCCGATTCATAAGCTGCCATTGCCTCAGGGATCTTGCCTTGCTGCTGCGCCTGTAACCCCTTGCGATAATCCGCGTCAGCACGTTGCTTTGGACTGATGTGTTTAAGTGGCGGCGGTGGCTCACGATATGTAATGACCGGCGGACTGACAGGCGCTTCCTGCTTGCGTACCGGTACAGGCTCGGCTTCTATGGCAGCCACCAGTGGTCGATCCATCACCGAGGGCGTCGCAGCCGGCAGCTCGCGTTCTCGCAACGACTCCGGAAGCGGCAGTACGCTTAATTCATAGCTCATGCGCGCTGCGGGCCCGGTTGCCGGCTGTTCATTCGAATCGACAACTTCCACAGCGACCGAAGGAACGATGATGCCCTGCGCTGCCCTCTCCACACGCGCTTCCTTATGCAGCCATAACCATGTGCCCAAGCCAAGCAACAACAAACCACCCACGCCAAGCGTCAACGGCTTGATCCAGTCTCTTTTGGGATGTGCGGGAACAGCGCGGATCTGCGTCTGATCCGGCGAAGTGTGCGCCCCGCGCTGTTCAAGCTGATTCAGTACCTGATTGATCAGACTCATGCCCAAACCACCAATGCGATGACACTCAAGGCGACTGCAATGACCAGCCCGGACAATGCCCAAGGTAGCCAGTCGCGTTTGACTTCCGGGGTATCGGCAGCGGCCTGCGCCACATGCTTGCTGCCGACCTGCTGCCGACCTTCCGCAAAGGCCAGCATCAATGACTTGTGGGCCAGGATGTTGACCAGTCGCGGTGTGCCACTCGTAACGCGATGCATCTTGCTCACGGCAGTACCGGCAAACAGTGTCTCGCCCGCATAACCGGCCACTGCAACGCGATGGCGCAGATACCGTTCCAGTTCGTCCCTGCGTAATCCCTTCAATTCATACTGGAAGCTGATGCGTTGACGCAGCTGGCGTATCGAGTTGTGGCGCAGGCGATCGTTCAACTCCGGCTGACCGAACAGCACTACCTGCAACAGCTTGCGCTTTTCCGTCTCCAGATTGGTCAACAGGCGCAATACTTCCAGACTCTCCAGCGGCATCGCCTGTGCCTCATCCAGACAGACCAGCACGCGTTTACCTTCCCGCGCGAAATTGAGCAGCGCACGAGTCAGTTCTTTCAGCAGGATGTGCTGGTCGACATTGGGATCCAGCTCGATGCGAAACTCGTCTGCCAGCGCGAGCAACAGGCTGCGCGGTTCCAGATAGGGATTGGGCAGATACGCCGTTACAAAGTGCGTGCCGGCGGCATGACTGCCGACATCCTGCGTGCCGATCAGTGTTGTTGCCTGTTTGCCCTGGTTCAGCGTGGAAAGGAATTTGCGGCACAGCAAGGTTTTGCCATTACCCACCTCGCCGGTGATCTTGATGAAACCTTCGCCGTTGCGGGCGGCGACCAGGAGGGTATTAAGCCCCTCCTGATAATTCGTGCAGGCGAAGAAGAAGCTGGTATCCGGCGTCAGCGAGAATGGGGGTTCGCGAAGTCCGAAGTGCCGCAGGTACATTGTTTAACGGGTCATGCCCTTGATGCGATCACGGCTGCGCGTGATGTCGTCCGACCAGTCTTTGTCGCTGTTCACAACGGTCGGTTTGATCAGGATCACCAACTCGCGCTTCTGCGATGTCTGGCTGGTCTGTCCGAATACCGATTTCGGCAAGCCGGGTA
>JAQUAD010000117.1 GCA_028687425.1 Sideroxydans sp.
TATTGACAACAAATCGCAATCCCGCTTAAAGCGGAGGGTTCGCATAGTGGTCTATTGCGCCGCACTCGAAATGCGGTTGGGGAGAAATCCCCTCAGAGGTTCAAATCCTCTACCCTCCGCTTTGCGCGGGACGAATCCCCCTCACCCCCCGCCGCCACGAAACGGGATTGCGGCTTACAGAGAAATAAAAATGGGCGCAGAAATGCTCTCATTTTTTATTAACACCTCTTTTCGCTATTTTTAATGCTACAATTAACGCATGCAGGACAAACAAGTTATTTCTACAATAAAAAATGTGATGCCCGCGGTGGTCTCTATCGTCATTTCCAAAAATCTCACCGACGTTAAAAAAGAAATTCCAGCCTTCGCCCCGCTTTTCAAAAAAAATAAAGAGAGGAAATTTAAAGTCGCGGATATTTTAACCGATTCCCGAGGAATGGTTAGCGTTGGCGGCGGCAGCGGTTTTATCGTTTCCCCAGAAGGACTTATCGTCACAAATAAACACGTTATCTCCGATCCGAAGGCGGAGTATTCCGTCATCACGAATGACGGGGAAAGCCATCCGGCGATAATTATGCCCCGCGATCCCATCTACGATGTGGCTATTTTAAAAATAAAGGCTTCCGGTCTTCCGACTGTGAAGCTTGGGGATGCCACCAGGCTTGATCTTGGCGAGAGCGTTATCGCCATAGGAAACGCGCTTGGGATATTCCGGAACACCGTGTCTTTAGGCATCGTCTCCGGGCTTTCAAGAGCGATAACCGCCCAGGCGGACCCAAAGGCCCCTCCGCAGGAAATGAGAGGCTTGATACAGACCGACGCGGCGATAAATCCCGGAAATTCCGGCGGACCATTGGTGGACCTAGATGGCAAGGCTATCGGTATCAATGCGGCAGTTGTTTTCGGCGCCCAGAATATAAACTTCGCCATCCCGATAAACGCGGTTGCGAGAGACCTGGAAGACCTGCGGCGCTTTGGCCGCGTCAGGAGGCCCTATCTGGGACTTCGCTATATAATCATCGACAAAAATCTGCAGGCGAAAATGAATCTTCCGGCCGATCATGGCGCGTTAGTCACGGGAGAGGGTCCAAACGATCACGCGGTAGTGCCCAAAAGCCCGGCGGATAAAGCCGGAATCAGAGAAGGCGATATTATTTTGGAATGCAACGACAAAAAGGTAGAAAAGGATAACCCGATACAGGACATTCTGGATGGAATGAAAGTTGGAGACGCTTTGGATGTTAAAATATTGCGGAAAGGAAAATTCCTTTGCTCTCGAATATTTATGGCGGAAAGGAAATAGTCTTAGTACGCGTACTTGTCCACCAAAGTTCCGGACTTGGAATAAAGATATATTGTGTCGCTTAAGTTCAGAAATCTCTGACCGAGATAATAGGTTCTTGACGCGGCTCCGGAAACAGGCGCGGAGAGCGAAGATATCGTGAGCGTTCCTCCGGCTGGTATTCGCGCCGTGGGGATGGTTATGGTTGTGAGAGAAGTCTTTATTTTCCACCCTCCCAGATTAACCTCTCTCGGAGAATTTTTTGCCACCGAGATACGAAGCTCCCCCACATCGCCAACGGAAGAAATAGATACGCCGGAAACGCGCGTGTAATCCTCTCCCGAAACAACCTGAGACAATCTAGCCTCGGAAGAAGTGGCGGTCGAGCCTCCGGACGCTGGAGCGGAACTATCCTGGCTGAAAAATCTTATCAAGCCGGGATGGCTGTTCCAAAAAGACGGCTGAAAAACATAGAGTAAAAGAATTATAAGGCAGAGGAAAAAAAGATACTTTATAAAATCATCCTTAAACATTGGGTTTTCCGATTTTAGATGACAATGTTTATAAGTCTCCCCGGAACATAGACGATTCTCTTGCTATCCGCGCCGGCAATCGCAACCTTCACTTTCTCTTCCGCAAGCGCTTTTGCCCCGGCTTCTTCTTCCGTGGCGCCGGCGGCCATCTCCACGTTCGCGCGAGTCTTGCCGTTAACTTGAATTATCAGGTTAAAGGTTTTTTCCTCGCAAAGCTTCGAATCGTATTCCGGCCATTTTTCTTGATGTATCGAACCTTCTGCTTTTGGATTTAAGATTTGCCACAATTCTTCGGCAATGTGCGGAGCGAAGGGCGCGAGAAGTTTAACCAGAACCTGTTTGTCGAACGCGGATGCGCCATTTGATTCCAAGTCGTTTAGAAATATCATCATGGCGCTCACCGCAGTGTTGTAGCGGAAATTCTCGATATCTTCGCCGACCTTCTTGATTGTTTTGTGAGCCACGGCGTTTTCACCCTGACGCTCAGCAGTTCCTTCCGCGATCAGCTTCCAAACCCTATTTAAGAACCTCGATATTCCCAAAATCCCCTGGTCATTCCAGCTGACGCTCATCTCATGGGGGCCCAGGAACATCTCATACATTCGAAGAGTGTCCGCGCCGAAGTTCGAGACGATTTCGTCGGGGTTGACCACATTGCCGCGGCTCTTGCTCATTTTTTCCCCGTCAGCGGCCAAGACTATGCCATGCGGATGGCGATTCCTATATGGCTCTTTAACCGGGACCAATCCCTGAGCATAAAGGAAAAGATTCCAGAAACGGGAGTATAAAAGGTGCAGCGTGGTATGCC
>JAQUAD010000066.1 GCA_028687425.1 Sideroxydans sp.
CGGCGCGGCTCACCGCCAGCGCGGTCGCCTTGATCTCGATCAGGCTCTTGTCGATGGTCTGCAAGGCCTGGTAGCTGCGGAACTCATACCGCAGGTTGCTCAGGTTCAGCATCACGAACACGATCACCGCCAGCATGCCCAGCAGCGAAAGGCCGGTCATCAGGCGCAACTGGTTTTGCAGGGAGAGCGTCTTGAGAGGAGAGAACAGTGTCATGGTTGGGAACCCCGAAGGTGGAATATGAGGAGAATCTTATGGATGGTTTGTTACAGTTCTATGAATGCTTTGTTGCGATGCAAGGCGCCTGACGACAGGCGGACCTGCAAGGAGTGCAGTGCCGCCGCTTCCTTCATCGTCTGGCGAGTTGGCCGGGCTGCAGGCATTTTTCGACGAGCAAGGGCTTTTGCGTTTCCGCGAGCCGCGCGATCTCGCCGAAACGTTTTTCGAGATCGTGCTTGGCGAAGTAGTCGATGACGAAAAACGGGAGCAGGGTGTCCGGTTGCCACTCGCCCTCGAAATACAGCGAGCTGCCGCCCGGGTTCGGTTCGATCCGCCATGATCCGTGGAAGGCCTTTGAATCGCCGGATCGCTGAATGAAGGTCAGCTTGTTGTCCGGATATTCGGTGAACTCCATTACCGAATGCAGCAGGACACGCATGAACAGCACGCGCTCTTCGGCCGTGCGCTCCACCCTTACCGTGTTGGCCGATTCGCGGCTGGCCGTGGAAGCCAGAATACCGGGCAGTGCGGTGGCCGCCTCATAATCGGTGAGATAAAGGTAGGCCGCACATTGGGAGAGCGTCGTGTCGAAACGGGCGCTGAGCTGGTAGGTATCGCCATGCCTTTGCACGCCGACCAGAAGCGCGTTATCGCCGGCGTTTGCGGCGAACGCCAGCAGCAATGCAACGACTGGTATCGAGGAGCGCTTCATGCGGCATGGTTATAGGCCTGCAGCATGAAAGGTTTGTGAAGGAAGCAAGAACGTTTGATGATATTCGGGCGCAGGCAGGTTGCACTGCATGCCGCTTGGGGTGTATTACGGGACACGCATTAACATTGCGGTAACAGTCCGCTGATATCGTGCGGACATGACTCAACCTCTCTTCCGGAGTATAAACAGGTCATGTTCATTCGCTCAGCATCCGCATGGATGCTGAATTTTTTTGGGCCAGATGCGCAACACGGCCTGTTTCGATGCACCGCAATCTGCTACACATACGAACATGCAAACTATCAAGATCCACGCAGCCGGGAACAAGTGTTCCAGCTGCAAAGCCTCAAGCTGCTGCACCTACATCACCCAGGCGATCAAGAAACCGCGCGACCAGCATGACTTCCAGAACCTGCTGTGGCAGGTCGCGCACGAGAACGTTTCCGTATTCAAGGACGACAACGGCTGGTTCCTGCTGATCGACGGGCGTTGCGAACATCTGCAACCCAACGGGCTGTGCGGCATCTACGCGACGCGCCCGCTGGCATGCAGCGATCACAGCGACGACAACTGCGAATTCGGGAAGGACATGGATGACATGTTCGACCTGTACTTCCCGGATTACGACTCCCTGCTGCAACACTGCAAGAAGAAGTTCAAGCACTGGGGTGAGGAAGAGCAGCCCGCCAAGAAGAAAAAGAAGAAGTCCAAATCAAAATGACGCCGCCCAGAACAACAGCCCCTGCATGAAACATGCAGGGGCTGTTTTCATTTGCAGCGTGTCGCGTTCAGACGAACAGGAACGACAACCAGGCGATCATCGCCCCCAGCGCCGCACCGGCCAGCACATCGCTGGGGTAGTGCAGGCCGAGGATGGGACGCGACAGCGCGACCATGGCTGAGAACGGCACCAGCAACCAGAACAGGCCGGGGTAGTAAGCCAGCGCCACGATGCAGAACACGGTGGCATGCAGCGTGTGGCCGGAAGGGAAACTGAACTGGTCCAGCGTCTTGCCCACGCACTGGATGGCGGGATACACATTGAACGGACGCGGGCGCAAGGTCTTGCCCTTGATGAGTTTGTACAACAGCGTGCCGCAGCCGCCCGCGATCAGCATGTGCAACACGGCGGGCAATGCAGCGTAACCATCCTGCAGCAGGAAAGAGATCATCAGCACATACCAGAACACGCCGTCGCCCAGACGGCTGGCAAGGCGGAACAGGTTGCGCACGGTGAAGCTGCGGCTCTGCCGGTTGCAGAACGCGCACAGGTCCACGTCAAACTGCTTGATCTGTTGCAGCGGAAAGTGAAGGTTGGCCATGATCCACTCCTTGTGAACGAACGGTATCCAGCAGCACAGCTTCCATCTGACCCATGATGTGTTCCCAGGTCAGCGATTCCACGGTCTCGCGCGCCTTCTTGCCCAGCCGGCGCACGCGCGGCAGATCGTTCGCCAGCGTGCGCGCCTCGGCGATGAAGGCATCGCTCTCGTCATAGTTCGCCAGCAAACCGTTCACATCGTGCTTGATGTGCTGCTGCGCGGCGGCGTAGTCGTAAGCCAGTGTCGCCAGCCCGCTCGCCATCGCCTCCACGGTCACGTTGCCGTAGGTCTCGGTCAGGCTGGGGTAGAGAAAGATGTCGCCGGAAGCATAGTGGCGCGCCAGCGCCTCGCCGGTCTGCATGCCCGCGAAGATCACGTTGGGATGCTGCTTCTGCAACTCGGCGCGCGCCGGGCCATCGCCCACCATCACCAGACGCAACAGCGGATTCAGCCTGCGCATCTGCTCGAACGCCTGGATCACCACATGCAGATTCTTCTCCGGGGCGAGGCGACTCACCAGCATCACCACCGGCGTGTCATCCGTCGCATTCCACGTAGCGCGTAGTTCTGTATCACGCTTGGCCGGATGGAACAACTCGGTATCCACCCCGCGCGACACCACCAGCACGTTCTGGTAGCCCTCGTGTTCCAGTTGCTGTTGCAACGAAGCCGTGGGCACCAGGGTGCACGCAGCCTTGTTGTGGAAGTGGCGCAGGTAAGCGGCGATCGGCTTCTTCAGCAGGCCGATTCCGTAGTGCTGCGTGTAGTTGTGGAAGTTGGTGTGGAAGTCCGTGCAAACCGGAATGCCCAGCTTGCGCGCCGCAGACAACGCCGTCCAACCCAGCGGCCCCTCGGTTGCGATATGCACCACATCCGGCTGCTGCTTGCGCCACAGCTTGAGCAGCAGCCCCTTGGAAGGCAGGCCGGACTTCAGCTCCGGATAGCCGGGGATAGGCATGCCGCCCACCAGCGTCTCGGAATACGCGCCGTCTTCCTTGGCTGCATCCTGCTTGCTCTGGCGTGGCCGGATCATGTGGATGCGGTGCCCGCGCTTGAGCAGCCCGTGCACCATGCGACCGATGGTGATGGCAACGCCGTTCACTTCCGGAACGTAGGTTTCAGTAACCAGCGCGATACTCAGCGCTGGCGCGACATGGAGAGTTTCGTTAGGTGTATTCATGGTGCGCATCGTGGCGCGGGTGCATGAATATTTGATTACGGGGGGGTGAAGAGTTTGTGACGGGGTGCTGGAGAAAATATATAGGCCAAATTTCCGCTTGGTGCGGAGAGGGGTGTCGGGCTAGGGTTCGGTCCGAACTCGGAGGTAGTGCGAGAAATACTTGATACTGTCCGGCTCCGGTCGAGTCGCAAAATGGAATAAGCTTGCGCTGACTAACCAACTATTGAGAGAAGATGTAATGTGTGCGGATCAATTTGAAGAAAAACATCATAGCTTGCAGAAGGAAGTTTACGTACAGACCCAAAATTGGTCGCGTCATAACGAAACATTAATCATAGCGACCAACACTGTGTTACTCGGTGCAATAGCAGCAATTTCAGCCAATTACTTCAAGGCGGCGAAGGATTATTCATCCGGAATTTATTGGCTGCCATTTGTGATTGCTGGCGTCGGGATTGTTGTAACTATCTACCTTTCGCGGCAGTACAAGTTAGCAATTACTCGAGTGATTGCTTATGAAAAGTTCTTCAAACTGCATGAAGATTGTGATGGGATGCAAGAAATTGCAAAGTTGCATTCGGGTTTCTGTGCGAAATGGTATAGAACATTCGTTCCTGAGTATTTGGCATCCCCGCCAATTTTTGGCGCAGCTTCAAGCTGGTTTTTTCTCTTTGTTCATTTGTGCATTTTTGTGCTCAGCGCATGGCAGTTGTTTGTTGCCTAAATACATTGGCATCCTTAGTCGTAGATAGTGGCAACGATGATCAATAATACATCGCATAGTTTTGAGGTGATTGCATCTTTTGGGTCTGTTCCTTACCTAGAGAAACATAGGCGGAGATGCATTTTAAATTTTCCACGAGGAAAGGATAGGAGGGATTTATGGATTTAAAGGATATTGTTATTTGGATTGTTCTACCTATCATTATCATCATGATGATTCGAGCATACTTAAAATCTGAGGTAGAAAAGGATAAAAAGTTTGATCAATCGCTTACAAATAGTGGATACAAATATATTTTTAAAGGCTGGGGAGAGACCTATATCGCCTTTGATATTGACAATAAGCGGATCAAAATCGGTGATAGAAAAACCAAGTTTGAAAAAGACATTTCAAATTCTGAAATTTTAAATTATGAATGGGAATGGGTAGAAAACGAAAGGTCGCAAAGAGTGCGTAACAAATTCTGTTTTACATTACGCGATCCCGATTATCCTTTGCACGAAATTAGTTATGGCCTTTCTGGATCATGGGCTGAAAAAGATTGGGCAAAATTGCAGTCTGTTCTTTCAAGTTACTAACTTGCAAAGATACCGGCCCCCTAAGCAATCAAAGGGGCCACAATCAAAGGAAACAATCAAAGGAAACAATCAAAGGAAACAATCAAAGGAAACAATCAAAGGAAACAATCAAAGGAAACAATCAAAGGGGCCAGGCTCGAATTAACTTTCACTCGCACATAGCTGCATTCAGCGAACACCATCGAACCGACTTATGATACGCAGACCATGTCTGCTATCCGATCCGCCACTGCATTGTTCGTGCTTATGCTCTTTCCTGTGTTGAGCAGTGCCTCCCCCTGCAAACCCCAACTCGAAGGCGCCTTCTGGGCGGAGAAGGATTTCCGCATCGTTGGGGTGGATGCGGCTTACAGCATGTGCCCGACCTGGTTCAGCGGGGTGCGCGTGGGCGCTTCGTATTTCGCGGATGAGCGGTTCGAATACAAGGGCGTGACCAGCTCGGTGCGTTTGCAGGTTGGGGAAACGCTGTCGCCGTTCGCGGGGCTGGGGATGCTGGTCGGGATGAACAGTCATGAGGTCGATGCTGCGGCAGACGGGCTGGACAACAACCGCAACGGGCAGATAGACGAGTCGGGCGAGAAGAGTCTGAAAGCCGAGTTCAGTGCGGTGTTGTATCCGGAGATCGGCATCGCCTGGTACACACGGGTGATCGGCATCACGCTTTCCGCGCGGCGCTATTACAGCTCCACTTTCTCCGGCAATATCATCTACAGCATCGGCTTCAGCACGCCGCTGAAGTGAGTTGTGGCATTAAAAGGGTTTTGGTACTGAGTTGGTTTCGCGCTTTAAGCTCAGGGCGCAATCAACTTTACGCTCGGGAAATATGTCTGGTAGCGACGCGCATCTCGTGTCAGTAACGGGCATCCCAACACCGCCGCATGCGCGCCGATGAAGAAATCTGCCAGCACATTGTTGGCCTTGCCGCCGTTCTTGCGGTATTGGATGAAGGCCTTTCCTGCGAGGAACAATGCAGGGCGCGGCAGTTCCTGCAAGGTCAGCCCCAGATTCTCGATGACGTTGTCCAGCGCTTCGACCTTGGAAAAGGTCAGCGACAGTTCGGCGTAGATGATGGGATTGATGGCGAGCGGGTGGATCTGTGATTGTGCGCGTAGCTGTGCGATCGACCAGTCGGCCCATTGCGGGTCGTCTTCCAGTACGTCGATCAGCACGTTGGTGTCGACGAGCAGCATTGCTTACTCGGCGCGCAGAAGGGCCATCAGGTCATCGGTACGCCATTTGATGTCAGCCTTGCCGCGCGCGGCTTCGAAACGGTCCGGCTTGCGGCTGGCACGTGCCGCGACTTTGTGGATGACGACATCGCCTTCCTGGTTCACGCCGAACTGGACCGAGCATCCCGGCTGCATGTTCAGAGCATCCCTGATCTGTTTGGGAATGGTGACCTGGCCTTTGCTGGTAAGTGTCGTTGTCATGTCTTGCGCTCCTGGGTATTACGTGTTGGCGGATTGTAATACCGGCCGAAGATTCCAACAACGCCCCATCGGGCGTGTCTTTAGTCCTCGCCTTTGTCCGCCCCGCAGCACTTCTTGTATTTCCGTCCGCTGCCACATGGGCAGGGCGCGTTGCGGCTGATCTTCTGCCCGCTCTTCTCAGGTGCTTTGCCATGGATGCGTTCTTCCGCTGCGCGGCGTTGCGGTGCCCAGAACTTGTAGATGGCGTTGACGCTGGCGGGAATGGTCTGCGAGAGCGCTTCGCGTTGGGCGGGCGTTTCGATGAGGGCTTCTTCTTCCTGGGTGATGTCCGGCGAGCCGAGCAGGTAGAGCGGGCGCAACACTTCCGCGCCGTGCCGGGCATCGAACAGTTTCTGCCAGTACTTGCGTTGCATGGCGATGCCGCTCATGTAGCCGTGCGCCCACATCTCGCCGTCCATGTATTCATGCTCGTCGCCTTCGTACACGTTCATGTCGAAGATGGGCTCGAAACTTTCCAGCTCCTGGTTCAGGTTCTCCACGATGGCGTTCATGTGGCGCGTGAGCAGGTCGGTGATGTGTTCTTCCTCGGCTTTGCTGTCGAAGGTCGGCGCATCTTCCGCTTTCGGCCCCCACACCCGCGCCATCCACACTTTCGGTGCCGGCGTGGCCGGGCCGCTGGCGAGCGCGGTGAGGAAGCCGTCCAGCTGGTCGAGCATCATCACTTCGCTGCTGGTGGCGTCGGACATGAGGAAGGCATCTAGCGCTTCCATCTCCTGTTCGGTGAGGGCGGGTCTGGCGGGGCTGGGTTCTTGTGCGGACATGTGGGCGTTCAGTCGTAGTCGATGTCCTGCTCGCTGCCGATGTAATGGTCTTGCAGTTCGGTGAGCACGGTCTTGGGTTTGCTGCGTCCCAGCATCTTTTTCACGATGGTGTCGCGCAGTTGCTCCATGCGTTCGCGCAGCATGGGTTGGAATTCGGGCGGGATCTTTTTCAGGAAGGCGTTCCAGACAGCATCGACGTCGGGCTTGGCTTCGCGCACCTGCGCGATGAGCTGTTCCAGGTCGCGCTGTGCGGTGCGCGCGACGATGCGGCCGCTGCCGTTGAGTGCAAAGAGTACGGCCACGGTGATGACGGCATTGGCATCCATCTCGGAATCGCGCACCAGTCCGCCCGCATTGTGTTTGCGCAGCCATTTGCCGCAGTCGATGACCTGCTGGTTACGCTGCCTGTCCACCAGTTCGCTCTTGAAGATGGCGTCGCCTTTCCAGTCGGATGAAGCATCGGCGCTGCATAGCTCCATGAACACGGCCTTGAGGTTGCGCTGCTGCACGAAGGCGTCGTTGTCGAAATCCGAGACGAAGGCGGTGTAGGGCAGCGCGGACAGTTGCTTGATGTGGCGGAAGCCCATCTGGAACACGTATTCCGCGCCGTTCTGCAGCAGGAAGGAGAGCTTGGCATCCTTGCTGTCGGCGATGTCTGCCATGCTGAGGGCGAGCGAGATGCAGCCTATGGTGAGGCGGTAGGCATCCTGCAGTCCATCGGCGGTGCGGTCGTTGGTGAACTTCTTTGCGACCAGCTGGGTGATGCCGCACAGTTCGTCGAACAGGATGTCGGCGCCCTGCTTGTCCGCGCGTTGGCCGAGCGCTTCCAGCGCCTGCACGAGCTGCGGGGTGTGGCTGGTGTAATGGGCGAGCGTCATTACGCGAAGATGTCCTCACCCAGACTCGGGCGTGCACCGGGCTTGGTGGTTGCGGGAGCCTTGCTGGGCACTTGCTTGCGCAGGCGGTTCAGCAGTTCCTGTGTGCTGCGGCCCATGGCGACCTGGCTCTCGCGCGTCTCTTCGTCGCCGTGGTCGTCCTCTTCCCATTCTTCGGAATGCGATTGCAGTTCGTTTTCGCCGGGGCGCCAGTCGGGGAAGATCTCGAACAGGATGCGGTCCCATGCTTCCTCGTTGGTGCGCGCGATCTCCAGCGCCAGCGGGATCACGTCGTGGTCGGAGGTGGTGTGGCTGCTGCGGTGCGCGCCGAGGTTGTGGATGTCGTTGGCGATCTCGATGATCTCCTCCGATGCGGTGGAGAACAGCACGGCGAAAGCGGTGGTGCCCCAGTCGGTGGCGAGGGCGGCGTTGAGCAGCTCGGCGCGGCGTTCTTCATCGTCGGTGGCATACAGCATGCCGTGGATGTGCGAGAACAGCGACTCGGCCAGCGCTTCCGGTTCGTCCTCGATCCAGTCTTCGTCCCAGGTGGCGGCAAAGTAGGCCAGGCTTTCGGCCCAGGCCTTGGGCGGGATGAGCATGGTGGCCAGCGACAGCTTGCCGCCGTCGAAGGAAGAGAGGTGCAGCGAGGCGACCTGCGGCTCCAGCGCATTCAGCACCTCGACCACGGCGAGGTCGCCGAATTTCTCGGCGGTGTCGTTGATGGTTTCTTCCGCGTGCTCCGGCGAACCGGCCAGCACCAGCGCCGTGACTTGTTCGCGGATGGCGGGCAGTTGAGGGTCGTCAGTCATTGGTTTCTCCGCGTGTGTCGAACAGGTGTTCGATGTTCTCGCCGTGCAGCATGTCGTCTTCGTCCTCGTCGGCGTTGTTCTGCTTGTCTTCTTCTTCCAGCAGGGCGTCGAGGGAATTGTCCTCTTCCTTGCCGCCCTTGGCTTTCTTGAACAGGAAGGCGGTGATGACGGCCTTGCGCGCCAGCTCGGGATCGTTGGCGAACACGGTGGCCAGTGCGTTGCCTGCGGTGGTCGTGGTGGTGGATACCATCTTCATCACCTTGGCGGCATCGCCATCGTCGTATTCCGCCGCTTCGGCGATCAGGCCGTCCTCATCGCCGAACACCAGGTGGTCGGCCAGCGTGAAGCTCAGCATGTTCACATCGTCGATGCCGGTGCCTTTGGCGTATTCGCCGATCAGCGATTCGATGACGCGTGCATAGCGCTTGCGGTCGGGCGGCTCGCCCAGCGTGTCGCTGATCTGGAGGCCGAGTTCGCGGGTCTGGTAGAGGAATTCCTGATGGATCTTTTTCATGATGGTCTTCTGTAAATGTTTAACGGTCGTTGCGCGGCAGTTCGATGCCGCAGCGCTTGAACAGCGAACCCCACAGGTTCTGCGCTTCGTGCTCGGGGTCGATGACGATGCGGTTGTTCTTGTTGTAGTCGTACTCGGCCCGCTTCTGCGGATCGGACAGCAATTCATACGCCTTCTTGATGGCGTTGAATCTAGCCTCGGCACTGGCGCCGGGGTTCCGGTCCGGGTGGTGGCGCATGGCAAGTGCGCGGTATGCCTTCTTGATGTCGTCGGTTGAAGCGGTCGGCGAGACGCCGAGGATGTCGTATGGATTTTCCAATGAAGCCTCCTGCAGGGCGCGCGATTTTACCAATTTCCACCGCGGACTGTTGGGGTTCCACGCGATGCGGCCGGCGCGGGCATGCGGCAGGCCCCAAATGCACAGCGGCCGCTGCAGGATGCAGGCGGCCGCTGTCTGGTGTTACATCTGAGGCGCTGTTATTTGGATTTCTGGGTGGCCATGGCCTTGAACTTGCCCGTCTCTTCGATCTGCTTGTGCAGGTCTTTCATGTTGCGGCGCCATTCTTCCAGTTGCTCGTCTTCCAGTTCGAGCTGGATGGCGAGCGCTTCTTCGCGCGTCAATTTTTCCTTGTGCAGACGCTTGGGCAATTTGCCGCTCATGCGCGAGAGCAGACGTTCCGCTTCTTCTTCGCTGAGTGTGCGTGCTTTTGCTTCGTATTCCGGGCTGCTGATCTTTGCCATTTGTAAAATCCTCCTGTCGATATTTTTTATTTGCCAAACAGTATCAAGCCCCACACCACGCCGACATTGAGCAGGCTGACCAGCACGGCCGAGCTGCCGATGTCTTTTGCGCGTTTGGCGAGGTCGTGGTTCTCCAGCGAGATGCGGTCCACGGTGGCTTCGATGGCGGAGTTGATCAGCTCGACGATGATGACAAGCAGCACGCTGCCTATCATCAGTGCCTTGGCGATCATGCTCACCGGCAGCCACAGTGCAAGCGGCACGAGCACGAGGGTGAGCCACACTTCCTGGCGGAAGGCGTCTTCAGGTTTGTAGGCGGCGCGGAAGCCGGCGAGCGAATAGCCAAAGGCGTTCCACAGGCGACGCAGACCGGCCTTGCCTTTG
>JAQUAD010000016.1 GCA_028687425.1 Sideroxydans sp.
TGAAGGGGCTGTCCTGCCCCAAGCCGCTGATCGGCGCCAAGCGCATGGTGGATGAGTTGAATCCCGGACAAGTGTTGCTGCTGATCTCCAACTGCCCCGGCACACCGGACGACCTGTTCTCCTGGGCGGAGCTGACCGGCAATTCGATCATCAAGACCGAGAAGATGGAAGGGGGCAGCACCGGCTACCACATCCAGAAAGGCGGCAAGAGCGCCAAGCATCCGCACGCCCACGTCTCGCTGGATATCCGCGGCGCGGTCTGCCCCGGCCCCATCGTGGAAGCCAAGAAACTGCTGAACGGCATGCAGGCTGGCGAAGTGCTGAAGATGATCAGCGACTGCCCCGGCGTGGCAACGGACATCGAAGGCTGGGCCGCAAGCACCGGCATGACCGTGCTGGAGACCGTCGAAACCTCGGCAGGCGTGCATGAGTTCTACATCCGCAAGGGATAAGGCGCACGTCGCGATCCGCATCAAGAGCCGCTGGTTCAAGGAAGGTCGCGAACGCACGCCGCAGGAGATATCGGACGCGCTCGCCTTTTCCCTGTGGCGCATCGCCGATGGTGCACTGCGCAACACGCGCAAGTACGACTTCGAGATCGCCGTCGGTCCGCAGTATCTGGATTTCCTCGCCGAGTATCTGGTGTTCCTCATCCTCGCGGCGGACCGCATCGCCTACCGTCAACTGTCGGCCGAGGATCGCGCGATCTTCACCGGCAACCTGGCCAACCGCAGCGGCGAGACCTATGCCGAGAACCGCAGCCGACTGCTGGAGAGCGACCTTGCGACCTGCAAACAGGACTTCATCGATCTGGTGAACCGGCGTGCCGGTGAATATGCCGACTACGACTACACCGAACAGGGCCCGGACTACGGCTTCTACCGCTTGCTTGCCTACAACATCGGCCAGGTGCTGAACGAGGAAGATGCAAAGTGGATCATCGATCCGATGATCAGCTTCGAGGCACCCTATTCCATAGAGCAACTGGAAAAGACGCTGCGCGGCCTGTGGGAACAGGAACCGCGCCCGACCCGCACCCGCAAGAGCACGAGCGGAGACTGATGAACAACCCGTTCGACCTTGATGACGATGCTGCCTGGCAGCGCTGGCGCGATGCCAAACTCGCGAGCGCCCCGCGCACGATGGAAGACCTCATCGTCGAGGTGCGCGACCCCCGCGCCCTCACTCCCGCCGAGCATGGCGCACTGGCCGACCGCATCCGCCGTTGCAACATGGCCATCTACGCCAGCCCCATGCTGGAAGAAGACAGCAACATCCTGCGCAAACTCGGTGAGCAGTTCGGCCTGAACCATCTGGATGCCAACTGGCTGGCCGGAGAAGACGGCGTGTCATCCATCCGCGTGTTCGACGGCGGCACCCGCCAGCACTACATCCCCTACACCGACAAGCCCATCAAGTGGCATACCGACGGCTACTACAACCCGCCGGAACGGCAGATACGCGCCATGGTGCTGCACTGCGTGCGCGCCGCCGCCAGCGGCGGCCACAACCGCCTGATGGACCATGAACTGGCCTACCTCATGCTACGTGAGCAGGATCCCGCGCACATCACCGCGCTGATGCAGCCCGACGCCATGACCATCCCCGAACGTGTCGATGAGAACGACGGCGTGCGTCCTGCACAGGGTGGCCCCGTATTTTCAGTGGATGCCGAAGGCAAGCTGCACATGCGCTACACCGCCCGCACACGCAGCATCGAATGGAAGAAAGATGAGGCCACCCAGATTGCCGTCGCCGCACTGGAAGCCCTGCTCGCCGCCGATCTGCCGCTGGTCTTCCACGGCACGCTGCAACCCGGCATGGGCCTGCTCTGCAACAACGTGCTGCATGACCGCAGCGCCTTCACCGACGATCCGCAGCAGCCCCGGCTGCTGTACCGCGCGCGTTACCTCGACCGCATTGCGCTCAGCTGAAAAAGACCCCGTCGCGCATTAGAAAAGCTTTGTTTCGAAATCAGCAATGGCTGTTTCTCGGCCTTGGCAGACCTTTCGACCAGTTCAGAATTTTGTCCGCTACTACTTCAACACCAGACGATCAACGTTTAAGCTCAGCGGCGGCCCGTCAGGGCCGTCCGCTGGAGCGAATGGTTATGCCCCTACCCACGAATGACAAAGGCCAAAATATGCGCAGATACATGGGCAATTACTGCGGCCTCAAGACCGTAGCGCCAGAATAGGTGGCCGGCAATCAACCCGAACAGTGCATTTCCAATGGTGACGTAGGCCGCAAAGTATGGCGTAACCGCAGGCAGAGACTGCGCAACTGAGGGTAGGTGAGATAAGCCAAAGACAAGCGCGCTTATTGCGATAGCGCCCCAAATGATTCCAGCAGATGGCTCCTGCAAATCCCTCCTCAGTGCTCTCCAGCCCACCCAGACCAAAACCGTCATTAGGCCCCACCGGACAAGCACCTCTTCCGTAATTCCACCGTAGAGCACGCGAACAACCAAGGGCAACGGGGTGTCCGGCTGTATGGCCTTAAGGGATTCTGGCGCGAATACGTAGAAGCCCAGGATCACAATTGCACCGATGGCTCCCCCGACCAATCCCGGTACGACCTGCGGTCTAAGGGCATTGAGCACACTGCCGCGGCTTGCAACGGCAGACACAGCGGGGGCGGCGAGGCCAACTCGTGGCGCAAGCGAGGCCCCGACTAGTGCTGCAATCAGGACAAAGACTGCGCCCTGAACCGCTGAAGCTACCTGCAAGGTCTCGAGTGGAACCGGGGTCTTGGATACGTCAACGAGAAGCGGAAGAGCAATCCACGAGGTCACGATCACGCCAGGAAGCGCCATCAGAAGGAGCAGTGCGGCGATCTTAAATTTCATGGGTGAGGCTCATTTGGCATAGGGGCATAACGTAAAGTAGATGGCAAAAACGCCATATATTCTGGAGCGATATGCCGCATAGGCTGGAAAGAATTGGCAAATAGCTTGATTCTATTAGTTTGGAAACTTTCAAACACGGCACTTCCTCTAGCAAACGCGGCATTATTCGAGACACCGCAACGGACGGCACCGTAGCAGCAAATGCTCATTTAGCATATATGCCGAAATATCTATATCTAGCCTAGATATCTGACAGTCTGCTTTCCATCTCATTGCAGCCTGATAGACGCAGGATAGCTATTGGCAGTTTCGGCGGAGATTCGGCCATAGCGGATCTCATAAGTGAGTCAAATTCAGTTCCGCTTCTATGCAACACCGGACCTTACGTAGGAGGTAAGAGGCCGCCTAGAGGCGGTACGCCAGAAGATGAGCCCGCTTGACCTAAAGGTTATTCCTAGATGCCATCCACATAACCATAAAACCAGTTATTGAGTTCTTCAAAGCGCTCAATTTCGATGTCGAGCCTTCTAGCGTTATCGCAAGCGCGTACAAGCATCCACAAGGAGACGTCTTGAAGGTCACATGTGATCTCTGGTTCATCTGTTCGGTCAAAGTGTTTTAGAGCATCCCTAACATGGTTTTCTTCAGCGATAAATTTTTTACGAGGAAGTTCTTCTCCATGGATTCTTCGATGAATTTCTGAAACTTGCTCGTACTTCCAATCGAGGGTGCGTTTCTTTCCCTTTCGTTTCAGTTCACATCCGATCACTTCTTCGGCAGCGCCTGCAAGGGTGAGCGCTGACGCATAACTACGGTGATCGAGAAATAGAAAGATCGCAACCTCGATCTGCTCCTTCGCAAGCTCTAGGCGAGAGTACGTCTCCTGGTACGTGTAGTTAGGCATAACGTGAAAGTGAGTGGCGAATGCGGCTTCGCTGAGAAAAGGCACTCTCGTTTGTTGGGTTGACCATTGATCCACTCCAACACTGCCAGTTCTACTTAGCTCCCATTTTCTTCTTCTCGTCGCATTCCATAGATGCCTTTCCATATTCCGGAAATTTTTTGTTAGCTATATCAAAGCAAGTGTTCAATTTGGAACTCGATTCATCTGCGTCCTGATTACTACTACAGGCTGCAATTAGCGAATAAAAATTACGCTCCATCTCATGGAAATCCTGCCCGCACACCTGAATCGTTTTCGCCTTCATAAACTCTCTTGCTGCAACACTTTGGAATCCCAAACCGAATGATTCCATTTCTGATGTTGATAATATTCGGATTTCATCCGATGGAACGATATTCATCGCATCGACAATTGCTGGAGAAACTCCAAACTTTGATAGGTAATTCTTTAGAACCGGCGTAAGGGCGTCATATTTACTCAGGTAATCCGCATAACTGAGTGAGAGCGTGGAAATTTCGTTTGAGAATGGGCGATGTATTCCTACCTCCCCAATTCCTACACGAATGCTAGCTGCAGCAAATATAAGTACACAAGAGCTATAACAGTTCGATCCTGGAGTCACTCTAGCCTCCATATCATGCCGCGCAATGAGATCCCCAATCTTCAGCGCTTCAGAAATCAGCCCACCAGGACTATCCAGCCACAAAATATGAGTACTCATTGCTTGTGGATTTTTTTTTGCCTCTAGCAATTTCACTGCAAGACGAACTTGAGGAAAAGTTACCGAGGATATTCTCCCTTTAATCAAGAGCCCGTTCAGCTTACATCCCTTACCAAAGTCCATGTTCAACATCTGCATCATGGACTTAAAATTCGCAGACTCACTGCCTACAACCGGCAATGGCAATAAATGACCTTGGCTACCCTTGCACAGCTCTTTATCAGGTGCTACAGCAACCATAGCATCATCAGAGTCCTCAGCATGAGCTGTGCTCGCAAGAATTACAGAGATAAATATCCAATAGAAAATAATCTTCATAGTAGCTTTCGCATTCCTCTCCGCATTCTCGTTAATCCCGCAGCTTTCGCCTCAGACCTAGGACCTTTGAACCGTAACATTTCCCCCCTAATTTAACCATATGTCGAAATATCTATATCCGGCCTAGATATTGGATGTCCGCTTGCCGTTGCATTGCCGACTAGCATAGGAAGGATATATGACGCCCGCTATGGCCGAAAAATGGCCCCCTCAGGGGCCCGTTCTCATTAATTCCCACAACCTCGGCCTGCTCTGCACAGAAGCACGCCGGGTCAATACGCAGATAACCCCAGCCCATAGAAGGGCGGCCGGCGCCGATGCAGCCACTCCAGCATGATGAGCTCGGCGTCGGTGTGGTTGGCGACCGTGGTGTTGGCCATCGAGGGCATGCCTTGGTCGTGGTGGATGAAGATGGGATGGTCGTGGTGTTCGGTGACGATGCGCTCCACCCTGCCCGGCTCCGCATTCGGTTCCACCAGGGCGGCGCCGTAGCAGAGGCAGAAATACACCTGCTTCGGTTCGGCCTCGATGTAGCACGCAGTGCCGCGGATGCCGATGGCGGCGGTGGGCACCACCAGCCGTTTCTCGCCATGCTCGAACACCGACAGGATCTTCCCGCTGACCACGCGCATGAACTCTTTGGCCGCATCCTTGCTGAAACTCACTGTGCTGTTACTGCGTTGCAGGAAGGCATTTCGGTCGATGACGTAGATGGCCTCACTGTCCGCACCGGTGGTGACCTTGTCGCCCGGCAGCACGGGCTGCCCCTCCTTCGCCGCTTTGCCGTTGATGCGCACGTCGCCTTTGATCTTGTGCATGCCTTGCACGGATGGATAGTTGCCCGCCGCGAGCGCATCGCGTATCAGGCCGGGGATGCCAGCCCCGGACAGCAGCCCCAGTGCGGCCAGTTGTTGCAGCAGACGACGGCGTGATCTGTTCATTCTCAATCCTCCCGTTCATAGCCCACAGGGCCGTTATCAGCGATGTTAGAGCAAAATCGAGGCAGCTTCGCAATTCATTTAAGGATATCGCCGATCATTCGTCACACCGGCGAAATCCGGTGCCCAGTAATGATTAACGCACTGACGTAACTGCATTGTTAACTAAAACCACTGGATTCCGGCCTTCGCCGGAATGACGGTATTGGAATCTTTCCGATTCCCTTAAACGAAAAAAACGGGCATCCGAAGATGCCCGTTCTTGTTTGAAACATAACGACCGGTTGCTTACTTGCCCATCTCCAGCATCAACTGGTTGATGCGTTTGACGAAGGTGGCGGGGTCGTCGAGCTGACCGCCTTCGGCCAGCAGCGCTTGCTCGAACAGCACGGTGGCCCAGTCGTCGAAGTGCTTTTCCTCGGCTTGCAGGCGTGTCACCACCGGGTGACCGGGGTTGATCTCGAGGATGGGCTGCGACATCGGCGCGTTCTGGCCTGCGGCTTTGAGCATGCGCGCGAGGTTGGCGCTCATGTCGTTCTCGTCGGCGACCAGGCAAGCCGGGCTGTCGGTGAGGCGGTGGGTGACGCGCACTTCCTTGACCTTGTCGGACAGACTGGCCTTGATCTTTTCCAGCAGCGGCTTGAGTTCGTCGGCCTGCTTCTCCTGCTCTTTCTTCTCGGCTTCGTCCGCCAGCGCGCCCAGATCCAGACCGCCCTTGGCGACGGAGACCAGTTGCTTGCCGTCGAACTCGGTCAGGTAGCTCAGCGCCCACTCGTCCACGCGGTCGGACATCAGCAGCACTTCGATGCCTTTCTTGCGGAACACTTCGAGGTGCGGGCTGTTCTTGGCGGCGTTGAAGGTCTCGGCGGTGACGTAGTAGATCTTGTCCTGGCCGTCCTTCATGCGAGCGATGTAGTCCTTGAGCGAGACGGTCTCGTCCTTGGTGTCGGCCTTGGTGGAGGCGAAGCGCAATAGACCGGCGATCTTGTCCTTGTTGGCGAAGTCCTCGCCCACGCCCTCTTTCAGCACCTTGCCGAATTCCTTCCAGAAGGTGGCGTATTTCTCCGGCTCTTTCTCGGCCATATCGGCCAGCAGGCCCAGCACCTTGCCGGTGCAGCCCTTGCGGATGGCTTCGATGTCCTTGGACTCCTGCAGGATCTCGCGCGAGACGTTGAGCGGCAGGTCGGCGCTGTCGACCACGCCGCGCACGAAGCGCAGGTAGAGCGGCATCAGCTGCTCGGCATCGTCCATGATGAACACGCGGCGCACGTAGAGCTTGATGCCGTGGCGCGCGTTGCGGTCCCACAGGTCGAACGGGGCATGCTTGGGGATGTACAGCAGTTGCGTGTATTCCTGTCGGCCTTCGACGCGCGCATGGCTCCAGGCCAGTGGGTCGTCGTAGTCGTGGCCGACGTGCTTGTAGAACTCCTTGTATTGCTCTTCGGTGATGTCGTTCTTGGATTGTGTCCACAGGGCGGTGGCCTGGTTGACGGTCTCATCCTCTTCGCTCGTGACGTAGCCGCCGTCCTTCCATTCCTCTTTCTTCATCAGGATGGGCTGCACGATGTGGTTGGAATATTTCTTCACGATCTCGCGCAGTTTGTAGCCGGCCAGCAGGTCGTCCTGCCCTTCGCGCAGGTGCAGCGTGATCTCGGTGCCGCGTGTCGCCTTCTCCACCATCTCGATGTCGAACTCGCCGCCGCCATCGGATTCCCAGCGCACGCCCTGATCGGCCTTCTCGCCCGCACGGCGGGTAACGACCGTGACCTTGTCGGCCACGATGAAGGCGGAATAGAAACCCACGCCGAACTGGCCGATGAGGTGGGCGTCTTTCCTCTGGTCGCCGGACAGTTTGCTGAAGAATTCGCGGGTGCCGGACTTGGCAATGGTGCCGAGGTTGTTGATGACGTCGTCGCGGTTCATGCCAATGCCGTTGTCGCTGATGGTCAGCGTGCGCGCTTCTTTGTCGAAGGCGATGCGGATGGCGAGGTCGGAATCGTCCTCGAACAATGCATCGTTGTGCAGGCCTTCGAAACGAAGCTTGTCGCAGGCGTCAGAAGCGTTGGAGACCAGTTCACGCAGAAAGATCTCACGGTTGGAATAGAGCGAATGGATCATCAGCTGCAACAGCTGTTTGACCTCGGTCTGAAAGCCCATGGTTTCGCGGTTGACGGTAGCACTGTCAGTCATAACTTCTCCGTTGATTGGTTGTACAAAAATGGGACATCACGGCACGTGGGGGCGCGCCGGTGAATTTCAAGGGCCTGGACGTTTGAGCGGGCGTGATTCCAGAAAGCGTACCTGGTTGCGCCCCCCTTCTTTGGCCTGATACATGGCGTCATCCGCGATCCGCAACAGCTCCTCGCTTGAAGAACAGTGCTGATCGAACAAGACCACGCCTATGCTGGCCGTGCAGTGATGTTCGACAAACTGCGGCGAGGCATCCCCCTTACTCTCGATCTGCAGCTTGTAGGGTTTTCCCAGAGAACGGCGAATCTTCTCCGCGATCTCCGAGGCGCGACGTGTGGATACTTCCCGATCCGTACTGAGCTCATGCAACATCACGACGAATTCGTCGCCGCCGAAACGCGACACGGTATCCATCTCGCGCACGCATGCAGTGATGCGGTGTGCCACCTCCACCAGTAACAGGTCGCCTACATCATGACCATGTTCATCGTTGAGCGGTTTGAAGTTGTCCAGATCGATGAACATCAGGGCGGAGTAACGCTTGCTACGTTTGCTCGCCGCGATGGTGAGCCCGAAACGATCCAGCAACAAACGCCGGTTGGGCAGTTGCGTCAACAGATCATAAAAGGCCAGATTGCGGATCTGCTCTTCGGCTTTCTTGCGTTCGCCGATGTCGCGTGACACGCCTAGCACGACCAGTTCGTTCTTCTCGTTGCGCGCAATATGGGTGGTGATCTCAGTCCAGACGATGGCGCCATCCTTGCGCAGCTGTTCGACCTCGTCGGTGTAGGCGGCATCCCCGCTCTCGCCCTGCAGATAACTCCTGGTGCGCTCCGCCAGCAAGCGCGAGACCTTGTCGCGCGAGTCGGCCGTCAAGGTCTGCAGGTACGATTGCTGCATGACTTCTTCGGCACTGTATCCGAGCAGCTTCTGTACAGAGGGACTGACATATGCCCAGCGGTCGGTGGTGAGATTCATGACCCAGATCACGTCGGAGATGTTGTCCGCCAGGAAACGGTATTTGGCTTCGCTTTGGCTGAGCAAGTCCTTTTGCTGCTCGATCGCGTCCAGCATGCGATCGAGATATCGGGAAAGCTTGCCGATCTCGTCGTGACGCCCGACATCCGCACGCCGCTTGCTCCACCCATGTTCCACAGCAGAAGCGACCGTCATCAGGTGCTGCAAGCCCTTGGTCATGCGTCGCGCCAGCAGTATCGCCACCAGCGATACGAGCACCACCGAGATGAGCCCGAAACCCATCCAGTTCCAGGTCAAGGCAGCCAGATTCGCGTTCACCGCGTCGCGCGTCATCTCGACGCGTATCCATCCCAGATTGCGTCCCCCCAGTAATACCGGATGGGCGACCACCACGAGATTGCGCTGGTCGATCAGCACCAGCTGGTCGCGTGCATCCGTCGCCAACATGTCCCGGCTCAACGTATCCGTGACGAAGAAACCCACCTCCTCCGCATTGGTCGAGGCCAGCACCTCACCCTGCGGACTGACGAAGAATGCTCGCCGCAGGTCGCTCGTGCGCGCGAAGCCCTGCACCAGTTCCTGCAAGCCGACCAGGTCATTGGCCAGCGCCCATGAGGTGCTGCTGATGGACAAGGCATGTGCCAACGAGACTGCACGCCCCGTGGAAGAGGCGTACTGCGCCTTGCGTTGTTGCTCCAGCACCGCCACGCCGAACACCGTCATCAGCACCAACGAAGCCAGTGCGAAACCCACTACCAGTTGCCTGCGGATGGAACTGCGCCAGAATGCCCTGATGTAATTTTGGTTGTTCATTGCGCTCAGAATTCGATATGTCGCACGGTTGCAGAGAATTTTTCAAGATAGCGCCGCACTTGAGCGTACATCTCATCGTTCGCAATCTCAAAGCGCGTGATGCCCAGCCTTTTCACCATGGCGCGCCCTTCCGCCGTATCGTTCAGGCCAACCAGTGCCGCGCCTACCGCCTGTGCCAGTTCCGGTGAAACATCCTTGCGTACCACCCAGCCGTTGTTGGGCAAGGTCTCGGTCTGCCATTTCACTTCCAGTTGCGCCGCCATCTCCGGGCGATCCTGCTGGAAGGTGATCCACGGCACCGGCCAGGTCGCCCCGGCCGCCACATGGCCACGCAGCACGTTCATGATGGAAGATTCCTGCGAACCGACATACAGGTTCTCGATGTCGCGGTTCACATCCACGCCGTGCGTCTGCAGGTAGTACTGCGGCATCATGGTGGCCGCCAGTGCGGTGAGCGCAGGATAGGAAACTTTCCTGCCCTTGAGGTCGCTCAACTTATTGATGCCGCTGTCGCGGCGCACCAGGATGATGCCGCGAAACAGCTGGTCATCGCCCATCTTGCCGAACACGCGATAACCCTTATCAAGGGAACGTACGGTCTGATAGGGGTTGGGCATGGCGAAGTCGAAATAGCCGCTGAACAGTTTCTTGTCGAACTCTTCGTAGTTGCGCGAGGCTTCGAGGCGGAAATGCACCTGCGGGATGCTGCTGTTCAGATGATCGACGATGGGGCCGTAGACTTCGATCAAGCGCTTGGGATTGTGCAGGGGATGGATGCCGACCACATATTCCTTTTGCACAGCAACAGCGGCGTGAGAACTGAAAACGGGTTCGTATGTGGCTTCCTGCTTTCCGCAAGCCACGAATAGCAACGCCACCAACAGCATCACGATCCGCGTCATCGTCAATCCCCCTTTATGAAAAAGCGCTTTTGCTTTCTGTACCTTACTGAATACTACCCGCACAAACTGCCACTGTGTTGGACCGACTCAAATTTCGCTGGCTATTCCGGCTTGCATCCGTATAATGCGCGCCTTGCTGCCCATCGGGCGGTATTGAGTTCATCGTTTCCTGACCCTCTGCATCCCGTATTTTTCGGATGCGCCTAGCTTCACCGGTTAGCGACGATGTTTGTTTGCGCCGGTAGAGGTCTGTAGTACCCCTTACTGATTTCCATTGTGTGGCCTGTGGTCACGCATGCGCTGTGTCTTATAAAAATCAAGGAACAACCATGTCTGAAAATATTATTGCAAACGCCACCGCAGAAACTGCTGCGACCCCGATCACATTCGATTCGCTGGGTCTGGCTCCGTCCATCCTGAAGGCTGTTCAGGACGCCGGCTACACCGTCCCCTCGCCGATCCAGGCACAGGCAATCCCCGAAGTGCTGGCCGGCCACGACCTGATGGCATCCGCACAGACCGGCACCGGCAAGACCGCCGCGTTCATCCTGCCCGCCCTGCAAAAACTGTCCGTCGAATCCAGCGTGCGCAGCAAGGGCCCGCGCGTGCTGGTGCTGACCCCGACCCGCGAACTGGCACAACAAGTGTCCGACGCGGCTGCCAAGTACGGCAAGAACATGCGCCTGAAGACCGTGAGCATCCTCGGTGGCATGCCCTATCCGCTGCAGAACAAACTGTTGTCCGGTTTCGTGGACATCCTGGTGGCGACACCGGGCCGCCTGATCGACCACATCGAGCGCGGCCGCATCGACTTCTCGCGTCTGGAGATGCTGGTGCTGGACGAAGCCGACCGCATGCTGGACATGGGTTTCATCGATGACGTGGAGCGCATCGCCGCAGCCACCCCCAAGACACGCCAGACCCTGCTGTTCTCCGCCACGCTGGAAGGCGTGGTCGGCGGCCTCGCCAGCCGTCTGCTGAAGGAGCCGAAGCGCATCTCCATCGCCGCCACGAAAGCCAAGCACGAGAACATCGAACAGCGCCTGATGTATGTGGACGACCTTGGCCACAAGAATCGCCTGCTCGACCACCTGCTGCGTGACGTGGAACTGAACCAGGCCGTGGTGTTCACCGCCACCAAGCGCGACGCGGACCAGATCGCCGACGAGCTGTTGGCCGCTGGCCATGCCGCCGCTGCCCTGCACGGCGACATGAACCAGCGTGAACGCAACCGTACCCTGCTCAACCTGCGCCGCGGCAATATCCGCGTGCTGGTTGCGACCGACGTCGCGGCACGCGGCATCGACGTCTCCGGCATCACGCACGTGATCAACTTCGACCTGCCCAAATTCGCCGAGGACTATGTGCACCGCATCGGCCGTACCGGCCGCGGCGGCGCTTCCGGCATCGCCGTGTCGTTCGCCGGCAGCCGCGACCTGATGCACCTGAAGAAGATCGAGCGCTACACCGGTCAGTCCATCAACCCGCACACCATCGAAGGTCTGGAGCCGAAGTTCAAGCCGCGCCCGGCAGCACCTGGCGGTCGCGGCGGTCCTCGCGGCGGCAATGGCGGTCAGCGCTTCAACAACGGCCCGCGCTCCGGCGCACCACGCAACGCAAACGGTGCACCGCGCCATCACGCACCTGACAGCCGTCACAGCTTCACACGTGATGAGCACAATGCCCACCCTCGCCGCGAAGGGCATTCACATAACCGTTTCGGCAATGACCGTCCGCGTGGCGATGTGAACGGCAACCGCGCGCCGGCACCGTTCAATAGCGGCAACCGTCGTCCGCAAGGCACCAGCTTCTCGCTGGGACGCGGGCATAACAACGTCAACGGCAACAAGCGTTAAACCTTACCGGCGAAAGTGAAAAGGCACGCTCCGGCGTGCCTTTTTTGTTGTGCTACACAGGGCTATCTAATATCCTCGCAGGCACTTGTCTCTCCAACGCACATAAAGCAATCATCATGTCCATCAGCATCAAGACTCCGGAAGAAATCGAAAAAATGCGTATCGCAGGCCGGCTGGCCGGTGAAGTGCTGGATTACATCGCCCCCTTCGTGCAGCCCGGCGTCACCACCAACGAGTTGGACAAGTTGTGCCACGATTACATGGTCGATGTGCAAGGCTGCATCCCCGCGCCGCTCAACTACGCGCCCGGCGGCCATACGCCGTATCCGAAATCCATCTGCACTTCGATCAACCATCAGGTGTGCCACGGCGTGCCCAGCGAGAAGAAACTGAAGAGCGGTGACATCGTCAATCTGGACATCACCACCATCAAGGACGGCTTCCACGGCGACACCAGCCGTATGTACTACGTGAGCGAACCCTCGATCCAGGCCAAACGCCTGTGCGAGAAGACCTATGAAGCGATGTGGGTGGGCATCCGCCAGGTGCGCGCCGGCGCGCATCTGGGCGACATCGGCCATGCCATCCAGCAATTCGCCGAAGGACTGGGCTACAGCGTAGTGCGGGAATTCTGCGGACACGGCATCGGTCGCAAATTCCATGAAGAACCGCAAGTGCTGCATTACGGCAAAGCCGGTACCGGCGTGAAACTGGAAGCGGGCATGATCTTCACCATCGAACCGATGATCAATGCCGGCAAGAAGGACATCAAACAGCTGGGCGACGGCTGGAGCATCGTCACCAAGGATCACAGCCTGTCCGCCCAGTGGGAACACACCATCCTCGTCACCGAGAGCGGCTTTGAAGTCCTGACTCTTTCCGCCGGATCGCCTGCCATTCCCGCCTGATGCCCGTTCGAGCCGTCCGCGACAGTCTGCGTGCCGCGCGTCTCGCGCTCAAGCAGGCATATATAGAATCCCCCCAACCCTCCCGCTTCCTGCGCGACCACACGCAGGTGGTGGACGAGCATCTGCAACAAGTCTGGCGTGCTTCCGATATTCCGCCCGATCTGGCCCTGGTCGCGGTGGGCGGTTATGGGCGCGGCGAGCTCTATCCCCGCTCCGATATCGATCTGTTGATCCTGTTGCCACGCAATGCCGATGAGGCTCTGCAAGGCCGGCTGCAAGCGCTGGTCGGCCTGTGGTGGGATATGGGGCTGGAGATCGGCCACAGTGTGCGTACGGTGGATGAATGCATAGACGCCAGCAGCGACATCACGGTGCAGACCAACCTGCTGGAAGCGCGCCTGCTGGACGGCAATGCCGCACTGTTCGATGAACTGCAGCAGCGCCTGCACGAACACATGGACCCGCGCGCCTTCTATCAGGCGAAGAGCCAGGAACAGCAGCAGCGCCACACGCGCTACGTCGATACCGATTTCAATCTGGAACCCAACCTGAAGGAAAGCCCGGGCGGATTGCGCGACCTGCACAATGTATTGTGGATCGCACGTGCGGCCGGCTTCGGCGACACCTGGCAGGCGTTGGCACGCAACGAGCTGCTGACCCCCGCCGAAGCGCGCCAGGTGATGCGCCACCAGCATCTGCTGCAGGACATGCGTATCCGCCTGCACGAACTGTGCGGTCGCCATGATGACCGGCTGGTGTTCGACTACCAGCAGCCGCTGGCGGAACAGCTCGGCATCGCCGCCACGCCGCAGCTGCGTGCCAGCGAACGCATGATGCGCCAGTACTACCGCACCAAACGCGCGGTACAGCAATTGAACAGCGTGCTGCTGCAGACCATGCGCGCGCGCCTGTTCCCGTCCAGCGCAACGCGCCCGCTCAATCCTCGCTTCATCGCGCGCGACAACACGCTGGAAGCATGCGACGACGGCTTGTTCGAGCGCGAGCCGTCCGCCATCCTTGAATGCTTCCTGCTGCTGCAACAGCATCCTGAGTTGCACGGTTTCTCTGCATCGACGCTGCGTGCCTTGTGGCGCGCGCGTCATCTGGTCGGCCCCGCGTTCAGACGCGAGCCGCGCAACCGCGAACTGTTCATGCAGATATTCCGCCAGCCGCAGGGATTGACGCATGCGCTACGCCGCATGAACCAGCAGGACATCCTGGGACGCTACCTGCCTGCCTTCGGGCGCGTGGTCGGCCAGATGCAGCACGACCTGTTCCACGTCTACACTGTGGATGAACATATCCTGATGGTACTGCGCAATCTGCGCCGCGCCACGCTGGACCAGTACGCGCACGAATTTCCCTTGAGCAGCCGCCTGATCCGCGAATTCGAACGCCTCGAAGTGCTATATATCGCCGCGCTGTTCCATGACATCGCCAAGGGGCGCGGCGGTGACCATTCCTTGCTGGGACGCGCGGATGCGCGGCGCTTCTGCAAAGTCCACGGCATCTCGCCCGAAGATACCGAGCTCGTCGAGTGGCTGGTGAAGAACCATCTGCGCATGTCGGCCACGGCGCAGAAACAGGATCTGAGCGATCAGGATGTGATCGCCGCATTTGCGGCGGACGTGCCGGATGAGCGCCACCTGACGGCCTTGTATCTGCTGACTGTCGCCGATGTGCGCGGTACCAGCCCCAAGGTGTGGAACGCCTGGAAAGGCAAACTGCTGGAGGACCTGTATCACGCCACCCTGCATTACCTGAACTACGGCAAGATCGCCGACCAGATCGGCCAGACGCAGCGCGAAGCGGCAGCCACGCTCAATCTGTATGCCATTGCACCGGAAAGCTATCTGCCGTTGTGGGCCAAGCTGGACGATGAATACTTCATCCGTCATGAGGCGCATGAGATCGCCTGGCATACGCGGGCACTGACGCAGCGCCCCGATATCAAGACGCCCATCATCAAGACGCGTTTGAGCCGTATCGGCGAAGGCATGCAAGTACTGGTATACCAGCACGACCAGCCTTACCTGTTTGCGCGCATCTGCAATTTCTTCGCGCGCATGAACTACAACATCATGGAAGCCAAGGTGCACACCACCGAACATGGCTATGCGCTGGACAGCTTCCTGGTGATGGATGAGAGCCAGGACAAGACCGCCTACCGCGATGTGATGAACTATGTGGAATACGCGCTGGCCGAAGAGATCGGCAAGGATGCGACCTCGATCCCCGAACCCGCTTTCGGACGTCGCAGCCGTCAGTTGAAACATTTCCCCATCGCACCACAGGTCGACCTGCGGCGCGATGAGAAGGGGCGCTACAACCTGTCACTGGTCGCCGGCGACCGCCCTGGTCTGCTGGCACGCATCGCCTACATCCTCACCCGCCATAAGGTGCTGATCCGCAGCGCCAAGATCAATACGCTGGGTGCCCGGGCCGAAGATACCTTCTGGATCGACGGCGATGCATTGAACGATGCGCATGCCCGCGACGCGTTGCGCGAGGTACTGATCACGCAACTTGCCTGAGCGCCCCACCCGCCCGTGTGAAATTTGTGTAAAAAAATGAAAAAATAGGCCAAATGGCATATTGACAAACCCGGATAATCCACACCCGCACTGCAAACATTTTCCGCTTGACAAATATCCCTGCCGAAAAAAACAACGACTTATTTTATATTGTTGTTTTTATTGAAGAAATATTGCGTATATTTTTTACGCAACAATTCTGCAAAGCCCGAAATGACGGTCTTTAGCGATGTCTGAAAAGCATTCATCCACAAAGTTATCCCCAGCTTTTGTGAATAAAAAATAAATCGCTTTGCGCTCCGCCAGTTAGCTATAAACGGTCTTCTTGCCTTGCCCTGAACCGGCCTTACAGGCTACAGTTCGCGCCTTGAAATTTTCGCCATTGGGAGTCGTTGCGTGTTCAATCTCATCGAAGCGGCCGGCTGGCCGATCTGGTTGCTGGTCATCTGTTCACTGATTGCAGTCACCCTCATCGTAGAACGTCTGATCTATCTGCGCGGCAAGAATGTGATCCCGCCCAATCTGCTGGACGAAGTCGTGAATGAGCTGAAGCAACGCGGCGTCAGCCCCGCCATGCTGGAGCGTTTGAGTGCCGGATCGCCGCTGGGCAAAGTGTTCGCAGCCGGCCTGAAGAACATCAAGAGTGCGCCTGAAGTCATGAAAGAAGCGATCGAGGAAACCGGCCGCGCTGCCAGCCACGAGATGGAACGCTTCCTGACCACACTCGGCACCATCGCCTCCATCAGCCCCCTGCTCGGCCTGTTCGGTACGCTGGTCGGCATGATCGAGATCTTCGGCGCACAGAATGCGGGCGGTGCCGCACCGGCCGAACTGGCGCACGGCATCTCGGTGGCTTTGTACAACACCGCCTTCGGCCTGATCGTCGCCGTGCCCAGCATGATCGCCTACCGCCACTTCCGCGCCCAGGTAGACAGCCTGACCATCGAAATGGAACAGCAGGCGATCAAACTGGTCGAGGTCGTACACGGGGAACGTAAATGAATTTCCAGCGCGGCCGCGACCGAGAGACGCCGGAGATCAACCTGATCCCGATGATCGACGTGTTGCTGGTGATCCTGATCTTCCTGATGGTCACCACCAGCTACGGCAAGTTCTCCGAGTTGCAGATCAACCTGCCGCAAGCCAGCGGCGAAGACAGCAAGATACCGGTCAGCAAGCCCATCGCCGTGGCGGTGGATGCTTCCGAGCATTATGCGATCGACGGCAAGCGCACCAGCTTCAAGAATCTGTCCGAATTTGCGCAGGCGCTGCGCAAAGCAGCAGGCAAACAGGATGATCCGGTGATCGTGATCAATGCCGATGCCAAGGCGCCCCACCAATCCGTCATCACCATCATGGAAGCGGCACGCGAAGCCGGCTACGGCCGCATCACCTTCACCACGCGCAACGCGTCCAAGTAATCCACTACATGCAACGCCTGCAGCAGCACTGGTACCGCGTCTCACCGCTCCATCTGCTGCTGTATCCCCTCAGCCTGCTGTTTCGCCTGCTTGCGGCGCTGCGCCGCGCGATGTTCCGTTACGGTCTGCTCGCGACGGTGAAGCTGCCGGTGCCGGTCATCGTGGTCGGCAACATCACGGTCGGCGGCACCGGCAAGACACCGCTCACCTTGTGGCTGGCACGACAGCTGATCGATGCCGGCTGGCATCCGGCCATCATCAGTCGCGGCTACCGTAGCGAAGGTGAGACGCGTGCGCGTGAGGTGCACAAGGATGACAGTGCGCAAACGGTCGGCGACGAGCCTTTGCTGATGACGCGCCGCGCGCTGTGTCCGGTCTGGATAGGTCGCGACCGCCCTGCCGTTGCGCTCGCCCTGCTGCAAGCCCATCCCGAATGCGACATCATCATCAGCGATGACGGCCTGCAGCACTACCGTTTGCAACGCGATGTGGAGATCGCCGTGGTGGATGGTGTACGCCGTTTCGGCAACGGCATGCTGCTCCCTGCGGGGCCGTTGCGCGAGCCGCTGTCGCGTCTGCATGAAATCGATGCGGTGGTCATCAACGGCGGCACGCCGGATACCGCTGAGGGCATCGCGATGTCGCTGCAGGGCGCGCAATTCCGCAATCTGCTCGATCCCGCCCAGATACGATCCGCTGCTGATTTTGAAGGGTTGAAGGTGCATGCCCTCGCCGGCATCGGGCATCCGGAACGCTTCTTCAGTCATCTGCGCCAGCTTGGTCTGCAACCGGAGACACATGCCTTTCCCGACCACCACAGCTACACTGGCGACGAGATCACTGCCAATGATGCCGACGCGATACTCATGACGGAAAAAGATGCGGTAAAATGCGCCGCATTCGCCAGCAAGAAACACTGGGTGCTGCAAGTGGATGCGCAAGTCGCCCCGCCGCTGTTCAACCTCATCACGGAAAAACTATCTCATGGACGCTAAACTGCTCGACATCCTGGTCTGTCCGCTGTGCAAATCGCCATTGCTGTACCGTAAAGCGGAACAGGAATTGATCTGCAAGGCCGACCGGCTGGCCTATCCGATCCAGGACGATATTCCGGTGATGCTGGCCGACGAGGCACGCATACTCACCGCCGAGGAAGTCGAAAAGCTCTGATGCTTGCCTTCCAGGTTGTCATCCCCGCCCGCTTTGCTTCCACGCGCCTGCCGGGCAAACCACTGCTGGACATCGGCGGCAAGCCGATGGTGATCCGCGTCGCGGAACAGGCCTCCAAGAGCGGCGCAGAACAGATCATCATCGCCACCGACCACGAACCCATCGTCGCTGTCGCACAAGAAAATGGATTCCAGGGGTGCATGACACGCGCCGACCACGTCAGCGGCACCGACCGTATTGCGGAAGTCGCCCTGCAACAAGGCTGGCCGGATGACACCATCGTAGTAAACGTACAAGGTGATGAACCCTTGATCCCGCCACAGCTGATCTCGGCCGTGGCACAGCATCTGCACGATCACCCCGAGTGCGCCATCGCCACCGCCTGCCATCCGATTCACGCTGAAGACGATATGCGCAATCCAAACATCGTCAAGGCGGTACTCAACAAGCACGGCAATGCGCTGTATTTCAGCCGCGCCCCCATCCCCTGGCCGCGCGATGCATATGCCAAGCAGCAGCTTCTGCCGAACGACATCGGTGTACTGCGCCACATCGGCATCTATGCATACCGCACGGCCTTCCTTAAAGAATATGGTCAGCTTGCCCCCGCCCCCATCGAGTTGGCGGAATCACTTGAGCAGTTGCGCGCGCTGTACCATGGTTATCAGATCGGCGTGACCATCACGCAGGACGCGCCGCCCAGCGGCGTGGATACCGAGCAGGACCTGATGACCGCAAGACGAATTTTCGAATCACTGTAAATCACTGGAGGAATACAACATGAGACTGATCCTGTTAGGTGCACCCGGCGCCGGTAAAGGTACTCAGGCGAACTTCATCAAGGAGAAATTCGGCATCCCGCAGATTTCCACCGGCGACATGCTACGCGCCGCGATCAAGGCCGGCACGCCGCTCGGCCTGGCGGCCAAGCAGGTGATGGATGCCGGCAATCTGGTATCCGACGACATCATCATCGATCTGGTCAAGGAACGCATCAAGGAAGCGGATTGCGCCAACGGTTTCCTGTTCGACGGCTTCCCGCGCACCATCCCGCAAGCGCAGGCAATGAAGGATGCCGGCATCAAGATCGACTATGTGGTGGAGATCGACGTCGCCGACACCGAGATCGTGCAACGCATGAGCGGCCGTCGCGTGCATCCGGCATCGGGCCGCACCTACCATCTGGTATTCAACCCGCCCAAGCAGGAAGGCAAGGACGACATCACCGGCGAGGAACTGGTGCAGCGTCCCGATGATGCGGAAGACACCGTGATCAAGCGCCTCAGCGTGTATCACGACCAGACAAAACCGCTGGTCGAGTACTACACGGCCTGGCAGAGCTCCGGCGATGCGAATGCGCCCAAGGTCGCGCACGTACCCGGCGTGGGCAGTGTGGATGCCATCCGTGAGCAAGTGTTCAAGGTATTGGGTGCCTGAACATGGCGAGCAAACCGGTACTGACATTGCAGGATGCCAAACGCGTGGCTGCAGCTGCGGAAGGCGAAGCGCTTGCCAACGACTGGAAGGTATCGATCGTGATCGTCGACGATGGCGGTCACATGTTGTACATGCAGCGCAGCCATGAAACACGCTTCGGCAGTGTCGAGACCGCCACTGCCAAGGCGCATATGGCCGCTGCCTTGCATATGCCATCCAAAGCATCCGAAGACGCTGTCATGGGCGGACGCCTGATCCATCTGGCTCTGCCCGGCGTGATCCCGGCAGAGGGCGGCGTACCGTTGCTGCGCGACGGTATCGTGGTGGGGGCTATCGGGATCAGCGGTGTACGCTCGGCCCAGGATGGGCAGATCGCTGCGGCAGGCGCAGCGGCACTCTAGAAAAACAAACAGCGCCGGGGCTCCGGCGCTGTGTTTCTTCATTACATCAGAATCAGGCTTATTTCGGCTCGCGATAGTGGTCCTGTGTCATCAGGTCGACGCCGCACGGCAATGCCTCGATCCAGTTCAGGAACTCGTTCACCATCTTCTTGCCTTTGAACATGCGCCCGTGTTGCGGCACGATCATTTCCACGTCCATGCTGCGCACCATGTTCACCCAGAAGCGGCAGATCTTGTTGGAGATCATGTAACGCTTGTGGAAGCCTTCCATGTACTGGATGTGCGACTTGAAATCCTCGACCGGCGTATCAACCGCATTATGCGGCACGATGGATGCGCCCATGTCGCCGGTGAACAGTATCTTGCTGACCGGATCGTAGAACTGGAAGTTGCCTTCCGAGTGCATGAAGTGCGCCGGGATCGCCTTGATGGCCGAATTACCCAGCGGCAATACCATGCCTTCGTCGGGAATGCCTTCCACGCGCCCGGCTGAATTGCCCACGCTGCAAAAGTGCGGCACAAAACGCGCCCACAGCTTGGAGATCATCACCTTGCATTCGGAGTGGATCATCCATTTGTTGACCGAAGCGATGATGTCCGGATCGGCGTGCGACGCCAGGATGTAATCCAGATTCTTCGGCGCGAAGTAGTTGTGCATCTCCATCAACAGACCGTTGTAGGTCATGTTGCCGCCCGGATCGAGCAAGGCACCGTGCCCGTTGTCGATGATCAAAAACTGGTTGGCCTGAATTGCCTCACCCATGGAATCATCCACCAGGTCATCAAAGATCAGGCAAAGATGTTTGCCGTTATTGAACAGTTCGATCGCCATTTCACTCTCCAGAAATAATTATTGTCTTACATTTAGTCGTGCATATTAACCAAACGCGGCCTGTGTATTTTTGATGATAATCAATTCCGCCCAACCTCGACCACTGAAATAAAATCGGCGTAAGATGGGCATGGTCATTATCAACTTGCGAGGAAAGCATAACATGGCAAAAAAGAACGCGTTCTATGCTCAGTCCGGCGGTGTCACCGCCGTCATCAACGCCTCAGCCTGCGGTGTCATCGAAACAGCGCGCAAGCATAAAGACAAGATCGGCAAGGTGTATGCAGGACGCAACGGCATCATCGGCGCGCTCACCGAAGATCTGATCGACACCTCCAAGGAATCCGCCAAAGCCATCGCCGCACTGCGCAGCACCCCTTCCGGCGCATTCGGCTCCTGCCGCTTCAAACTCAAGGGACTGGAAGAGAACAAGCGCGAGTACGAACGACTGATCGAAGTATTCAAGGCGCACAACATCGGTTACTTCTTCTACAACGGCGGCGGCGATTCCGCTGATACCTGCTACAAGGTCTCGCAGCTTTCCGAAAAGATGGGCTATCCCGTGCAGGCCATCCATGTGCCCAAGACCGTGGACAACGACCTGCCCATCACCGACTGCTGCCCCGGCTTCGGCTCAGTCGCCAAATACATCGCCGTCTCCACGCTGGAAGCCAGCTTCGATGTGCGCTCCATGGCCAAGACCTCGACCAAGGTGTTCGTGCTGGAAGTCATGGGCCGCCACGCGGGCTGGATCGCTGCGGCGGGCGGACTGGTCGAGGAGCAAGGCATCCCGGTGGTCATCCTATTCCCGGAGATCCCGTTCGACCAGAAGAAATTCCTGTCCAAGGTGGACAGCATGGTGAAGAAACACGGTTATTGCACCGTGGTCGTCTCCGAAGGCTGCCATTACCCAGACGGGAGATTCCTTGCCGAACAAGGAACGAAGGACGCCTTCGGCCATGCGCAACTGGGTGGGGCCGCACCGGTCGTCGCCAACATGGTGAAGGAAGCCTTTGGCTACAAATTCCACTGGGCCGTGGCCGACTACCTGCAACGTGCTGCGCGCCACGTCGCCTCCAAAACCGACGTCGAACAGGCGTATGCACTGGGCAAGGCCGCAGTCGAACTGGCGATCAAGGGCGAGAACTCGGTGATGCCCGCCATCATGCGCACTGCCGACAAACCGTATAAATGGAAGATCGGCGTCGCCCCGCTGTCCAAGGTGGCGAACGTGGAGAAGTTCATGCCACGCAACTTCATCACTAAGGACGGTTTCGGCATCACCGACAAGTGCCGCGCCTACCTGACACCACTGATCAAGGGTGAAGACTATCCGGCCTACAAGGATGGCTTGCCACAGTATGTGCAACTGAAAAACGCAGCAGTCCCGACCAAACTTGCCGCATTCAAAATCTGATCGACACCGCTCCGCAAGGGGCGGTTTTACTTGGGGAGGTAACAATGTCATCTGCACTCGGTTTTGCATTGTTGTGCGCCATCGCCGCACTGCTCTATGGCGGCGCTTCGATCAAATGGATACTGGGATTGCCGACCGGCAACGACCGCATGCGCGAGATCGCTGCTGCGGTGCAGGAAGGGGCGCAGGCGTATCTGAACCGTCAGTACACCACCATCGCCTTCGTCGGCGCGCTCCTGCTGGTAGCGATCTTCGTCGCGCTGGGATGGCAGACCGCGGTCGGCTTCCTGCTCGGCGCAACACTCTCCGGCCTGACCGGTTTCATCGGCATGAACGTTTCCGTGCGCGCCAACATCCGCACTGCGCAGGCAGCCAATGACGGGCTGAATGCTGCGCTGAACGTCGCCTTCAAGGGCGGCGCGATCACCGGCCTGCTAGTGGTCGGCCTGGGTCTGCTGGGCGTTGCCGGTTACTACGCCTTCCTCACACTGGTGACTGGCGCCACTACCAGCGAAGCGACCCACGCCTTGGTCGGGCTGGCGTTTGGCGGCTCCCTGATCTCCATCTTTGCGCGACTCGGTGGCGGCATCTTCACCAAAGGTGCGGACGTCGGTGCTGATCTGGTCGGCAAGGTCGAAGCAGGCATCCCCGAGGACGATCCGCGCAATCCGGCCGTGATCGCGGACAACGTGGGCGACAATGTGGGGGATTGCGCCGGCATGGCGGCCGACCTGTTCGAGACCTATGCGGTGACCATCATCGCCACCATGGTGCTGGGTGGTCTGCTCATCACCGGCTCGCCCGAAGCGGTGATCTACCCGCTGGTGCTGGGCGGCGTGTCCATCATCGCTTCCATCATCGGCACTTTCTTCGTCAAGGCGCATGAAGGCGGCAAGATCATGAACGCCTTGTATCGCGGCCTGCTGGTATCTGGTGTTCTGGCAGTGATTGCGTTCTACCCGGTCACCACATGGATTCTGGGCAAAGGCGTGATGATTGATGGTCGCCTCGTAACTTCGATGGATTTGTATCTGGCTTCGCTGATCGGCCTCGCGCTGACCGCAGCCATGGTGTGGATCACCGAGTACTACACCGCAACCGAGTTCAGTCCGGTACAACACATCGCACATGCATCGACCACCGGCCACGGCACCAACATCATCGCCGGTCTGGGAGTATCGATGAAGTCCACCGCCCTGCCGGTGATCGCCGTGTGCATGTCGATCTGGGGCGCATTCGAACTGGGCGGCTTATACGCCATCGCGGTCGCGGCGACCTCGATGCTGTCCATGGCTGGCATCATCGTCGCGCTGGATGCCTACGGCCCGATCACCGACAACGCCGGTGGCATCGCCGAGATGGCAGGACTGGATGAAAAGATACGCAACATCACCGATCCGCTGGATGCAGTGGGCAACACCACCAAGGCAGTGACCAAAGGATATGCGATCGGCTCTGCTGGCCTGGCAGCACTGGTGCTGTTCGCCGACTACACCCATGCACTGACAACACACGGCGGCACGGCCCTGACTTTCGATCTGTCCAACCACATGGTGATCATCGGCCTGTTCATCGGCGGCATGGTGCCTTATCTGTTCGCGGCGATGGGTATGGAAGCGGTGGGCCGCGCAGCCGGTTCAGTAGTGATCGAAGTGCGCCGCCAGTTCAAGCACATCCCCGGCATCATGGCAGGCACGGCCAAACCGGAATATGGCACCTGCGTGGACATGCTGACCAAAGCGGCGATCAAGGAGATGATCGTTCCGTCGCTGCTGCCGGTCGCGGTACCGCTGATCGTCGGCCTGTTGCTCGGCCCGCAAGCGCTGGGCGGTGTGTTGGTGGGTACCATCATCACCGGCATCTTCGTCGCCATCTCCATGACCACTGGCGGCGGCGCATGGGACAACGCGAAGAAATACATCGAAGAAGGCCACGACGGCGGCAAGGGCTCGGAAGCGCACAAAGCTGCCGTCACAGGCGATACGGTGGGCGACCCTTACAAGGATACGGCCGGCCCGGCAGTGAACCCGCTGATCAAGATCATCAATATCGTGGCGCTGATGATCGTACCCCTGCTGTAACAGACGCCATCCCCGCCATGCAAAAAGGCCGACTCTATGTCGGCCTTTTTATCAATGGCATGCAAGGTAATTTACACCTCATGCTGTCTTCCAGACCTCCCACCAGCGCTTGGTATCGGACATGAGTGCGAATTCAGCCGTGGCTTCGCGCTCCCATGCCGTCACAGAGAAACCGGACTGCTGCAAGGCGGCACTGTACTTGGTATCCACGCCCTGGATATGTTCCCTGAGCCAGGATTTCAAAAAGCTCAGCATCTCGAAGTAGATCGGTTTCTCTTTCAGCAAGTGTTTGTTGGATAGCTCCTCCAGCTTTGCCATCAACTTGCGGTGCTCTTCCATGTGCGGAAGCAAGTCCTTGTATTTGGCCTCGCGCATCAATTTCTCTTCCAGCGCGAAATGTGTCCTGGTATAGCTGGTCAAGGCATCCAGTATCCCCGCGATGGCCTTATTCCCTTCCCGCTTGGATACCGCAACGAAAAGACGATTCAGAATATTGACCAGTTCCTGATGTTGGTTATCGATGGTTTTGATTTTGACGCTGTATTCGGGCAACCACTTGAAGAAAACCTCATCGCTATTCATTAAGCACCTCCACTGAATGATCAAAATGTTCAACAACATCCTCGAACACGCACTGGTGGCATGCAAGATGGAAGTGTGCAGCAGCACCAGGAAGAAATAGCTATTGGATCAGTCACAGGACAGAGACATCTCTGCGGCAGTCCCGCTACCATAGTTTCCCTTAGGCCGGAGACTTTGCGCCCATACCTTTCAGCATGTTTGCCAAGTGGGCGGATAATACTGCCCATTAGCTGTATGGACAATGCTTTATTTCACTCCCCTGCCCAACTGGAATGTTCAAGCCGACTACGGCCAGTCTGCCAGTTAAAATCCTGGCTGCAATCCGGACTATTTGGTTTATCCTTGTCGACACTAAATATCACCTTGATGATATCTACCAACTTTTGTAAATGAATAGCGTTGATTCTCTTACAGGTTTTCTGAATCGCTTCGGCTGCTTCCACACCGCAATGCGGTTGGCAGCCGAAGCGACAGTCAATCACCAGACATTCGCTGTGATCTGGCTGGACCTGGACCGCTTCAAACAGATCAACGAATCGTTCGGACATCTGATCGGCGATGAAGTGATCGAGAACATTGCCACCCGCCTTCGCCCTTGCGTATTTGGTCGTGCTGAGATTTCCCGCGTCGGGGGAGATGAATTCGTGCTGCTGGCGCCGGGCTGCAACCGCGAGCGAGCCTTTGAGTTCGCTGCCGAATTGGCGCGCATCGTGCAGGAACCGCTCAATATCGGCAGACTGACGCTGCGCCCTACCGCCAGCATTGGTGTCGCTATCCACGAGCCCAATGAAGATCCGCTCACGCTGCTGGAGCGGGCCGACCACGCCATGTTTGCGGCAAAATCCCAAGGCGGCAACACCATCGTCTGCTCCGGCGATGAACCGATCCCGGGGCGTCTTGGCATCAGCCTTGCCCGTGAAGAGCTCTCAATCGAAAGTACTTTGCATGAAGCACTGGAGTCAGGCGGATTCTGCCTGCATTACCAACCGATCATCCGGGCGAATGGACAGGTCGAGGCAGTGGAAGCACTTATGCGCTGCAAGTTTGAAGGAGAGACCATCTCCCCGATGAAATTCATCCCGGTTGCCGAGAAAACCGGGCTCATCATCCGCCTGGGAGAGTTCAGCCTGTTACAGGGCGCGATGCATGCCCGCGCGCTGCAGGATGCCGGGCACGAAACCAAGGTCGCCATCAATGTATCGCGTGCGCAATTGATCTCACCCGAATTCACCCGGGCTTTGCATGCTGCGCTGGTATGTTCGAACGTCAGTCCCAAACTGATAGAACTGGAATTGACGGAATCGCTGTTCATGGATATATCCGATACTGTGCAGCAGAACCTGAAAGAGATCATCGCCACCGGGGTGAGCCTGTCCATCGATGACTTCGGCACCGGCTATTCCTGTCTGGCAAGTCTGAAGGATATTCCGGCCGGCAAACTCAAGCTGGATCGCGCCTTCGTGACCGTGCTGCCCGAAGACCGACGCGCATTGTCGGTCGTCAACGCCGTCACCCAACTGGGACATGAATTGGGCATGACCATCGTGGCCGAAGGCTGCGAGAACCAACAACAGATCGACGTCCTGCTCGAAGCAGGCGTGGATGCCATTCAAGGATTTTTCTATGCCAAGCCGATGCCGGATTCGGAGCTATTGCCATGGCTGAAAGCAAGGAGTAACAACAATTGAACCAACACACCAGCAGTCCCACGCCTGTCGATCAAATGGTTGAAAAGGCGGTGCTCGACCTTGGCATCCCCCCTTGTCCCGCAATTCTTGATCGATTCATGGTGGAAGCGCGCAAAGACGAGCCGGACTATCATCGTTTAGCCAGCATCATCTGTTCAGATGTCAGCCTCTCTGCCAGCCTGATCAAAACCGCCAACTCCCCTTATTTCGGCGCACGGCAACGCGTGCGTTCCGTAAACGAAGCATTGGTGATACTCGGCCTGAACACCGCCAGCCGTGCCGTCGCAGGCATCATCCTGCGCAAATCTTTCCCCACAGTGCCGAATATGGAACGCTTCTGGGACGCATCGTCCCGCTTCGCGCGTCTTTCCGGTTGGCTGGCGCAACAGCTCGATACACTCGCGTTGCCCCCCGAAGATGCCTACACCTTTGGATTGTTCCGTGATTGCGGCATCCCGGTCCTGCTCCGGCGCTTGCCCAGTTATGAATCGGTTCTCCAGTCCGCCAACAAGGAAGTCGAGCTCGACTTCACTCAAGTTGAAGACGCCGTGCTTCCTACCAACCATGCCATGGTTGGCTGCGTACTGGCGCAAAGCTGGTGGCTACCCGAGGAACTCTGTCTGGCCATCCGCCATCACCACAACCATGGTGTACTGGCGACCACCACTTCGCCGCCGCCCTTACTCAGTCGCAAACTCATCGCGACCACCCAGCTTGCAGAACATCTCGTGCAACAACAACTCGGCCTCAGCCTCACCCAGGAATGGGGCAAGTTGGGCGAAACCTGCCTGAACCTGCTGGATCTGGATGAGGAGAGACTGGGAGCATTGGCGGTCGAGGCAGCCCCGATCATCTCAGCCAACGAGTAGTGTATTGGGCATAACACCGCCCGGTGGTACAATCCGCGCCTTCATTTTTTATGGCAAAGGCAGAGCATCATGGGTTTGAACAAAGTACCTTCCGGCAACGGTCTTCCCGACGATTTCAACGTCATCATCGAGATCCCCCAACACGGTGAGCCGGTCAAGTATGAAGTGGACAAGGATTCCGGCGCGATCTTCGTGGACCGTTTCATGAACACCGCGATGCACTACCCATGCAACTACGGCTACATCCCGCACACCCTGTCCGACGACGGCGACCCTGTCGATGTGCTGGTGATCACCCCCGTGCCGTTGAACAGCGGCGTGGTCGTGCGTTGCCGCCCGCTGGCAGTGCTGAAGATGGAAGACGAGTCCGGTTTCGACGCCAAAGTGCTGGCTGTGCCGGTAGACAAGCTCTCCACCTTGTACCGCGGCCTGAAGAGCCACACCGAACTGCCCGAAATCATCCTCAAGCAGATCGAACACTTCTTCGCCCACTACAAGGATCTGGAACCCAACAAGTGGGTCAAGATCGGCGGCTGGGAAGGCATCGACGAAGCCCGCAAGGAAATCATGGCTGGTGTTGAAAATTACAACAACGCCAAAGTCAAACCCGAGTTCTGATCAGGAGCACAGAGATGACCGCACGCATCATTGACGGAAAAGCCATCGCGCAGGAAGTGCGCGCCGAATGGAAGGTACGCGCTGACGCGTTGAAGGCGCGGGGCATCACGCCCGGTCTGGCGGTCATCATTGTCGGCGAGGATCCAGCGTCCAAGGTCTATGTAGCCAACAAGGTGAAAGCCTGTGCTGAACTGGGCCTGCATTCCGAGCATATCGCACTGCCGGCCGAGACCTCCGAAGCCGACCTGCTGGCCCGCATTGATGCGCTGAACAATGACCCCAAGATACACGGCGTGCTGGTGCAATTGCCGGTGCCCAAACATATCGACGGCGACAAGGTGCTCAATGCCATCGCACCCGAGAAGGATGTGGACGGATTCCATCCGGTGAACGTGGGTGCACTGGCCACCGGCAACATGCGCTTCGCCCCCTGCACGCCTTACGGCTCGCTGGTGCTATTGCAGAAGAGCGGCGTATCCATCGAAGGCAAACATGCCGTGGTGGTCGGTCGCAGCAACATCGTGGGCAAGCCGATGGCGCTGTTGCTGTTGCAGCACAATGCCACGGTCACCATCTGTACTTCAAAAACGCAGGACCTTGCCAAGCACACGCGCGATGCCGACATTCTGGTAGTCGCAACCGGACGCCCGAAGATGATCACCGGCGACATGATCAAGCCGGGCGCTGCGGTGATCGACGTGGGTATCAATCGCATGCCGGACGGCAAGCTGTGCGGTGATGTGGATTTCGAATCTGCCAAAGAAGTGGCCGGTTGCATCACGCCCGTGCCCGGCGGTGTCGGCCCGATGACCATCACCATGCTGGTGGCGAATACCGTACAGTCCGCAGAACGCACTGCAAAATAAGCCTCTGACAATCTTCTGCCTGAAGCAACGGACGGTACGACCGTCCGTTTCTTACAAGTCGAACTTCTTCTTGAACTCAGCCAGCGGTAGCGGCTTGCCGAACAGGTATCCCTGATACAGCGTGCATCCGTTCCACTCCAGGAAGTCGCGCTGCTCCTGCGTCTCCACCCCTTCCGCAATCACTTCCATGCCCAGATTGTTCGCCATACCGATGATGGTCTGAATAATCGCGGCATCGGACGACTTGCTGCCGATGTGCTGCACAAAGGACTGGTCGATCTTGAGCTGGTCCAATGGCAATTGGGTCAAATAGGCCAGCGAAGAATAGCCTGTACCAAAATCATCCATGGCAAAGCTGATGCCGAGCGCTTTCAGGGAATGCATCTTGGCGATACTGTCACCGATATCATCCAGCAAGATACTCTCGGTCAATTCCAGCTTGAGCCGGCTCGGATCGATAGCGGTATATTCCAGTATCTCGTGCATCTCCTGCACGAAATTCGCCTGCCGGAACTGCCGCGCACTGACATTGACGGCAAGCTGCAGATCACGGGTCTGTTCGTCTTGCGCCCAGACGCTGATCTGGCGACAAGCCGTTTCCAGCACCCACCTGCCGATAGGTAGGATCAAACCGTTCTCTTCCGCCAATGGGATGAACTGGAGCGGCGGGATCAGGCCGCGCTCGGGATGTATCCAGCGCAACAGGACCTCGGCCCCGACCACACGTCCCAGCTGGTCGACCTGAGACTGGTAATACAACTCAAACTCGTGCAGACGCAATGCCTCACGCAGGCCGACTTCCGTCTGCGCGCGTAATTCCAGCTCTTGCTGCATGGCGGGATCGAAGAAACGCAGTGCGTTGCGTCCCGACTTCTTGGCTTCGTACATCGCGGTATCCGCCTGCTTGAGCAATTCATCCATCGAATCTTTGTAATTGATCAACAGCGTGATACCCATGCTGGATGAGCTATGGAATTCGGAACCTTCAAGCTGATAAGGCTCGCTGAGCGAATGCAATACTTTTTCGCCCACTGCACGCGCCTGCACGGCGGCATGCGCGCTGTCTTCACTCAAGCCTTCCAGCAAGAGTACAAACTCATCACCGCCAAAACGTGACACGGTATCGCCTTCTCGTACGCAGGCTTGCAATCGTCGCGAGACCTCGATCAGCAACATGTCGCCGATAGCATGTCCCTTGGTATCGTTCAGCGTCTTGAAGTTGTCCAGATCGATGAACATGAGCGCGCCGCCCGTATGATTGCGTGCTCCCGCAGCGATCCCCTGACGCAAACGATCCAGCAGCAAGCGACGATTGGGCAGCTGGCTGAGCGGATCATAAAACGCCAGATGATGGATCTCGTTCTCGGCTTTCTTGCGCTCGGTGAAGTCAACATAGGCACCGACGTAATTGGTCACGTTGCCTTCCTTGTCCACCACGGCCGTGATACTCAACCAGGCAGGGAATATCTCGCCGTTCTTGCGGCGGTTCCATATTTCGCCCTGCCAACTGCGTTCACGCTGCAAGCTGGCCCACATTCGCTCGAAGAAGACACCGCTCTGGCGGTCAGATTTCAGCACGGAGGGCCTTTTGCCGATGACATCGTCGGCAACATAGCCGGTCAGATCGGTGAATGCCTGATTGATCTGAATGATGATCGCATTCGCATCGGTGACGATCATCCCTTCTTCCGCTTCGAATGCGGTCGCCGCGATTCGCAACGCAGCTTCGCGCTCTTCCAGTTCGCTCATCATGCGATTGAACGCATGTGCCATGCGGGCGATATCGCTCGGGCCGCCCGGCTCCGCTCTCACCCCGATCTCTCCACGCTGCGCACGTGCCATGCTCTCCGACAGATGATCCAGCGGCCGCGACAGGTTGCGCGTCAGTTTGCCGATCAGGAACAGGAACAGCAGTGCGAAAGAAAATGAGGTCAGCAGGTTGGTGATGAAAATATTGGTGGTCGTCTGGCTAAGGGAAGCCTTGCTCATCACCACCGAGACATACCCCAGCAATTCCGGTTTGCTCGCGTCACCAAAAGGCGATTCTTCCATCGGCTGTGAAAATACCGGTGCGGAAAAGTGCCATGCCTTTTTGCTTTCCGCATTGAGCATCGAATCGGCGTGCAATCCGCCCCATTCCTGTTGCTGCATGAATTGCGCCAGATCGTTATCGCCCTGCGCCAGCAACAGTTTGCCGTTGGCATGCCTGATCTCCATGCCGATCACGCCTGGAAACGACATGGTGGCATGCATCACTTCTGTGGCGTTATCCGCAGAGGAATAGATCAGCGCCAGCGTGCTTTGTCGCGCCAGATTGTCTGTGATGCGCCTTCCCTGTGAGATCAGATCCTCGCGTACCCGCTCGTTCACCTGCCAGGAGCCGGCGATCGAAGCAAACAGCGCCAGGAAAAGAATCCCCAATGTAATGGAAATACGGATCTGCCGTTTGAATGTGAATCTCTGAAAGAAAGCGCTGAACTGTCGTCTCATTTGCGCGCCTTACTGCTCAGGGAAGGCCATGTCGAAACTCTGCAAGCGGCTGGTATTGACCCCCAGATGGCGGGCAGTACGCAGGTTGATGGCCATCAACACTTCACGCAACGGCACCAGTCCCGAGCCATTCCCGCCCGACGCCATCAGGTTCATCGCCGATCCGGCCAGACTGCGCCCGAGATCGACGTTGTCAGGATAGAGCGAGAACAGCACACCGCGCCGCACATGGCTGAAACTGCTGGAGAACAACGTCAGATTCCGTCCCCAGGATTCCTGCAACAGCATGGGCATCACCGTGCTGTCCTCGACCGTGGTTGAATCCTGCGGCAGCCACAGCGCGTCTTTCTCGACGTCCACTTTGGCAAGTATCTCCTGATAGGCCCGCATCGCACCGCGCAGATCCTGGGCCTGATAGGTCACAAGCTCCAGTCCCTGATGATGCGCAGCGTCTTTGGCCAGACTGATGAGCCAATCGTTTTGCCTGGGATCGTAAACCGTAAAGATGCGTCGTACTTTGGGCATCATGCTTTTCAGGCGGGAAAACAGCAGCGCCGGATCAGGAGACAGGCTGTTCACCTGTGCGGATTGAACTTCTTCTTCAGAAGCGGACAGCACTCCACCGACCACCAGCCCCAGTTCACTTTCCAGTGAACGGGCGACCCTCATGCCCTGCCGCCCGAGGGCTATGACGACCTTCGCCTCCTGGCGGCGCAGTGTCTCTTTCAACTGGCCGACATCCACATCTTTGCCAACCGGAAAATTACTGACCCGGCCTTTGGCCTTGTCTTCTATGCCATCGATGATCTGCGTGAACACGCTGCGATACGGCTCGCCGATATCGGGATAGATCACTGCGATCCCGCCTGCCTCGCTGGCATCCGCCAATTTATTGGCAACCTTGCGTTTCACGGCAACGTTCACCAGCCCGGCTACCCGAACCGGGACGATCAACACTTCCTGAAAATCATCGAGACGGTCGACACCAAACAGTGAATCATCCATCCATGCCGGCTGTCCGTGAAATACAACGTCCGAATCCTTCGTGCTTGCCTGTGCCGCAAAAGAAATACCCATGCAGACCATAGCCACCAAAAAACCGACTTCCACGCTGAGCATGGAATTTGCTTTCCGGATTGATCGAATTGGAGTGTCGGGCCTGATCACGATGGAGAGAAGTGTCGTTCAAAGAACACGACTGTACAAGTGAAAACTCCAAACACGGTTGCTCTGAAAATCTTGCATATCTCCTCACCGGGTAACGCGTGACTGCACCTGCTGTAATTCCGGGAAACCGCTTACTCCAGAATCACCTGAATATTTCGGCCGATCATTTTGAACAGTGTCGGCTTGCGACCGATATTAGCAGGCTTTACACTCCCCATGCATAAGACATGGTTATTATCCATCACCAGCCGACCACAAGAACAACAGCAACGGCCAGCTGCATATGCCCTCTGGAGGAAAAAAACAATAATGTCCGCATCACGATTTTCAGGCACGACCAAAGATAGAACCGACCACTTCCACGCTCACCCGATTGATGTTGCCGATCTGCTCGTTGCCTATCTCGAGCAGATCGGCATCGAATATGTATTCGGCATTCCCGGGGGGGCGATCGAGCCGCTATACAACGCCCTGGCCCGAAGTGAACGCCGGGGGGGCATCCGACACATTCTTGCAAGGCACGAATCCGGAGCAGCTTTCATGGCGGATGGATATGCACGCGAAAGCGGCAAGATCGGTGTGTGTTGCGCCACTTCCGGCCCTGGTGCAACCAACCTCATTACTGGCGTTGCTTGCGCCTACGACAACGACGTCCCTATGCTGGTCATCACCGGCCAACCCGCGCTTCCCTCGTTTGGCAAAAACCCGCTGCAGGACTCCAGTTGCACAGGCATCAACACATTAAGCATGTTCCGACATTGCACCCGCTACAACTCTCTGGTTTCACACCCCAAGCAACTGGAAGCAAAGTTGATTTCAGCGCTGCAAAGTGCTGTTCGCGCCCCCAGAGGTCCATCACACCTTACCTTTCCAGTCGATGTCTTCAGGAGCCCCAGTCCCACTGCCGCACCTTCCTACGACTTGCGCGGCCTGCTCGCCCCTTCTTCTTTGGTTGATGAGCAATCCATCGCCACCTTGCAAGAGGCTTTGGATCAGGCCATGCATGTCGTCATCCTGATCGGGGGCAGTTGCGGCGAAGCGATAGGCTCGATATTACAGTTCGCTTCGATGAAAGGGACGGAGTTTGTTACCACCCCCGATGGCAAGGGCCTGGTCAATCCCAGGCATCCATTGTTTCGAGGAGTATTCGGCTTCGGCGGCCATGCTTCGGCCGTCGCCGCCTTACGCGCTCCTTCGGTCGATCTGGTGCTAGCTATCGGCACCAGTATGGGCGAATGGAATAGCGGAGGATGGTGTGAAAGCGTGCTGAATGAAAAGCTGATACACATCGACGAATCCGAGGAGCACCTCTCTCATACCCCCATGGCACGTCAACATGTGCGGGGACGGATCCTGTCGATCTTCAACCGCATTGTGGAACAGTTGCAAGCCAGGCAATGCAATACGACATTCGATCGGCAACATGTTGTTCGGGACGCCGAGAATAACAAATGGACACCGTTGCATATGCTGGATGAACCTGAAAAATATGCAGGCAACACGGCACTTTTCAATCCGCAAAGACTGATGCGGGAGCTTGGCACACGCTTCCCGCCCACCACCCGTTTCCTGTCAGACACGGGAAACAGCACCGCCTGGTCTGTCCATTACCTGCATCCACATTCCGACCAGCGCTTTACCGAACGACGCCTGGGCGGGAATAACCGCAAAATCATGCAAAGGCAACGTCGAACGCACGGAGGCTGGCTGCGTGTCACCATGAACTTCGCCGCCATGGGTTGGGCGATCGGCGGCGCGATCGGTACCGCCAAAGGCGCCCCGAACGCTCCGGTGGTATGTATCACCGGGGACGGCAGCATGCTCATGAATGGGCAGGAACTCTCCGTTGCTGTCGCCGAAGGCTTGAACATCATCTTCGTGGTACTCAACGATCAGTCATTAGGCATGGTCAAGCATGGTCAGCGACTAGCTGGCGCGGAAGCTATCGGCTGCACACTCCCGCCCACCGACTTTGTCATGCTGGCACGTGCGCTGGGCGCCCAAGGCTTCACGCTTCGCCGCCCGGAAGACATGGATGCATTGGACATCAATGCCTTGTGTTCCCGCAACGGGCCTACGCTGCTCGATGTCCATATCGATCCCGAAGCCGTACCTCCGATGAATGTGCGCATGCGCGTGCTGGCCAATGCGCTTTAACCAAGGAAACACATGACCGATAAAATCAAACCCCACTCGATCCGAACACGCATCTGGCGCGAAGAGCCGGAAGCCGACAACCCCTTCGTTGCACGTGCTGCGTATTGCCATGGCTACGACGTATATGGCGAGATGCTGGGCAATGCGCGATGGGTCGAAATGCTATATCTGCTATTCCGCCAAGAGGCTCCCTCTTCGTCACAGGCGGACATGCTGGAAACATTGGCGGTCGCCTTGTCCAACCCGGGCCCCCGCGATGCCTCGGTACATGCTGCGATGTGCGGCGGCGTCTGTGGTTCAACTGCTGCATCCTCGCTCATGGCCGCCCTGGCCGTCGGCGCAGGTCAATATACCGGAGCGCATGAAGTGTTTAGCGCAATGCAGGCTTGGGCAACCTGCGGTACCGATGTCGAAGCATGGCGGCGTCAAAGTACTCAAACTCAAGAAACATCGGGCAGCATCTGGCCTGCATCCGAACATTTCCCGGGCTTCGATCCGCATGGCGTCAGCACGGCCACCACCGTGAAGCAAACACTGGCCTGTCTGGCTGGACATGGATGCGGGGAACATCTGCGCTGGTTGCAGCAGAACTTGTCTGCAATGGAAGAAATGGCAGGCAGTCCGCTCGCATTGTCCGGCGTGACTGCCGCTGCCTTGTTCGACCTGGGTTTCACGCCCGATCAGGGCGAGATGCTGTATCTGCTGCTCCGCCTTCCCGGCGCTGCAGCGCATGCATTGGAGCAACGTCCGCTCGGCTACAAGAAATTCCCCTTCGGCACAGTGGAACTGGAAGATGCAGCAACACAGGAGGCTGTATGACTACGCACAGCAAAGGACCTGGATTGCTGCAAGCGAACGTGGGCATTTTGAAAAGTCATATGGGAACTTTCTATCCCGGCAGCCATGTGATCTTCCGAGGGCATGACTTGCACACTGAGTTGCAGGACATGGATTGGGTGGAACTGTATGTGTTCGGTATTACCAACCGTCGGTTCAGCAAAGAACAGTTGCGCCTGATGCATTCAATCTGGACTTACACCAGCTATCCCGATGTCCGTCTTTGGAACAACCGCGTGGCGGCACTGGCCGGCAGTTCGCGCAGTACGGGAAATCTGGGCGTGTCAGCCGCACTGGCCGTATCGGAAGCTTCCATCTATGGTCGAGGGATCGATATGCGCGCCATAGACTTCTTGATACGCACACGTCAGCAGCTTGCCGATGGCTGCCTACTGACAGACTGCATCAAGCAGGAGCTGGATGCTCACCGCAGCATCGCAGGCTATGGCCGCCCCTTGGTCAACGGCGACGAGCGGAATCAGCACATACTGACTCTGGCTCACAGCCTGGGTCTGGATCAGGGCCCGTATCTGCGCCTCGCCATGTCAGTCGAGCAGACACTTTATAGCGGTCGCTGGCGCATGAAAATGAACTATGCAGGTGTCGTTGCTGCCTTGGTAGCCGATCTGGGATTTTCGCCTCGCGAGTATTACCTGTTCTTGTTCCCCGCCTTTCTTGCCGGCATGCAGCCCTGTTATATAGAGGCAGCAGATCGTCCTGAGGGTACTTTGTATCCAATTCCTTGTATTGATGTCACGTATGAAGGAGAATCTCATAGACCTTGGAAGCTCAAGGATAATAACGATTGCCACAATACCCGCTCATAAAGGCAACCTGAAACACCGGGAGGAGTCTGAAATGTCCATGTTAAACCACCGCGCACTCTGGATGCTGGTGACCACGATCTGGCTCGGCCCGGTCGTAGCAGAAACATTTGAAGAAGAAGACCTCGCGCTGGCTTATGGCGACAAGTCCACCATCAGCATCGCTACTGGCAACCAGCAACCCATCACTCGGGCTCCTGCGGTTTCCAGTGTGATCACCGCCGGCGACATCGAAGCGATGGGAGCAACCGATCTGGAGCAAGCCCTGGAAAGTGTGCCCGGCCTTCATGTCTCCATGGTACATACCGCCCTGAACCCGATCTACAGTTTCCGCGGCATCCACACCCGCTATAACCCGCAAGTGCTGATGCTGGTGAACGGCATCCCGATCACCAACGTATTCTGGGGCGATCGCAGCCAGCTCTGGGGCGGTATGCCACTGGAAAACGTGGCACGCATCGAAGTGATCCGCGGCCCCGGATCCGCCCTGTACGGCGCCGATGCCTTTTCCGGCGTCATCAATGTCATCACCAAGGTTGCCGATGACATAAAGGGCACCTCTGCCGGCATGCGCGTGGGGAGCTTCAATGCACGCGATGCATGGCTCCAGCACGGCGGTAAGCTGGGTCCCCTGGATACGGCGCTTTATCTGCGTGCCGGCAACTCGGATGGCTATCAAGGCCTTATCCAGCAAGATGCCCAATCTGCGTATGACAGCATATTCAACACCAACGCTTCACTCGCTCCCGGAGCGATGAGCACAAGCCGGAAGGCATTCGACGCACAGACCGATTTCTCCAAGGACGCCTGGCGCTTACGCACAGCCTATCAACAACGTGAGCTAGGAACCGGTGTCGGGGTGGCAGGCAGTCTGGATCCTGCTTCCCGCGGCCATTCATCCAGGCTATTTGTCGACCTGAGCTATGAGCGGGCCGGCTGGGTACCGGATTGGGATGTCTCCGGTGTGATTGGCTATTACGATAACAAGGAAAAGGGAGATCCGGCCTATACCTTATTCCCCGCCGGCGCATTCGGCGGTGCATTCCCCAATGGCATGATCGGCAACCCCGGCCATTCTGAACGGCATACGCATGCCAGCATTTCTTCGGTATACACCGGCCTCTACCAGCATCGAATCCGTCTGGGAACGGGCTATCGGATCGAAGACCTGTACGAGTCGAACGAACTGAAGAATTTCGACGCGAATTTCGTTCCCTTGGGCAGCTTGGTGCAGGCGGCAGGGAATCCTTCCCTGATTTATATACTGCCACACAAACGCAACCTGACCTATGCCTTCGCACAGGACGAATGGAGCCTCGCCCAAGACTGGACGCTCACGGCCGGTGTACGGCACGACAGCTACTCCGATTTCGGAGGTACAACCAACCCGCGCCTTGCCCTGGTATGGGATGCCGCCTACAACATGGTTGTCAAAGCCATGCATGGTACGGCCTTCCGCGCACCATCCTTCGCTGAGTTGTACTCCATTAACAATCCAGTGGTGATTGGAAGCCCCGTAATCAAACCTGAAACCATGACTACGGATGAACTGGCGGTCTCATGGCAATACGGCCCAAGGTTGCAAAACAGCATGAATTTTTTTCGCTACCGCATGCGCAACATCATCCTTCCGGTTGGTTCGGTCTATCAGAATTCAGGAGATCAAGCTGGCAAGGGGGTAGAGTTTGAAACAACCTACGATGCAACCAGCAACCTGCGTCTGACTGGCAACTATTCGTTACAGCATTCAATCGACTCAATCACCGGACAGGATGCCGGCATGGCACCGCACCGCCGCTTGTTTGCGCGTGCCGAGTGGCGCTTCGCTCCGCGCTGGCACCTGAATACCAAGGTCAATTATGTGGCGGGACGCATGCGCGAACCGGGCGACACGCGTGCCGCGGTCCCCGATTACACACTGATCGATTTGACCTTGCGTCGGGAGAAGATCGCTGGCGATTGGGAATTCAGCGCGCTGGTATTCAACCTGTTCGACCGCAAGGCATGGGAGCCAACCTTCAAGTCGGTCGGCATGACTTCCGACTTGCCGCTACCAGGCCGCTCGCTCTACCTGCAACTCCAGTACAACTACTAATCTGCCCGGCTGAGCGGGACTGATCGCCTGCAGCGATGAAATATCACTCCTGGCACAGCTTGTCGTGCCCCAACTCTGGAAACAATCACGCCGCCATGAGCAGCTGTGTTTTACGAATTCAGCCGGCCTTGCCGATTAGTTCGATCATATAGCCGTCCGGATCGCTCACGAACGCGATCACCTTGTTGCCCCCCTTCATCACGCCGGCCTCGCGAACCACCTTGCCGCCCAACTGGCGGATCTTCTCGCACGCGGCGTATGCATCGTCCACTTCGATGGCGATATGACCGTAGCCGCTACCCTGCTCGTATCGATCGACACCCCAGTTGTAAGTCAGTTCCAGCACTGCCTCTTCGCTTTCCTTGCCGTAGCCGAGAAAAGCCAGCGTGAATTTGCCTTCAGGATAGTCGTGCTGCCGCAGCAGCGTCATGCCCATCACCCCGGTGTAGAAATCGATGGAGCGTGACAGATCGCCGCTCCGTATCATCGTATGCAGTATTCGCATCGCTACTCTCCTGTCATTAACCCATCAGCGGCACACTTTGTTACCGAAGGGATCGATACCGCAACGCAACTTTTCGCGGATCTCTTCGCGCCGATTCTTCTCTGCATCAGACATCCCTGAGGCACTCTGCTCCGCATCCTCTTTCTCAAAATCCAGCGGCACATAGCTCTGGACACCATCCTTGTCCATGCAGATGATGTTGCCGAACTGATCCTTTCCGCAACGACTCCTGTCGACGGCATAGGCATCGGCAGCGATCACCAGCGCAAGCAGCAGCATGAATATTTTCATTCCTCACCCCTTCCAGCGGCCCAATCCAGATAGCGCATTATGCCCGCACTTTCTTGCTGTTCAGACTGATGATCAGCACACCCGTCAACACCAGCGCGGAACCGGCGATCTGCAACAACGAGACCGTCTCACCCAGAAACAGGTACGCCATATAGATCGTACTGACCGGCCCCACCGTACCGATCAAGGAAGTGCTGCCGGAGCCGATGCGATGGATGGCGAACGACAACAGGAACACCGGTAACACCGTGGAGAACACCGCCATCGCGATTGCGCACTCATACACCTGTATGGGCAGCTGCAATGCACTCAACGGGCGCATCACCAGGAATTGCAACACACAGGCCGCACTGGCGACCAATGAGGCGTAGGCCGTGAAGCGCAACGCACCGATGCGCGCAATGGCATGCCCTGCCCCCACCAGATAGATGGAGTACGACAGTGTGCTGGCAAACACCAGCGCCGCGCCGATCAGCACAGCATCACCTTGGCTCACGCCCACATCATGCAGGAACACCAGCGCGATGCCTGCGTAACTCAAGGCCATCGCCGCCAGCAGCTTGCGCGTGATGCGCTGCTTGAAGATCACCGCCGCGAGAATCACCGTCATGGTCGGATAAAGGAACAGGATCAGCCGCTCCAGACCCGCCGTGATGTATTGCAAGCCAAGGAAGTCGAGATAACTGGACAGGTAATACCCCACCAAGCCCAGCCCCACCACCAACAGTCGGTCATGTGTATTCATCGGCGCCGCATGATGCCGCTGCGCCCACACCGCCACACCGATGAAGAACGGCGCCGCGAACACCATGCGCAAGGCCAGCAGCGTCACCGCATCCACACTGCCCAGATAGGCCAGCTTCACCAGGATGGCCTTGGCCGAGAAACCGACCGCCGCCAGCAAGGCGAAGACCACACCGAGATACACATCCCGTTGGCTGAAGGTGTTGCGAGTGTAACTTGGCATGATGTAAGACCCTTGAGTATCGGCTAAACGGGTCTTGGATCAGGCAACGACGGAAGACCCGCTGTTGCCCGTTGAAAAATCGTTAGAACAGGAACGCGCGGCGGCTGTGGGCTAGCATGGCTAGCCACAGTCGCTTGGCGGTAATGGATTTTGCGAAGGTCGATTGCATGGGCTGGAATATACGTTGCCGACTTCGAGCGAGTCAACTAGCCCGCCAGACCGACGTATACATTCTGCACATCGTCGTCTCCGTCCATCGCTTCCAGGAAGGCCTCCACCTCTTCGCGCGCTTCATCGCTGTCGAGCGTGACAGGATTCTTCGGACGATAGCCGAGTTGGGCCGAGACGACGGTGAAGCCTTGTGCAGGCAATGCCTTGCACACTGCGTCCAGATCGGTGGTATCAGTGATGAACAGCGTCGCGCCTTCTTCGGAAGGTTCGAGGTCTTGCGCACCGGCTTCGATGGCGGCGGCTTCGGGATCGGCATCCGCGCCATTCGGCGTCGCTTCGATCATGCCGACATAGTCGAAATCCCATGACACAGAACCTTCCGCGCCGAGCTGGCCTTTGCGGAACAGCACGTTCATGCTGGACTTGGTGCGGTTGATGTTGTCGGACAGGCATTCGACGATGACCGGCACGCGGTGCGGCGCGAAGCCTTCGTACACCAGTCGTTCCAGTTGTGCGCCGCCGTCCAGCAAACCCGCGCCCTTCTTGATCGCACGTTCCAGTGTGTCCTTGGGCATGGAGGCCTTCTTGGCTTGCTCGACCACCAGACGCAGACGCGAGTTGCTGTCCGGGTCGGCGCCGCCGCGCGCGGCGACCATGATCTCTTTTGCCAGTTTGCCGAAGATCTTGCCCTTGGCATTGGCTGCGATCTCTTTATGTTTGGATTTCCACTGTGCGCCCATGTCTGTTCTCTTTGCTTGATTGATACGTTTACGTCAGGGGGCGCATCTTGCCCTATCTATGGATGGGGTTCAATGCACCCGGCTCAGTTGCCGTTGGCGGCATCCTCCAGCACCTTCAGGAAATCGTCGCCGTATTTCGCCAGCTTGGATTGTCCGATGCCGCTGATACGCCCCATCTCATCCAGCGTCTGCGGCTTCTGGTTGAGCATTTCCAGCAGGGTGCTGTCGTGGAAGATGACGTAAGGCGGCACGCCCTGCTCGCGCGCGATTTCCATGCGCTTGGCCTTGAGTGCCAGCCACAACGGATCTTCGTTGGCGCCCGCAAAAGCTTCGCGCAGGCGTGAGCCGCGTTCGGCCTTGCTGTTCCTGCGCTTGGCGGGCTCGGCATCGCGGCGCAGCCAGACTTCCTGTTCGCCGCGCAATACGGGACGTGCCGCTTCGGTCAGGTGCAGACCGCCATATCCTTCGATATCCACTTCAATAAAACCGCCTGCCGTGAGCTGGCGGTAGACGCTGCTCCATTGCTGCTGCGCCAACTCCTTGCCGATGCCGAACACGGAAAGTTGCTGATGATTGAACTGCTCCACCTTCGGGGTGGTCTTGCCCAGCAGGACATCGATCAGATGCACCACGCCGAAACGCTGCCCGGTGCGATAGATGCAGGACAGCGCCATCTGCGCGGCTTTGCTGGCATCCCAGGTATCGACAGGCGTCAAACAGTTGTCGCACTGGCCGCAGTTGCCGGGATGTTCTTCGCCAAAATAGCGCAGGATGATCTGGTGGCGGCATTCGGTGGATTCGCAGAAGCCGAGCAAAGCATCGAGCTTTTGCAACTCGACGCGCTTGCGCTCTTCCGGCGCATCGCCGGACAACAGCATCTGCCGCATCGACACCACGTCGCCCAGACCATATGCCATCCACGCATTGGCCGGCAAACCGTCGCGGCCTGCACGGCCGGTTTCCTGATAGTAGCCTTCCATGCTCTTGGGCAGATCGAGGTGAGCGACGAAGCGCACATTGGGTTTGTCTATGCCCATGCCGAACGCAACAGTAGCGACCATGATGATGCCCTCCTCGCGCAGGAAACGGCTCTGGTGCTTGTTGCGCACAGACGCATCCAACCCGGCGTGATACGGCAAAGCATCCCAGCCCTGTTCTTTCAGCCAGGCAGCGGTTTCTTCCACCTTCTTGCGCGACAGGCAATACACGATGCCCGCGTCATCCGGGTGCTCGCTTTCCAGGAACTGCAGCAACTGCTGGCGCGCATTGTTCTTCAGCGCGACGCGGTAGCGAATGTTGGGACGGTCAAAGCTGGAAACGAATTGCTGTGCCTGTTCCAGCGACAGACGCTCGACGATCTCGCGCCGCGTCGGCGCATCGGCAGTGGCAGTGAGCGCAATGCGCGGCACATTCGGGAAACGTTCATGCAGGATGGTGAGCTGGCGGTATTCGGGGCGGAAATCATGCCCCCATTGCGACACACAGTGCGCTTCGTCGATGGCGAACAGCGCGATCTTGTCTTCCTGCCGGAGTCGATCCAGCAGTTCCAGAAAGCCTTCCGTCATCAAACGTTCCGGTGCGACGTAGAGCAGCTTCAGTTCACCGCGTAGCAATTGCCGCCACACGTCGCGCGCCGCATCGGCATCCAGACTGGAATTCAGAAAAGCGGCAGACACCCCGAGCTGCTTGAGTGCATCCACCTGGTCCTGCATCAAGGCGATCAGCGGTGATACCACGATACCTACGCCATCGCGCAGCAAAGCCGGAATCTGGTAACACAAGGACTTGCCACCGCCGGTCGGCATCAGCACCAGCGCATCGCCGCCCTCGCCCACATGCTCGACGATGGCCTGCTGCGCACCGCGGAAGGTGCTGTATCCGAAGGTATCGTTAAGTATCTGATGGGCGCTGGCGGCTGACATGGGCAGGGTTCACAAAAGAGTGGGCGATTATCTCGCACATCGCCTCTCTTCGCGATGCTAGCTTGAATCACGCGCGATTTGCCGGTGGTATGATGTCCTCAGTGATGTACTTCCATAAGGAGCTCCATGAACATCCGTACCGTTACCACCCAGCCTTTTCAGGATCAAAAACCCGGCACATCCGGCCTGCGCAAGAAAGTCCCGGTATTCCAGCAAGCGCATTATCTAGAGAACTTCGTACAAAGCATCTTCGACAGCATCGCGGCCCCGCAAGGTTCAACATTGGTGCTGGGTGGTGATGGACGCTATTACAACCGCGAAGCGATTCAGATCATTCTGAAAATGGCGGCGGCCAATGGTTTTGGCGAAGTGCTGGTCGGTCGCGGCGGCATCCTGTCTACGCCGGCGGCTTCCTGCGTGATCCGCAAATACCAGACCTTCGGCGGCATCATCCTGTCGGCAAGCCACAACCCGGGCGGCCCCAAGGAAGATTTCGGCATCAAGTTCAACAGCAGCAATGGTGGACCGGCGACCGAAGCGGTGACTGAGGCGATCTTTGCCAAGAGCAAGACTATCAGTAGTTATCGCATCCTTGATGCGGCGGATGTCGCGCTGGACGAACTTGGGGAAACGACGCTGGGCGGCATGAAGGTCAAGGTGATCGATCCTGTCGTTGACTATGCCGAGTTGATGGCCTCGCTGTTCGATTTCGCTGCGATCCGCAACTTGCTGCAAAGCGGTTTCCGCATCAAGTTCGATGCCATGCATGCGGTGAATGGTCCCTATGCGAAAGAGATACTGGAAGGTCGTTTGGGCGCTGCCGCTGGTAGCGTGATGAATGCCCTGCCGCAGGAGGATTTCGGCGGCGGCCATCCCGACCCCAATCTGACCTATGCGCACGATCTGGTCGAGATCATGTATGGCAACGATGCACCGGATTTCGGTGCCGCCTCTGACGGCGATGGCGACCGCAACATGATCCTGGGCAAGCATTTCTTTGTCACGCCTTCGGACAGCCTGGCCTTGCTGGCGGCGAACGCCACAGCCGCACCGGGTTACAAGCAAGGACTGGCCGGTATCGCGCGTTCCATGCCGACCAGCGCCGCTGCGGATCGCGTCGCGCAAGCGCTCAACATCCCTTGCTATGAAACACCGACTGGCTGGAAATTCTTCGGCAACCTGATGGATGCAGGCAAGGTCACACTGTGTGGCGAAGAGAGTTTCGGCACCGGCTCGGATCATGTGCGCGAAAAGGATGGTCTGTGGGCGGTGTTGTTCTGGCTCAACATCCTCGCCGTGCGCAAACAATCTGTGGAAACGATCGTGCGCGAGCACTGGGCGAAGTTCGGGCGCAACTTCTATTCCCGCTACGACTATGAAGGCCTGCCGACCGAAGCCGCGAACGGTGTGATGCAGTATCTGCGCGACAACTTCAGCGCGCTCAACGGGAAAAATTTCGGCAAATACACCGTTCAGACCTGCGACGATTTCAGCTACACCGATCCGGTAGACGGCAGCGTCAGCAAGAACCAGGGCGTGCGCATCCTGTTCAGCGATGGTTCGCGCATCATCTATCGCCTGTCCGGCACAGGAACGGAGGGTGCGACGCTACGTGTGTATCTGGAAGCCTATGAGGCCGATGCAAGCCAGCACCATCTCGATGCACAGGAAGCCTTGAAGGAATTGATTGGGATTGCGCTGGAGATTTCCCAGCTGGTACAGCGTACCGGACGCGAACGTCCGACCGTGATCACTTGATGGGTGTTGTCGGTGCGGTGACCGCAGAGGTCGCCGCATTCTCACCGATCACCTGAAAGAACACCTCACCCTGCTTGATCATGCCGAGTTCGCTACGCGCTCTTTCTTCGAGCGCATCACTACCGGCTTTCAGGTCACGCACATCGGCCTCCACCACAGCGTTGCGCTGTCGCAGTACTTCGTTGCTAGCCTTTTGTGCTTCGAGCTGGTGGTTGTTGTCCCACACCTTCAGCCAGCTTCCCTTCCCGAACCAAAGCGGATATTGCAGCAGCAGGAGAAGGGCAAGCAGGATGTAGGTGACAGGGCGCATCAGCCTAATTGATAGTAAGCCTCACGACCCGGGTAGGAAGCGCTGTCACCGAGGTCTTCTTCGATACGCAGCAACTGGTTGTACTTCGCCATACGGTCGGAACGCGACAGGGAGCCGGTCTTGATCTGCATGGAGTTGGTCGCAACGGCCAGGTCGGCGATAGTGGAATCTTCGGTCTCACCGGAACGGTGCGAGATCACGGCGGTGTAACCGGCACGCTTGGCCATCTCGATAGCGGCGAAAGTCTCGGTCAGCGTACCGATCTGGTTGACCTTGATCAGGATGGAGTTGGCGATACCGCGCTTGATGCCTTCCTTCAGGATCTTGGTGTTGGTCACGAACACGTCGTCACCGACCAGCTGGATGGTCTTGCCGAGACGATCTGTGAGG
>JAQUAD010000118.1 GCA_028687425.1 Sideroxydans sp.
CCAGCACCGATGCTCATCGCCACATCGGCGACGGTAACCGGCTGATCGAAATTGCGCTCGGAACCATCTGGCAAACGGATAACTGGCATGCTGTCCTGTCTCATCGTTAAGACCCTGAAACGACAAAAGCCGATGAACGGCTTTTGTGGGTTTCGGATCTGAATTTGGTAGGCGCGATTGGACTCGAACCAACGACCCCCACCATGTCAAGGTGGTGCTCTAACCAGCTGAGCTACGCGCCTGCTTTGTTCAAAAAGCAAAGAGGTGCGCATTCTAGCGCATTGCTGTCACGGAAGCAAACAAAAAGCGCGGGTACTGGCAGTATAATCTCGCCCTACACATTCCATTGCCCATCATGCACACCACTATCAGCCTCGGCACCATCCCCGATCATCAGCTTGAAGCGCTGGCTGAACACGGCTATACCGTTATCGACGACTACCTGCCGCCCCCAATGATAGCGATCTTGCGACAACAGGCGGTCAGACTGCGCGATGCCGGCATCATGCACCAGGCCAGTATCGGCAAGGACGTGGCCAACAGAATCATCAGCGAAGTCCGGGGCGATTCCATCTACTGGCTTGATGACGCAGGGCAGACGCCAGAACAGACCGATTACCTGCACACAATGCAGGCACTGCAGGAACAGCTCAATCGCTGCTTCTTTCTCGGCCTGTTCGAATTCGAATGTCATTTCGCCGTATATGACCCCGGCGCGGTTTACCTGAAACATCTGGACCAGTTCAAGGGGCAGCAGGAGCGTCAGGTCACTGCAGTGCTGTATCTCAACGACGACTGGCAGCAGGATGACGGTGGCGAATTGCGGCTTTATCTGGATGAAAACGAAAACGCAGCCTTTGTCGATATTGCCCCCCTAGGTGGCCGGCTCGCCCTGTTCCTGTCCGGCAGGTTCTACCATGAAGTCCTGCCCGCACAGCGCACGCGTATCAGCCTGACCGGCTGGTTCAGGACAAGGTCACTGGAATCGAGATGACAGCAATCAAGGTGACAGACAGCAAAGCCATGTTCGACAGCATGTTTGATGCAGAGAGTTTTCGCACCGTCGGCCATGAGCTGATAGACCTTTTGGCGGAAGAACTGCAACGCAACCTGAGCGCGCAGCGTCCGGTATTGAACTGGCGTCAGCCGTCGACCGAGGACAAGTCCTGGCAAGCGCCACTGCCTCAGCAAGCAACACTGGATCTGAAAGGCCTGCTGAAAAAACTGGAAGCTGACATCCTGCCGGGCAATCTGGCCATCCATCACCCGCAGAATCTGGGACATCAGGTTGCGACGCCATTGCCTGTTGCCGCCTTGTGCGATCTGGTGGCATCACTGACCAACCAGGCCATGGCGGTCTACGAGACAGGTCCCAGCGCCACCATGCTGGAACGCCAAGTCATCCGCTGGCTCAGCACGCTAGTCGGCTGGGAGATGCCGGAAGTCAACGGCGTCCTCACCTCCGGCGGCGCCCAAGCAAACCTGACGGCGCTACTGGCGGCACGTCAGCACGCCAGCGACAACAACATATGGAAGCATGGTGTAGCTGCACAGCATCCTTTGCGCATCCTCGCTTCGGAACACAGCCATTATTCGATTTCACGCGCGGCCGGTATCATGGGCCTTGGAACCGATGCAGTCATCCGGATTCCTACCGACCCACAAGGCCGCATGCTGCCTGCAGACATTGCACGCGCGCATCAGGATTGCCTGAGCAAGCAGGAAACAGTGATGGCGGTGGTCGCCAACGCTGCCTGCACGGCTACCGGCAGCGTCGACCCCTTGCAGCTTATCGGCGAATATTGCCGGGCACACAACCTCTGGCTGCATGTAGATGGTGCACACGGCGCTTCTGCCCTGCTGTCGGCCCGGCATCGCAGCATGCTGCAAGGCTTGGAGCATGCGGATTCCGTCATCTGGGACGGCCACAAACTGCTCTACATGCCGGCTACCGTGTCTGCCGTGCTCTTCAGATCGGCGCAAGACAGCTACATGGCCTTTGCGCAGGATGCGTCCTACCTGTTCCAGGGCGGAAATCACGAAATCGAGACCTATAACGTCAGCTACCGCACGCTGGAATGCACCAAACGCATGATGGCACTGAAGTTGTGGTCAGCATTCTCGCTGTATGTGGTTGAAGGACTGGCGACCCTGGTCGATGAAGCGTTTGCCAAGGCGCAGTTGTTTGCGCAAATGCTGCAGGCGCATCCTGATTTTGAGCTGCTGACGATGCCGCAAACCAATATCGTCTGCTTCCGACATCTGGTAAAGGAAGTTTCAAGCGAGCAGTTGAACCGGCATCAGGCTGATTTGAGGAAAAGAATCGTCGAAAGCGGCCAGTTCCATCTGACCCAGGTCGAACTGCATGGCAAGCTCTGGCTGCGCACGACGCTAATGAATCCATTCACGCAGCAGGAACATCTGCAGGCGCTGATGGATTGTATCGTCAGCGCCTGAATGGATTTTCTGACACCAGCAACTGGCCATAACCCGCTTGATAATCCGGATAGCGCAGCCTGAAGCCACTATCGAGCATGCGCCGATTGCTCAAACGCTTGCCACCCGCAACCGGTGG
>JAQUAD010000067.1 GCA_028687425.1 Sideroxydans sp.
CAGCCAGCTTGCTCTGGTGGGTCAGCATGTCGTCGCCCACGCCGTGTTCCGGCGGACACACGGCATACACGTTGAACAGTGCCGGGCGGCGGCTGTTCAGGCCGTCGATGTAGCTCTCGATCAGGTGCGTCGGGTTGGACACGCTGCCCTGCATCACATAAGACGTGCGGTGGGTCATGCCGATCAGGCTGATCTCCTTGCGGATCTCGGTCTTGCCGTGGCCCTTCTTGCCGTACGGCGACATGTCGGCCACCTGGCTGATGAAGCCAGAGGTGCAAGCTTGGCCGCCGGTGTTGGAATACACCTGCGTATCTACCACCATCACCTTTACCGGCATGCCGGACATCAACATGCGCGACAGGTTCTGGAAGCCGATGTCGTACATCGCGCCGTCGCCGCCCATGGAGACGACCGGCGGGCACAGATGCCATTCTTCGTCCGACAACTGTTCCCAGTTGAAGTGTGAGAAGAACGCTGCGTCATCGACAGCGACATATCCGCGATCCAGTTCGATCTCGGCCATGCGCACGGCCTTGAAGCCGTCCACCATCTTGGCCATGTGGCCCTCGAACACGCCCATAGCGACCGACGGCGAATCCTGGAACAGGTGCGAGGTGAACGGGAACGGATAGGGGCTGAACGGGAAGGTCGATGCCCACACCGAAGTGCAACCGGTGGAGTTCACGATACCCATGTTGGCGCGGCTGCGCGGGCCGATGTAGGCGTCGCGCAGGTCGGCCAGTTTTTCCAGCAACTGACTCACCCACAGCAACCATTCCTGATCGATGGGCTCGCCGCCCTGTGCCAGGGCGGACAAGGTCAGGTCGCGTCCCTTGTTGGCTTGCACGGCTTGCAGCAAAGCGTGGGTGTCGGTCAGGTTCACGGTGGAAGACAGCTTCATGCGGATGTGGTCTTCCAGCCCGCTGATCAACTTGTCCAGCTTGGCCACGAACTTCTTCACACGCGGCTGCATCAGCGCGGTGACGGTGCTGGTGAACAGGTGGATGGAGGTCTTCTCGCCGCAGCCCAGACAGGCACCGTCGCCGCTGACCATGGAGTTGTAGTTGTGCTTGTCCAGCAGCAGGGTCTCCAGCGCGCCGACCTTCTCGTCCAGATCGTCGATGCGGCTGAACTGGTCGGGCGTGGTGGGCAGCTCCATCCAGAAGTCCCACTCCTTGCGCAGCGTCTCCACGCTGTCCTTGGTCTGCGTGACCATCTTCAATGCGTTGTCGTCGCACACGTCCACGCACACTGCGCAGCCCTTGCAGGTATAAGGATTGACGGTGATGGAGAACAGGCCGCCTGCGCCTTTCTCCTTCTTCTCTTTCTGTGTCCAGTACGGCTTGGTGGTGGCGAACTTGAAGTCGCCAAGTTTCTCGCGCAACAGGTTCAGTTCGTTCTCCAGACGGCCGCGGTCTTCGCCTTCGGTCGTGTCTTCCGCGAACGCTTCGGTGATGGCATTGCCGATCAGGGCGCGCACGTCCAGACCGTCCTTGTCCAGCATGCCGCGCAGCTTCTTGTCGATGGCGCGGCTGAACTTGCGCAGGAAGCGCGTCGGGTGGCCACCGATCTCTATCATCTGGATCGCGGTGTTGAGGATGTCGCTGCTGGTTGAGACCAGACCGGGGATGGCGTTGTCCGGGCACTGTGTGTAGCACTCGCCACAGGCGGTACAGTTCTCGGCGATCCATTCGGGATGCTCGAAGCGGATCTGCGTCATGTCGCGATACACGCCGGTGGCGGCGGGGATCAGTGCCAGACCCATGAACGGATCGACCAGATTGTCGGAGCCCTGGCCCTTCAGGTAAAAGCTGCCGGTCTGTTCCCAGAAACGGTGGATGTCGGTCGCGCCGCCATCGCCTTCCGGCATGTGCTTGAGCATCATCGGCAACGCAGGGGCAGTTTTGGCGGCAGCCTGCTGGCGTGCGCCGACCTGCTTGGCAGCAGCCGGGATCTCGAAGATCTCTTCATAACCGCGCTTCACCACGCGCAGGTTGTCTTCCACGATGCGCTTGCCCTTCTTGCCGAACTTGGCTTCCAGCTGGTTCTCGATGGCCTGGAACAGCGCTTCTTCGCTCAGGCCTGCGCGCTCCTTCACATCGGAAGCGTGGAAGAACGCGCCCTGGAAGGCGTTGCCCTGCATGCGCAGTTGCAGGTCGGGGTTGGAAGATTCTTCGCGGGCGATCTTGAACGCATCCAGATAGAACACGCGGATGTCGTTGTCCACGATGAACTTCTGGATGTGGGCGGGGAAGGTGGCCCACACTTCTTCTGCGGTGGCGAGGTTGCTCTGGATGATGAACGCGCCGTTCTTCTTCAGACCGGACACGGCATTGGTGTGCAGGAACACCTGCGGGTCGGGCGACAGCGCCACGTCGATGGCGGTGTATTCGCAGTTGATGCGAATCGGCTCCGGCGCAGCGGACAGGTAATAAGTGGTCGGCTGGCCTTTCTTCTCGGAACCGTATTTCGGGTTGGCCTTGATGTCCCAGCCCAGCAGTTCGAACAAGGTCATCGCCAGATTCTTGCCGGTGGTCACCGCGCCCCAGCCGCCGATGGAGTGCATACGCACCGCGATGGCGCCCTTGGGCAACAGGTTGGGGTTCTCGGAACCGCGCAGCGCCATGTCCTTGATGCGCGGATAGGCTTCCAGCAAGGCTTGCTGGCGCACTTCCTGTTTCGGTGTGGCGGATTCATCGCGCACGAAATCGACGGACAGGTAATAGAACTTGCGGCGTGCCGCGCCGGGCAGCATGTTCTCGATGGCAGCGATCAGGCCTTCGGGTTGCAGGTCGCGCGAACCCAGACCGTAGCAGCCGGAGTACAAGGCAGGCGCATCTTTCAGGCTGCTATAAGTGGCGTAACCTTCATGGCCGCCTTCGATACCGTTCTCCAGACACTTGGAAACCGTGGCGCGTACTTCACGCATCAGTGGCAGGTCTTCGGCCAGCGGCTGGTCGGTGCGTTCCAGCACGGCCACGCCCTTCTTGCCTTTCAACACCTTGCCCAGCAGGTCGCCGGGGAAAGGACGGAACATGGTCAGGTTGACCACGCCCACCTTGATCTTGCGATGCTCGCGCAGCCAGTCGGCGACGGCGGCGGCCTGCACGGTCATGCTGCCCTGACCGACGATGAGGTAGTCGGCATCTTCGCAGCGGTATTCGTCCACGCGCTGGTAGCGGCGGCCGGTCAGCTTGAAGTATTCATCCATGCACTGGTCGGCCAGTTGCGGGATGTGCTCGAAGAAATAGGGACGCTGCGCGGCCACAGCCTGCATGTAGGCGTCCTGATTGGTCACGCCGCCGGAGGAGACAGGATTGTCCACGTCCCACAGCAGCGGTACGCGGCGGCGCTTGTCGCCGTAGATCAGGCGCTGGCCGGGTGTCGGGGTGTCGATGATGTCGTCCGAGTGGCCGAGGTATTCGTCGACCAGTGCGCGTTCCGGCACCAGCACCGGCTCGATCAAATGGGTGGTGAGGAAGCCGTCCTGCGCCACCATGGCCGGGGTCAGCGACAGCTCGGCGATCTTGCGTCCGATCATGTTGAGGTCGGCGGCTTCCTGCGCGTTCTTCGCCATCACCTGGATGAAGCCGGTGTCGTCGGCGCAGTGGTAATCGTCATGCGCGCAGTGCACGTTGAGCGAGTTCTTGGTGATGGCGCGGCAGCCCACGTTCAGTACATAGGGCAGGCGCTTGCCGACCGCGCCGTACAGCGATTCGTGCATGAAGGCCATGCCTTGCGAGGAGGTGAAGTTGACCGCGCGCTGACCGGTCATGGACAGGCCGGCGGTGACACCGGCGGCAGCGTGTTCGGATTCCGGCTCGATGAACACCAGTGGACGACCGGCAGTATTGAGGTGACCGGCAGCGACCGCCTCCGCCCAGTATTCGCCCATCTGCGTGGAAGGTGTGATCGGGTAAGCGCCCGCACCGTCCGAGGCTTCGCGCTCGACCATGATCACGGCGGTGTTGCCGTCGATGGCGTCGCGTACGCCGGGGTACTTGAATTCGGTCTGCTGTTCGGCGCCGGTGATGGCGTCCAGCAATTTGAATTGTTTGATCTTGTTCAACATGGGGGTTCTCCTCAAGCTTCTGCTGTGGCGGGCAGGGGTTGGATGCGGATGATTTTGCGGGCGGCACGGCCCTTGTCTGCGCGCGCCCCGTCCAGCCACACGATGGCGCCGGTGGGGCAACGTTCGATGGCATGACGATCCGCCATCGCGTTCTTGTTGTAATCGATCACGGCCAGATTGCGTTCCAGTTTGATCAGGCCGGGTGCGGCGTCCATCACGCAGCGGCCACAGGCCGTGCAGGAGACATCGCAGGAATATTCGGAAGCGCTCGGGTCTGCCTGGTTTTTGCAGGCCACCCACAGTTGGCGCGAAACGGGTTCCAGCGAGAACAGCTGTTTGGGGCAGATATCCACGCAGTCGCCGCAGGCAGTGCATTTATCCGGGTCAACCTCGGGCAGGCCCTGGCGATTCATGGAGATGGCACCGAAGTCGCATACGTGCGAGCAATCGCCCAGACCGAGGCAGCCCCACACGCAGGAACGTCCGCCGCCGCTGATCACGGAAGCCGAGCGGCAGGTGGAATGGCCGACATAATTGGCGCTACTCTTTGCCACGTTGTTACCGCCGGCGCAGGCCAGACGCGCGATGCGCTTCTCCACGTTGCCGAGGTCGATGCCGAGCAGGGAGGCGATGCTGATGTTCTGTTGCGGAGGATTGACGGTGCAGCGTGCAGGCTCGATGGAGCCTGCCACCACCTGTTCCGCGAAGTTACGGCAGCCGGCGGTTCCACATGCGCCGCAGTTGGAGTGCGGCAGCATCTCTTCCACCTGGTCGATGCGCGGGTCTTCGAATACGTACAGGCGCTTGCTGGCGATGGCGAGGAACAATGCCAGCAGGCCGCCCAAGGCGGCCATAAAGGTTGATGCGAACAACACGGATTGTAGTGTCTGCATGGAGTTCCCCCGGTTGCGCCTGCCTCGTTGGGCAGTTCGCGTTATCACTTTGTGGAGGAAAGGGTAATAAAGTTACAATCATTTACCGAATCAATAATTTCAATTTTAATTATTAGCAAAATAAGTATTAGTTGAGGAGATTGCTATGGCAAAGGATGGGCAGGCTTACTACAAAGACAGCAGAATCAAGCAGATGCGCGCATTCTGCGAAGTGGTGCGCAGCGGTAGCGTGACCCAGGCGGCGCAAAAACTGTTCATCAGCCAGCCTTCGGTCACCTTGCAGATCCAGGCGCTGGAACGCGAATTGAACGTCACTTTGTTCGAAAGACGCGGTCCGGTGCTCAAACTTACGCCGGATGGCGAGTCGCTCTATGAACTGGCAGAGCCGCTGGTGAAGGGGGTGGATGGCCTGCAGGAAAACTTCGCCGCATTGCACGGGCGGCTGGAATCCGGCGAACTCAATATCGGCGCGGGCGAATCCACCATCCTGTATGTATTGCCGGAAGCGGTGCGCCGTTTTGTTGCGACCTATCCCGGCATCCATTCCAAGCTGCATAACGTGACCGGCCGCGACGGCCTGAAGATGCTGCGTGCGGACGAGATCGACTTCGCGGTCGGCTCCATGCTGGAAGTGCCGGACGACATCATCTATGAGCCGGTGGCGATGTTCGATCCGGTGCTGATCGTCCCCAAGGGTCATCCGCTTGCCGCGTTGAAGAAGGTCACGCTGGAGGATGTCAGTCAGTACGGACTCATCCTGCCTCCGCGCCATCTGTCCACCTGGAACATCGTGAAATATGTGTTCCAGCAGCACAACCTGACGTTCAAGGTGACGCTGGAGGCGGGCGGCTGGGAGGTGATCAAGAAATATGTCGAGCTCGGCATGGGCATTTCCATCGTCACCGACATCTGCCTGACCGGCAGCGAGAACTTGGTGCGCATCCCGCTCATCGATTATTTCCCCCAGCGGGGCTACGGTCTGGTGCTGCGCAAAGGCAAATTCCTGTCGCCGCAGGCGCGGCGCTTCGTCGAGTTGCTGCATGAGGTGTATGGCACGACGCCGGGCAGCTGAAAGCAACATTCAGTCGCTTGACTTAATCGCTTGACTGAAATAATGTGCGCTCCCTGTCACCGCAGCCGGAGCGAAGTTGAGTCCCTCGAAAAAAGCCAATTGTCCCCTGATGAACATGGCCCAGCGCCTGTTGGGCCATGCCCCCAGTTCTCAGGAAGAGACGCGCTGGCGCTTGTTGCAGGCGGCGACCGAGGTGTTTGCCGAGGTCGGTTTCAAGGCGGCGACCACGCGCGAGATCGCGCGCCGGGCAGAGGTCAATCTCGCCTCCATCCACTACCACTTCGGTGACAAGGCGGAACTGTACCGCGAAGTGTTCCGCCTGCCCTTCCTGAACGAATGCAATACCTTCGCCGCGCTGGATGTGGCGCAGGTCTCTATGTCCGAAGGTCTGCGCGCCCTGTATATCTGGCTGTTCCCGCCGGAGGCGGAAGACGATCCCATGCTGAAACAGTTCATGCGGCTGCATGCGCGCGAGGAAGGCGACCCCAGCGGCGTGCTGGGCGATGCCATGGTGCGGGCCTTCCAGCCCAACCACGAGAATCTGCTGGCCTTGCTGTGCCGCGAACTCGGTCTGGCAACGCCGGACGATGATGTCCAGCAATTGGCGTTCAGTCTGGTCGGCATGGCCACGGTCTATCTGCATGGCGGGCGCAATGCCGTCGAAGCGTATGCGCCGCAGTTGACGAAAGGGTTGCCGGCACGCGAGCGGCTGGTGGAACGATTGGTGGAGCAAGCCCGCACATTGATTGCGGGTGAACGGAAGCGGCGCAACGGATCGAAAAAGGAAAGCACATGATGAAGACACGAATCCTCGACAACAAACCACTGCTCATCAAGCTGATGCTGGCTTCGCTGGCGCTGGGCGGCAGTGCGATGTGGATGATGGGCAACAGCGTTGCGGAAGAGACCGCGACTGCCGTCACGGGACGGCCGGCGCTGACTGTGCGGACAGCGGTGCTGCGCGAAGACAAGTGGGCGGAGACCTTGTCCGCCAACGGCAGTATCCTGCCATGGCAGGAGGCCATCATTGGTTCGCAGTTGCAGGGTGTGCGTATCGCGGAAGTGAAAGTGAGCATCGGCGATCAAGTGAAGCGTGGAGAGGTACTGGCGACGCTGGACAATGCGATCCGCCGTGAAGGCGATGGTGCGCCGCAAGGCAAGATCCTCGCGCCGGACGATGGTGTGATCTCCTCCACCAGCGCTAATGTCGGCTCGATGCCGCAGCCGGGCGTGGAATTGTTCCGCCTGATCCGCAAGGGCCGTCTGGAGTGGCGCGCCGAACTGACTGCCGACGAACTGATGCGCTTGCGCCGCGGCATGAAAGTGCGGGTGACGCTGTCAGGCGGGCGCAGTCTGTCCGGAACGGTACGCGCGATCTCGCCGTCGGTCGATGCGCGCACCCGCTACGGCTATGCCCTGGTTGCGCTGGACGACAGCAGCGATGTCATCGCCGGTGCATTCGCACGCGGCACACTCGACATCAAGGGGATGCGCAAAGTGCAGTATCTGCCCGCGACCGCGATCATGCAGCGGGGCGATCTGACCTATGTGCTGGCTGTCGATGCGGCGGGGCGCGTACACGAAAGGGCCGTCAAGACCGGGCAGCGCAAAGGTGCGCGCGTCGAGATCGTGCAGGGCTTGAAGTCGGGCGAGGCCGTGGTCGAGAGCGGCGGGCCTTTCCTGACCGAAGGTGATCTGGTGCAAGTGGTCAAGGAATAAGCATGAATATTTCCGCGTGGTCCATACGTAATCCCATTCCGGCGCTGCTCGGCTTTGCACTGCTGGGTTTCATGGGGATCGCTGCCTTCAAGGCGATGAAAATCCAGTTGTTCCCCGACATCGATCTGCCGATGATCACGGTGACGGCCTCTCTGCCGGGCGCATCGCCCGATCAGATGGAAGCCGAGGTCGCCCGCAAGATCGAGAACGCGCTGGCCAGCGCGCAGGGCCTGAAACATATCTATACGCAGGTGAAAGACGGCAGTGCGGTCATTTCCGCCGAATTCCGGCTGGAGCGCGATTCGCGCGAGGCGTTGGAAGATGTGCGCTCGACCGTGTCGCGCATACGCAGCGATCTGCCGCGCGAGATGCTCGACCCGGCGATCAACAAGGTAGAGATGAGCAGCAAGCCGCTGTTGACCTATACCATCACTGCACCCAGCATGAGCGAAGAGGAGTTGTCATGGTATGTGGACAACAACATGGCCAAGTTGCTGCTGGGCGTGAAAGGCGTGGGTGCAGTCAATCGCGTGGGCGGTGTGACGCGCCAGGTGCGCGTGGAGCTCGATCCGGTGAAGTTGCTGGCCTTGAATCTCACCGCGGCGGAGGTGTCTTCGCGTTTGAAGGAGATCCAGCAGGAAGCGCCCGGCGGCAGAACCGATCTGGGCGGTCTGGAACAATCGGTGCGTACGCTGGCGACCGTCAGGACGGCAGAGGAACTGGCGCAGATCGAGATCGGCCTGAAGGATGGCCGCAGCGTGCGGCTGGAGCAGGTTGCCGATGTGAGCGACACCATCGCCGAGCGTCGCACGGCGGCGCTGCATAACGGCAAACCGGTGGTGGGTTTCGAGGTGATCCGTTCGCTGGGAGCGAGCGATGTCTCGGTGGCGGACGGCGTGAGCAAGGCTTTGACAGGCTTGCAGGAAGACCGACCGGATATTCAGACCGAACTGGTGTTCACGACGGTGGAAACCGTGCGCGAAGCCTACCAGGGGTCGATGGAGATGATCTTCGAGGGTGCTGCGCTGGCGGTGCTGGTGGTGGTGTTCTTCCTGCGCAATGCGCGCGCAACCATCGTGGCCGCCACGGCATTGCCGCTGGCGATCATCCCGACCTTCGCCTGCATGTATCTGTTCGGGTTCACCATCAATATGGTGACCTTGCTGGCGATGTCGCTGGTGGTGGGGGTGTTGGTGGACGATGCCATTGTCGAGATCGAGAACATCATGCGTCATCTGGAGATGGGCAAGTCGCCCTACGATGCGGCGATGGAGGCGGCGGACGAGATCGGCATGGCGGTGATCGCCACGACCTTTACGCTGGTGGCGGTGTTCCTGCCGACGGCATTCATGAGCGGCGTGCCGGGGAGGTTCTTCGTCCAGTTCGGCTGGACGGCAGCCGTGGCGGTGCTGTTCTCGCTGGTGGTGGCGCGCCTGCTGACACCGATGATGTCGGCCTATTTCCTGCGTCCGCGTATCGCCCATGAGACGCCGGGCTGGATCAACTTCTACCTGAAGTGGGCGGAATGGTGTCTGGCTAACCGCAAGACCACCATGGCTGCCGCCGCCATCTTCTTCGTGGGTTCGTTCGCCCTGGCGGGCACGTTGCCGACAGCCTTCCAGCCCAAGGATAACCAGTCGCAGTCGCAGGTGTCGCTCACGCTTCCGCCGGGTAGCAAGTTCGAACAGACCTACGCGCTGGCCGAGCAGGCACGCGAAATCGTGATGCAGAACCCCAATGTGATACTGGTATACACCGCGATCGGCGGCGGTGCGGCTGGGGGCAATGCATTCGAGCCTTCGGGAGCGCCAGAAGCCCGCAAGGCGACCTTGTCCATCCAGCTCAAATCGCGTGACGCGCGACCGCGCAAGCAAATGATCGAAGATGAGTTGCGCGAGGCATTGCGTGCGTTGCCGGGCGTGCGTGTGAAGGTCGGGCTGGGCTCCTCTTCTGACAAGCACCAACTGGTGCTGACCAGCGAGAACAATGAACTGCTGGCGGAGCATGCGCTGAAAGTAGGACAAGATCTGCGCACGATTCCAGGCATCGGCAATGTGGTGTCGAATTCCAGCATCTTGCGGCCTGAGATCGTGGCGCGCCCCGACTTTGCCCGGGCGGCTGATCTGGGGGTGACCACGGCGGCGATCGCCGAGACGCTGCGCGTGGCGACCAACGGCGATTACGACCAGTCGCTTGCGAAACTGAATCTGCCGGACCGGCAGTTGCCCATCATCGTCAAATTACAGGACGATGCGCGCCAGGATCTGGCGCTGCTGGAGCGTCTGGTCGTGCAGGGTGCGCATGGTCCGGTGTTGCTGGGAAATGTGGCGACGCTGAGCATGGAGAGCGGCCCGGCGCAGATCGACCGCAATGACCGTCAGCGCAATATCACCTTCGAGATCGAACTGGCCGGTCAGCCTCT
>JAQUAD010000017.1 GCA_028687425.1 Sideroxydans sp.
TGTCGCGGGTGACGCAGTGTGACTTTATCTCCACCCCTTTGGCCGAAGCGCATCGCCAGGCATTCATGGCGTTTGAGGATGGCAAGGCTGCCAAGGCCACGCTGGGCTTCCACTGGGCGCGCATGATAGAGATGCTGCATGCTGCAGAGCTGATACGCGACATCCTGCATGACCCGGACTTACAAGGGACGGACCTGGTCAACATCGGAGAACGACAGGAACGCGGGGTCGGCGTCATCGAAGCGCCGCGCGGCACATTGATCCATCATTACCGTGTGGACGAGAACGACCAGATCGTGCGCTGCAACCTGATCGTCTCCACGACGCATAACAATCAGGCGATGAACGAGTCCATACGTCAGGTGGCACGACAATATATAGACGGCAAGAAGCTCACCGAAGGCTTGCTCAACCATATCGAGGTTGCCATCCGCGCTTTCGATCCCTGCCTGTCTTGCGCGACCCATGCCTTGGGCAAAATGCCGCTGGAAGTGGAGTTGCTGAATGCCGAGGGTGAGCAGATCGACAAGTTGTCACGCGGTTCAGACGGCGTCTGCGCAACACTGGTGTGATGGTCGCGCCTGTCCTGCTCTTCGCTGTCGGCAATGAATCGCGCGGGGACGATGCGCTGGGGCCTTTGTTGTTGAGGCACATCCAGCAAGGTGCGCCAGATACAGTGGAATGTCTGGAGGACTTTCAGTTGCAGGTGGAGCATGCGGCAGATCTGCTCGGGCGTAGTCAGGTCGTGTTCCTGGATGCGGATGTCTCATGCGAGCCGCCTTTCCATTTTTCAGAAATAAAGGCAGCACACGACCACAGTTATTCCAGCCATGCGCAATCGCCTGCCGCGCTGTTGCATACCTTCCAACAGGTCTATGAAGAGAAGCTGCCGCAATGCCATGTGCTGGGCATCCGTGGCTATGGTTTCGAACTGGGTGACGGGCTGAGTCCAGAAGCATCGGACAATCTGGAGCAAGCCGCTGCATTTTTGAGTGACTGGCTGGCGCGTAGCCTTGAATCTCTGGAGGTGTGCTGATGCACGAGATGTCATTGGCGCAGAGCGTGCGCGAGATCATAGAGCAGGCGGCGTTGGAGCAGGGATTCTCGCGAGTAAAGACGGTGTGGCTGGAGATCGGTCGCTTGTCGTGCGTGGAGCAGGAGGCGATGCGTTTCTGCTTCACTGCAGCAATGCAAGGCAGTGTCGCCGAAGCCGCGCGACTGGAGATCATCGACACGCCGGGTAGGGGACTGTGCCGGAAATGCGGCCATGAGGCCGAGATCGAGAATGTGTATGACGCGTGTCCGCGATGCGGTAATTACGGTTTGCAGCTGGTCGCCGGCGATGCGATGCGCGTGAAAGAGCTGGAGGTGGCGTGATGTGTCTGACGTGCGGATGTGGTTCGGATGAGGTGCTGATACGCGGCAGGAAGCCGTTGAACAAACCGAAGGCGCCGGTCAGTTTCAAGTTGCATCGTGTGGAAGCCAAGGTCGCTGAAGACAGCCAGCGCATCGTGAAGCTGGAGCAGGACATCCTGCACAAGAACGATCAGCATGCGCAGGCTAATCGCGATTATTTCGCACGGCACGGCGTTCTTGCGTTGAACCTGGTTTCCAGTCCCGGTTCCGGCAAGACCACCTTGCTGGTGCGCACGTTGCAGACGCTGACAGGGCGTTATCCCTTGGCCGTCATCGAAGGCGACCAGCAGACCGAGCAGGACGCAGACCGTATCCGTGCGACCGGCGTGTCAGCCGTGCAGATCAATACCGGCAAGGGCTGTCATCTGGATGCGCAGATGGTGGAGCGCGCCTTGGCGGAACTGCCATGCCCGGATGGCGGCATGCTGTTCATCGAGAACGTGGGCAATCTGGTGTGTCCGGCCGGTTTCGATCTGGGGGAGTTCGCCAAGGTGGTGGTGCTGTCGGTGACCGAAGGCGAGGACAAACCGCTCAAATATCCCGACATGTTCCGCGCCGCAGAGCTGATGCTGCTCAACAAGTGCGACCTGTTGCCGTATCTCAGTTTCGATGTGGAACAAGCTGAAGCCTATGCACGCCGCGTCAATCCGGACATCCGCATCATCCGTCTGTCCGCGGTCAGTGGCGAGGGGATGGATGAGTGGACCTCATGGCTGGAAGCGCAACGCCCGCAAGCGAGCTAAATTTATAGCCGCTTGCTGACCTTCATGATGCCGGGATCTTCGCTGCTCGGCTTGGCGGTGAAACCCAGCCGGCTCATTAGTTTGAGCATGTTGTGGTTGTGACTCAGCACCTCACCTTCGATGGTCGCCAGACCGATGGAGCGTGCCGCTTCCATCAATGACACCAGCAGCTTCTGTCCCAGTCCCTTGCCTGTCACCTTGTCGGCAACCACCAGCGCGAACTCGCAAGTTTCGCCATCCGGATTGATGGAGTAGCGTGCCACGCCCAATTCGGTCTCGGGCTCTTCTTCGCTGCTGACGGCAACCAGCGCCATCTCGCGGCTGTAATCGATCTGGGTGAGGCGCGCGAGCATCTCTTCCGTCAGTTCCTGCACGCTGTTCATGAAGCGGAAGTATTTGGACTCTTCCGACAGGTCGTGCACGAATCGTTTTACCAGTTCGGCATCTTCGGGGCGTATCGGGCGGATCACGATGTCGGTCCCGTCGGCCAGTTGCCACTGTGTCACCAGATGGGTGGGATATGGGTAGATGGCCATGTGGGCATAGCGGTCCGAACTGGGCTGGCGATATTCCACGACCACGCGTGCGTCGGCGGCGAGTGCGCCGTTCTCGTCCAGGATCAGTGGATTGATGTCCATCTCCTTGAGCAGCGGTAGTTCGCACACCATTTCCGAGACGCGCAGCAATACATCTTCCAGTGCTTCGATGTTGGCCGGTTGCAGATTGCGGAATGCGCACAGCATCTTCGAGATGCGCGTTTCCTGTATCAGTTCTTTGACCAGGAAGCGGTTCAGCGGCGGCAGGGCGACAGCGCGGTCGCCCATGATCTCGACCGCCGTGCCGCCTGCGCCGAAAGTGATGACAGGCCCGAACACCGGGTCGCTGGTCACGCCTATCATCAGCTCGCGCCCGTTGGGTTTGACGATCATCGGTTCGATGGAGATGCCGTCCACTGTCGCATTCGGGCGGTTCAGTTTCACATTGTCGATGATGTGCTGGTAAGCCGCACGTACCTCATGCGCATTGCGCAGGTTGAGCATGACGCCGCCGGCATCGCTCTTGTGCGAGATGTCCGGCGAGTTGACCTTCATCGCTACCGGATAGCCGAGCTGCTGGGCGATGAGCAGCGCCTCATTGCCGGTGTGGGCAACCATGGTGCGGGCGACCGGTATATGGAAGGCGGACAGCAATGCCTTGGATTCCATCTCGCTCAATACCTTGCGACGTTCCTGCATCGCACCCTCAATGATCAGACGCGCACTCTCCACATCCGGCTCGATATGATGCGAGAACGGCCCGGGCATCTGCATCAGCAGCTTCTGGTTGCGGTAGTAAGCGGATAGGTGCGAGAACACTTCAACCGCAGGTTCGGGCGTGCGGAAGTGGGGACGATGCGCTTTAGTGAACGCCTTGCGGGATTCACCCACCTGCATTTCGCCCATCCAGCAGGTCAGCAGCGGTTTGCTGTGGCTGTTGCCCAGTTCGATCAAGGCTTCGGCTGATTCCAGCGGTTTGGTCATCGCCTGCGGCGTGAGGATGGCCAGCACGCCGTCCACGTTTTCGTCCTCCAGGCAGGCTTTCACGGCATGATGATAACGATCCGCCTGCGCATCGCCGATGATGTCCACCGGGTTGCTGTGCGGCCAGTTGGCAGGCAGATGCTGGTTCAGGTACTCGATGGTGCTGTCGGACAGCTCGGCGATGTTGAGGCCAAGGTCGACTGCGCGATCGGTCGCCATCACGCCCGGCCCACCGCCGTTGGTGACGATGGCCAGCCGGTTGCCGACCGGTTTGAAGCCGCAGGAAAGCGCACGCGCTGCGGTGAACAGCTGGGTGACGGTCTGCACGCGCACCACGCCGACGCGACTCACCGCCGCATCGAACACATCGTCCGCACCGACCAGGGAGGCGGTATGCGACATGGCGGCTTTGGAGCCGGCGGCATGGCGACCGACCTTGACCAGGATCACCGGTTTGATGCGGGCGGCGGCGCGCAGCGCGCTCATAAAGGTGCGCGCATCGCGGATGCCTTCGATGTACATCAGGATGCTGTGGGTCTTGGCGTCGGACACCAGGAAATCGAGGATTTCGCCGAAGTCGACATCCGTTGAAGAGCCCATGGAAACAACGCTGGAAAATCCCACATCGTTGCTTTGCGCCCAGTCCAGAATGGCAGTGCACAGCGCACCGGACTGTGAGACAAAGGCGATATTGCCGGTATTGGCTGCACCTTTGTTGAAAGTGGCATTCAGGCCGAGAGAGGGGCGCATGATGCCCAGACAGTTGGGGCCGATCAGGCGGATGTCATAGCGCCGGGCATTTTCCAGCAGCTGCTTTTCCAGGGCGATGCCTTCATGACCGGTTTCGCCAAACCCCGCCGTGATGATGACAGCAGCCTTGACGCCGTGGATGCCGCATTCTTCGATGATGCCGGGGACTGTTTGGGGAGGTGTCGCGATCACGACCAGATCCACCGGCTTGCCGATGCTGGCGATGGAAGGGAAGGCGCGCTGTCCCTGTATCTGCTCACTCTTGGCATTGATCGGATATAGCTCGCCCTTGAATCCGCCCTCCAGCATGTTCTGAAAGACGATCTGGCCGACTGAATCGGGGCGCTCACTGGCGCCGATCACGGCGACGGACTTGGGGGCGAACAGCGGGTTGAGGTAATGCTGGCTCATGATGGCGGTCGAGGTGGGTTGGAGGTATATCTGGCGAGCGTTATGATAGCACCGACATTTACGCGATACACGACTGGAGATCGATGTGCAGACCGCTTATATCAGCCATCCTTTGTGCCTTAAGCACGACATGGGGGGGCATCATCCGGAATGCCCGGCACGCCTGCACGCCATCGAGGATCAGCTGATCGCTTCCGGACTATACAGTTACCTGCAACATCACGACGCCCCGGAAGTTACGCGCGAACAATTGCTGCGCGTGCATGATGCGGCATATATCGATTCGATCATTGCGGCAGCGCCGACGGACGGCATCATTTCACTCGATGGTGACACCTTGATGAACCCTTATACCTATCCTGCAGCGCTGCGTGCTGCCGGGGCGGTGGTGATGGCGGTCGATCTGGTGATGGCGGGCAAGGTCGAGAATGCTTTCTGCAATGTGCGGCCACCTGGGCATCACGCGGAAAGAGGCGAGGCGATGGGGTTCTGCATCTTCAATAATGTTGCAGTCGGTGCGGCCCACGCGCTGGCAGCGCACGGCCTGGCGCGCGTGGCCATTGTCGATTTCGATGTCCATCACGGCAATGGCACAGAAGATATCTTCAGGGACGAGCCTCGTGTCATGTTGTGTTCGACCTTCCAGCACCCGTTCTATCCCTACAGTGGTGCCGAAACACAGTTGCCGCATATCGTGAACGTGCCACTAGCGGCGGGTACGGATGGGGCGGGGTTTAGACGTGCGGTGACGGAAGGCTGGTTGCCAGTTTTGGAGGCGTTCGAGCCGGAGTTGATATTTGTCTCGGCTGGATTCGACGCGCACCGTGAGGATGATATGTCTTCCATCGGGCTGGTGGAGGCTGATTACATTTGGGTGACTGAGCAGATCAAACGTGTCGCTGCGCATCATGCGAAAGCGCGCATCGTATCTGTACTGGAAGGTGGATATGAGTTGCATGCGCTTGGGCGTAGCGCAACCGCGCATATCAAGGTGTTGAGTGGCCTGTAAATAAAAAGACCGGCTGTTCAGGCCGGTCTTTCATTTGCAGCCATAACTTACTTGGCTACTTGTTTTTCGCGAATCTCGTCCAGTGTCTTGCAATCGATGCAAAGGGTTGCGGTTGGACGTGCTTCCAATCGGTTCAATCCGATCTCTACGCCGCAATTATCGCAATATCCATAGTCGCCCGAATCGATACGCGCCAGCATCTTGTCGATGTTCTTGATCAATTTTCTTTCGCGGTCACGACTACGCAATTCCAGGCTCATGTCGGATTCCTGTGTTGCGCGATCATTGGGGTCGGCAAATACGGTCGCCTCGTCCTGCATGGTATGCACGGTGCGGTCAATATCCTGGCTCAGTTCGAGCTTCAGGCCAGCCAACACAGAGCGGAAATGCTCCAGCTGTTTGGCGCTCATGTAAGCCTCGCCCTTTTTGGGTTTGTACGGGGCGGTGTTCTTATTCGCTTGTACTGGCATTGCGTGTATCTCCAAGTTGGGCTGAAATTTCAAGCGCGCTTTAATAACAGAAAGCGTATGGGCTCGCAATGAAAAAATTCTGCCATGTTGCTTCAGATTATCTTAATGCCTTGTTTTTCAAGCATGTTGATCAATGCGATCAGCGGCAAGCCGATCAAGGCGTTGGGGTCGTTCCCTTCGATGCGTTGGATCAGCGCGATACCCAGCCCCTCGGATTTCGCGCTACCGGCGCAATGATAAGGCTGTTCTTTAAGCAGATAGTTCTCGATCTGCTGGTCATCGACATTCCGGAAGGTGACCCGCGTTTCGACGACCTCAGTCTGTATATTGCCTGTACGGGCATTGAGCAAGCTCAATGCTGTGTAAAAGGTAACCGTCTTGCCGCGCATGGAACGGAGCTGGCGCACGGCATTGTCATGGGTCAAGGGTTTGCCGAGCTGCTCGTTATCCAGCAGGGCGACCTGGTCGGAGCCTATGATCAAGGCATCAGGATGGCGCGCGCTGACAGCTTCCGCTTTCAGGCGGGACAGTCGATATGAGGTTTGCTTCGCATCCTCGCCCGGAAGCGGCGTTTCGTCGACGTCGGGCGAGTCGGTCAGGAATGGGATTTGCAGAACTGACAGCAGCTGACTCCTATATATAGAAGTCGAAGCCAAAACAAGTGACTGGGAATTCAAGATGTTCCTTGCGCGGTGTCTTTGACAGGGGAGGGGGGAATATATATCATGCGCGCCTCATGTTTGCACGGCCTTTGATCGACAGCACCGAATTCGCCCGTAACGGCAAGACTTTGAACGGGGAAATCGCTGTTTCCGAGCTGCCGAGATTGACTGAATTGCTGGCCAATTCCGAGGGTTTGATTCGATATACCGTGCGAGGGATGCAAGCGGATGGCAAGTTTTTCCTGCTACTGGATATAAGCGGGATCTGTCATTTACGTTGCCAGCGCTGTCTGGAAGAGATGGATCATCCGCTGGATATTGCTTCAAGGCTGCAGTTGCTGGAGGGCGAAGATCTGATGCAGGACGATGCTTCGGATGAGGTCGACGGGATAGAGGCCAGCAAAGAGCTGGATATCCTTGATCTGATCGAGGAAGAGATTCTGCTCTCTTTGCCTTTTGCCCCCAGGCATGACGAAGGCTCTTGTGAGCTGGCAAGCAACAGTTTTGGGAAGGCTGACGATCGATTCGCTGCGTTGGCCCAATTGAAGAATAAATTTTAAGTAGGTTTTTTCGAGGAGTAGTAATCATGGCAGTTCAACAAAACAAAAAGACCCCATCCAAGCGCGGGATGCATCGTTCACACGACTTCCTGACAGCACCTGCACTGGCTATCGAGCCTTCTACAGGCGAACCGCATCTGCGTCACCATATCAGCCCAAGCGGCTACTATCGTGGCAAGAAGGTCGTCAATACCAAATCCGAATAAGCGCCTTGTTCAAGTTGTCTAGCCATCCCCATATACTGGGGATGGCTTGCGTTCGACCTTTTTTTGTATTTGGGGGTAACTGATGGGCGTCACAATTGCCATTGATGCCATGGGCGGCGACCATGGGGTTTCCGTTACGGTGCCGGCTGCGATGGCCTATCTCGACAAACATGCGGACGATGTTATCGTATTGGTCGGCTTGACTGATGCGATCCAGTCCGAGCTCGACAAGCTTGGTGTTCCTTGCGACCGCAAGAATCTGCGTATTCATCACAGCACCGAAGTGGTTGGTATGGATGAGCAGCCGCAGTCCGCTTTGCGCGGCAAGAAGGACTCGTCCATGCGGGTTTCCATCAATCTGGTGAAGAGCAACGAGGCTTCCGCGTGCGTCAGCGCCGGCAACACAGGGGCGCTGATGGCGACCGCGCGTTATGTCCTCAAGACGCTGGCGGGTATTGATCGTCCAGCCATCGCCTCATATTTGCCCACACATTCCGGTCAGGTGTGCATGCTCGATCTGGGGGCGAATGTCGATTGCACCGCCGAGCATCTGCTGCAGTTCGCCTTGATGGGCAGCACGCTGGTCACCGCGCTCGAGCATAAAGAAAATCCGACTATCGGTCTGCTGAATATCGGCAGCGAAGACATCAAGGGCAACGAGACTGTCAAAAAGGCTGGCGAGTTGCTGCAGGCCAGCGACTTGAACTTCTATGGCAACGTCGAGGGTGACGACATCTTCAAGGGCGTCACCGATGTGGTGGTGTGCGACGGGTTCGTGGGTAATGTCGCACTCAAGACCGCTGAAGGTGTAGCCAAGATGATGGGTGGCTTCCTGAAAGAGGGCTTCGGTCGTAACGCACTGACCAAGATCGCGGCCCTGGTGTCTTTGCCGGTCCTCAAGGCTTTCAAACACCGTCTGGATCACCGCCGCTATAACGGCGCCAGTTTTCTCGGGTTGAAGGGGATCGTAGTCAAGAGTCATGGCTCGGCAGATGCTTTTGCATTTGAGTGCGCGATCGAGCGCGCTGCCGAGGAAGCTCGGGGTGGTATGCTGGAGCACATTAGCGAGCACGTGGAAAAATGGCATAACGCGCGCCAGGCCAATGAAGGGGAGGTTGCTTGAAGACTTATTCCAAAATTATCGGTACCGGCAGCTGTTTGCCGGCCAAAACACTGACCAACTTCGATCTCGAAAAGATGGTCGAAACCTCGAACGACTGGATCCTTACCCGAAGTGGTATCTCCGAGCGCCATGTGGCGGCAGAAGGAGAATTGACCAGCGATCTGGCCTGTCAGGCCAGCCTGAAGGCAATCGAAGCGGCGGGTATTTCTGCTGACGAGATCGACCTGATCATTGTCGCCACGACCTCTCCGGATATGCCTTTCCCAAGCACGGCTTGCGTGCTGCAGGACAAGCTGGGCATTCGCAACGGCGCCCCTGCATTCGACATGCAGGCGGTTTGCGGCGGCTTCGTCTTTGCCTTGAATACAGCCGATCTGTACATCCGTGGCGGCCAAGCCAAGACGGCGCTGGTCGTCGGTGCCGAGGTGCTGTCGCGCATGCTTGACTGGAATGATCGCACCACCTGCGTGCTGTTCGGAGATGGTGCAGGGGCGGTGGTGTTGCGTGCTTCTGAAGAGCCCGGCATTGTGGTCGGCAAACTGCACGCTGATGGCCGTCATCGCGAATTGCTCAAGGCCGATCCCAAAATCTCGATGGATGGGAAGTCGGTATTCAAGTTTGCAGTCAATGCATTGAGTGATGTCGTTGAAGAGCTTTTGGAGGATCAGAAGCTGACTGGTTCGGATATCGATTGGCTGGTGCCGCACCAGGCGAATATCCGCATCATCGAAGCGACCGCCAAGAAGCTGGGCATGTCCATGGAGAATGTGGTGCAGACAGTCGCCATGCACGGCAACACATCGGCGGCCTCAATTCCGCTGGCGCTGGACGTGGCAGTTCGCGACGGGCGCATCAAGGCAGGGCAGAACATCCTCATCGAAGCCATAGGTGGCGGGTTCACCTGGGGCGCGATGCTCATCAAGTGGTAGGACATATATATGACTCAATTCGCTTTCGTATTTCCCGGTCAGGGTTCCCAATCGCGCGGCATGATGAACGGTTATGCCGATTTTTCCGCCGTTCGCGACACCTTCGCTGAAGCCTCGGATGTGCTGAAACAGGATCTGTGGCAACTGGTCACCGAAGGAGAGGATGCGGACCTGAATGCGACAGTGAACACGCAGCCCGTCATGCTGACAGCCGGCGTGGCGGTCTATCGTGCCTGGCAATCGCAAAATGGCTCACAGCCGACAATGATGGCAGGCCACAGCCTGGGTGAATACACCGCGTTGGTCGCAGCGGGGGCATTGAGTTTCGCTGATGCCTTGCCATTGGTGCGCTACCGCGCGCAATGCATGCAGGAAGCAGTGCCGGAAGGCGTGGGTGGTATCGCCGCGATTCTCGGCCTGGATGATGAGGCCGTACGCGCTGTTTGCGCCGAAGGTGCGCAGGGCGAAGTACTGGAGGCGGTGAACTACAACTCTCCCGGGCAGGTGGTGATCGCAGGTAACCGCAGCGCCGTCGAGCGCGGTATGGAGCTGGCCAAGGCCAAGGGTGCCAAGCGCGCGTTGATGTTGCCGATGAGTGTTCCGTCCCATTGCAGTCTTCTGACGGGGGCGGCCGACAAGCTGCGTGCCTATCTGGAGAATGTCCTGGTCAATACACCATCCGTGCAGGTTCTGCACAACGCCGATGTCGCAGCTTACAGTGATGCCGCAAAGATCAAGGATGCACTGGTTCGTCAGCTGTATTCGCCGGTGCGCTGGGTCGAGACGGTGCAGGCATTCGGTAAACTGGGCATCACGCACAACGTGGAATGCGCGCCGGGCAAGGTGCTGGCAGGACTGAACAAGCGCATCGACACCAATCAGCAGGCTATGGCAATCAACGACGGCGAAGCACTGAAGGCTGCTTTGGCCGCACTCGCATAAGGGGAAGATATGACACTGCAAGGACAGATCGCGCTGGTGACCGGCGCTTCACGCGGCATCGGCCAGGCTATCGCGCTGGAATTGGGCAAGCAGGGCGCAACCGTGATCGGTACGGCAACCAGTGACAAAGGCGCGCAAGCCATCAGCGAATATCTGGCTGCCGCAGGCGTGACTGGAACCGGATTGGCGCTGAACGTGAATGACGCTGCCCAGGTCGAGCAAGTGCTTGATGCACTGCGCAAGCAGTTCGGCGAAGTTTCCATCCTGGTCAACAATGCAGGCATCACCAAGGACAACCTGCTGGCCCGCATGAGCGAAGAGGAGTGGGACGACGTATTGACGACCAACCTCAAGTCCGTGTTCCGCCTGTCGCGCGCCGTGCTGCGCGCAATGATGAAGGCGCGTGCCGGTCGCATCATCAACATTTCTTCAGTGGTGGGCAGTAGCGGCAATTCTGGGCAGACCAACTATTCTGCTTCCAAAGCAGGCATGGTCGGTTTCACCAAGTCCTTGGCGCAGGAGATTGGCAGTCGCAACGTGACAGTGAACTGCGTTGCACCGGGTTTCATCGATACTGATATGACACAGGCACTAGGTGAAGAGCAACGTGCCAAACTGGTCGAGCATGTGCCGCTGAAACGACTGGGCAAACCGGAGGACATTGCGGCTGCCGTAGCTTTCCTGGCTGGCCCCGGCGCAGCCTATATCACGGGTACAACAATGCACGTCAATGGCGGCATGTACATGGAGTAAGCGGTAGTTTGGAATTCGGCGCGAGTTTGGTAGAATGCCCGCGCTTTTTATACTTTAACTTAATGGGAGCACTACAAATGTCCAACAACGAACAACGCGTTAGAAAAATCGTCGCAGAACAATTGGGCGTGAACGAATCCGAAATCAAGAACGAATCGTCCTTCGTGAACGATCTGGGCGCAGATTCTCTGGACACCGTTGAGCTGGTGATGGCGCTGGAAGAAGAATTCGGCGTTGAAATCCCTGACGAAGACGCAGAAAAGATCACGACCGTTCAGCAAGCGCTGGACTACGTCAACGCACATTCCAAGTAATTTCCAATCATTCCTAAATCTCATCGGAGTTCAGTTTGACTAAGCGTAGAGTCGTAGTGACCGGCCTTGGGGCGTTCACTCCCGTCGGTAACGGAGTGGGCGCAACCTGGCAAAACATCGTGGCAGGCAAGTCGGGGATCGCTCGAATCACCCAGTTCGATCCCTCGGCATTGGCCAGCCAGATAGCGGGCGAAGTCAAGGATTTCGATGTGACACAATTTGTTCCGGCCAAGGATGCCCGACGGATGGATCGCTTCATCCATCTGGGCATGGCTGCTGGAATAGAGGCGTTCAAGGATAGCGGGATCGAAGTGACCGAAGCGAATGCAGACCGTATCGGCGTCTGCGTGAGCTCCGGTATCGGCGGCCTGCCTAACATTGAACAGACGGAAAGTGAATATCTTGCCGCGGGTCCGCGCAAGATATCCCCATTCTTCATTGCCGGAACCATCATCAATATGATCTCCGGCAATCTATCCATCATGTTTGGTCTGCGCGGTCCGAACTTTGCCGTGGTTTCTGCCTGCACGACCGGCACCCACAGCATCGGTGAGGCCATGCGCATGATCCAGTATGGTGATGCCGACGTGATGCTGGCCGGCGGTGCCGAATCCACAGTTTGCCATTTGGCAGTTGGCGGTTTTGCAGCTTCTCGTGCGCTGTCTACGCGCAATGACGACCCGGCGACTGCCAGCCGTCCCTGGGACAAGGATCGCGACGGCTTCGTGCTGGGCGAAGGTGCCGGTGTACTGGTGCTGGAAGAGTACGAGCATGCCAAGGCACGCGGTGCCAAGATCTATGCCGAGGTAGCAGGTTATGGCATGAGCGCAGATGCTTACCACATCACGGCGCCGAACATGGACGGTCCGCGTCGCAGTATGGTCAATGCCTTGCGTGATGCCGGCATCAATACAAGCGACGTGCAGTACGTCAATGCACACGGCACTTCGACTCCGCTGGGCGACAAGAATGAATCCGAGGCCATCAAGGCCGCATTCGGAGACCATGCCAAGAGCCTGGTGGTGAATTCCACCAAGTCCATGACGGGACACTTGCTGGGCGGCGCGGGTGGTATCGAATCCCTGTTCTGCGTATTGGCGATCCACAATCAGGTTTCTCCGCCGACCATCAACATCTTTGAGCAGGATCCGGAATGTGATCTGGATTACTGTGCCAACTCAGCACGTGACATGAAGATTGATGTAGCGGTGAACAACAACTTCGGCTTCGGCGGTACCAACGGCACGCTGGTGTTCCGCAAGGTTTAACCTTCCGAACCGTGATGCTGGTCAACGGCAAACCGGCTGACACCATTTCAGTAGCAGATCGTGGGCTTTCCTATGGCGACGGCGTGTTTCGAACACTCCGTATCCAACAGGGAAGCCCATTTTGTTGGCATCGTCAATATGAAAAGCTGCATCATGACTGCCGTGCTTTGCAGATCGCATGTCCCGACGAAAATATCCTCCTGCATGAATTGAAACAGCTGGCCGGGGCTGACAGCGGTGTTGCGAAAATCATTGTGACGCGTGGTGTGGGAGGGCGTGGATACGCGCCTGCGGTGCAGGCTGATGCGACGCGCGTAGTCGGTTTTTATCCGGCGCCAGAGTATGACGCGGACTACTATTCCGCAGGGATTACGCCCCATATCTGTGATTTGAAACTATCCCGCCAGCCTCGGTTGGCGGGCATCAAGCATCTGAATCGTTTGGAAAACGTCATTGCAGCAGCTGAGTGTCAGGCTGCCGGCAGTCCTGAGGGGCTATTGGAAGACGAAGAGGGTTTCGTCATATCTGGAACCCGCTCCAATTTGTTTGCCGTGATTGATGGCAGTCTGGCGACCCCGGATCTCTCGGCAAGTGGCGTGGCAGGGGTGCAGCGTGATCGCGTATTTGCCTGGGCTGAAAATAATGGAGTTCATTGCGAGGTCGCTAGAATGAGAATGAGCGACCTGCTCCGGGCTGATGAAGTGTTTTTGGTGAACAGCGTGTTCGGCCTGTGGCCTGTGGCACGTTTGCAAGGTAAAGAATTTACCCAGCGGAGGATCTCCCTGGAAATCAAATCATGGTTGAATGATGCGCAAAACTAAACAGAACAAGATCGGGCTACTGCTGGGGGCCCTGGCGCTGAGCCTGTCATTGATAGGTTATCACCTCTTTTCCAACCTGGCTTTGAGCAAGTTGCCGATCGAGTTCGAGATCGATCCGGGCAGCAGCCTGAAAGCCACGACAGCCAAATTGCAGCAAGTCGGCATTCTGGATGGCGCTTGGTCGTTCAACATACTCGCGCGGGTGACCGGCAAAGCAAAGAAGATCAGGTACGGCAACTATCTGCTGGATAAGCCCATTTCCAGATACGACCTGCTGGATATGATCAGCGAAGGTAAAACCGATCAGAGTCTGATCCAGATCCGCATCATCGAGGGCATAACCTTCAAGGATCTGCGCAAGCAGCTGGATGCGTTGCCCAAGCTGCGGCACGATAGTGCCGGGTTGACGGAGGCAGAATTACTGCAACGCATCGGTGCTGTGGAACCTGCTGCCGAAGGCCTTTTCTTCCCGGATACCTACTATTTTGCAACCGGCAGTAGCGATCTGGCGGTATACAAACGAGCCTATCAGACGTTGCAGCGCCATCTTGATACTGCCTGGCAACAGCGCGATCCGCAGACACCGCTCGCATCACCCTATGAGGCTTTGATTCTGGCTTCCATCGTGGAAAAGGAAACAGGCAAGGCCAGCGACCGGCCCATGATTGCCACCGTATTCCTGAATCGACTGGTAAGACGGATGCGCTTGCAGACTGACCCGACCGTCATTTACGGCATGGGCGACGCCTTCGACGGCAATCTGCGGCGTCGCGATCTGACTGCGGATACGCCGTATAACACCTATACTCGCTATGGCCTGCCGCCTACACCGATCGCATTGCCGGGTTTGCAGTCCATCCGGGCAGTCATGCAGGCACCTTTGGGTAAGGAGCTGTATTTCGTGGCAAAAGGAGATGGCAGTTCACATTTCTCCCGCAGCCTGATCGAACACAACCAGGCAGTCAGACAATATCAATTGAAAAAATGAAGAAAGCCCGATTCATCACATTCGAAGGCGTGGACGGGGCAGGCAAGAGTACTGGCCTGGAATGGTTCGCCAACGGGCTGCGCGAGCGCGGTATCGATCTGCTGGTGACGCGCGAACCGGGTGGCACACCGCTTGGGGAAAAACTGCGCGAACTGGTGTTGCATGAACCCATGCATGCGGAAACCGAAGCCATGTTGATGTTCGCCTCGCGCCGCGAACACGTGGAGCAGGTGATCCGTCCCGCGCTGCAGCGCGGCACTTGGGTCATCTCCGACCGCTTCAGCGACGCCAGCTTTGCCTATCAGGGCGGGGGCAGGGGAGTGCCGGTCTCCAAGCTGGAGCAACTGGAGCAATGGACGCACGGCGATCTGCAGCCCGACCTCACCTTGCTGTTCGACATTCCCATCGAGGTCGCCAGGGAGCGCTTATCCAATAATGTAAGTCTGGATAAATTCGAGCGCGAACAGGGGGAGTTTTTCGACAAGGTCCGTCAGGCATATCTGGCCAGAGTCGCAAAAAATCCTGATCGTTATGCAGTGATACGCGCAGAAAAGTCCTTGCAGCAAGTTCAGCGGCAGCTTGCAGAGATACTTGCATCCATTTGATATGAAACAACTCTATCCGTGGCAGACTGAATCCTGGCAAGCCTTGCACAACTTGCGCGCCCGATTGCCGCACGCTGTATTGCTGAAAGGTGCGCAAGGGATAGGCAAGCTGGATCTGGCATTGAATTTCGCACAATCGCTGCTGTGCGACACGCCCAAAGAGAACGGTTTGCCGTGCGGAAATTGCGACGCGTGCCACTGGTTCGATCAGGAAAGTCATCCGGACTTTCGTCTGGTACAGCCTGATGCCTTATCTACCTCTGATGAAGCAGAAACAAAAGCGGGGAGCAAAAAGCCTTCTCGTGAGATCTCGGTCGATCAAATCCGCGGCTTGTCGGGCTTTTCCAATTTTTCGGCGCATCGGGGCGGCTATCGCGTTGTTGTTGTATATCCGGCTGAGGCCATGAACAACAATGCGGCCAATTCCCTGCTCAAGACGCTGGAAGAGCCTACTGAAAACTTGCTGTTTCTGCTGGTGACGCACAAGCCCCAGCAACTCCTGCCGACCATCCTCAGTCGTTGTCTGGCGTTCCCGGTGGCTACCCCCAGTAGGGAAGCCGGCTTGGACTGGCTATCGCAACAAGGCGTCAAAGACCCGGCACAGGCTTTGGCGCAAACCGGTTTTGCACCGTTACAGGCTCTGGATTGGGCGGAATCGGGCGAGGGCGCCGATGAGCGAGCAACCCTGCTGGAGGCTATCCGCCAACCTGCCCGAATGGATGCCCTGGCGGTCGCGGAAAAGTTGCAGCGCGGTATTCCCGTGCACATCATTCACTGCCTGCAGCAATGGAGCCATGATCTGGTCTCGGCCAAGCTGGCTGGTTCGGTCCGCTATTTCCCGGAACAACTCAAAGTGCTGGAGAAATTGGCGCAAAATACCTCGACACCGGCCTTGTTGCAGTTCCAGAAGGAATTGCAGGCGGCGCGCCGTGCGGCTTACCATCCCCTTAATCCCAGACTTTTTCTTGAATCCTTGCTGATGTCCTATTGTCAGCTATTCAGTCGCTGATCATGTTTATCGATTCCCACTGCCATTTGAATTTTCCCGGTTTGAGCGAGCAACTGGACGTATTGCTCGCCAACATGAAAGAGAATCAGGTCAGTCATGCGCTGTGCGTATCGGTTGAGCTGGCCAGTTTTCCCGAAGTCCTGGCGCTGGCTGAGGGACATGACAATCTATATGCATCCGTTGGCGTTCATCCTGACTACGAGTTGGATGAAGAGCCCACCCAAGCCGATCTCGTCAAATTGGCGCAGCATCCCAAAGTCATCGCTATCGGTGAAACCGGTCTGGATTACTACCGCCTGACGGGCGATCTGGAATGGCAGCGGGAACGGTTTCGTACCCATATTCGCGCCGCCAGAGAAAGCGGCAGGCCGCTCATCATCCATACCAGATCGGCTGCGGTCGACACCTTGCGCATCATGGCCGAGGAAAAAGCCGGAGAGATCGGCGGTGTGATGCATTGCTTTACTGAAAGCCTGGACGTGGCCAAGGCGGCCATTGATCTTGGCTTCCATATCTCGTTCTCGGGAATCCTCACGTTCAAGAATGCGACCAGCATCAAGGAAGTCGCGCAGAACATCCCGCTGGACAAGATGCTCATCGAGACCGACTCGCCATACCTTGCGCCGACACCGCATCGCGGCAAGACCAATCAGCCGGCATTCGTAAAACATGTGGCTGAAGAGATCGCCAGACTGCGCAACATAGCTGTGGAAGAAGTCGGTGCTGCTACCAGCCAGAATTTCAACAGACTGTTTAAATTGAAATAGCAGCCATGTTCAGGGTGGCCTTGCCATCTGACATAAAAGCACATTATGCGCATAATGTATATTATGTCAAATTTAGGATTTTCTGCCTCAGGCATCTTCATGGTGGTTCTTCTGCTGCTTTGCTTCTGCCTCCTTCCCGAAATCAGCGTTTCTGCTTCCTTCAAAAATATATTCATCCGGATACAGTCAACACAGTAAACCGCTGTTGTTTTGTGATCCGGTTGTGGTGCACATTCCGAACTGTATTGTTCAAGGATAGGCAGCAAGTCATGTTCAAACTGCAGCGCTTTTACTCGTGGACCAGCTTTATCGTGATTTTTATCGCAGCGGCGCTACTCACCCTGTTCTACCGCCAAGTGACGATGAACTGGATCGAGCATCTGGCCAAGACGAATCACCAGGCAGTGGCAACCACAGCCCTGAATGCAGTGAATGCTGAACTGACGTCATACCTCAATGCGGTCCAGAACCAGCAAGCTGATCCTGCTGCTATTCCGCCTCGCCTCGCGGAAAAAATTCATCGGCTGACGCAAGGAACGACAGTAGATGACATTGATATATACGATCGTAAGGGTAATTTGTTGTATTCGACACATGCCGATACCAAGGATGCCAGCCTGCAGCCGGATTCTTCTCTCATGGCAGCTGCCAGCGGCAATATGGACAGCTCTATGCTGGCGCATGAAGACTTCAATTGGGGCAATGGCGTCGACGCAACCGGCAGCCTGATCATGACGCATGTGCCTATCCGTCAGTCGCAGGATGCGCCTGTCATCGGGATATTCGGCATCCAGTCAGACATGGGGCATGTGATCGAGGAAAGCAATCGTGTCATGCTACAAATCCTGATCGGTGGTGAGTTCATCCTGGCGGTCCTGTACGCCATCCTGGTCTTCGTTGTGCGTCACGCCAAGAAAATAATAGACAGCCAGCAAAAGACCATACGGGATCGCACGGCTAGCCTTGAAATACTTTCCCGGCGTCTGCTTGAAAGCGAAGAATTGAGGAAAAAGAAGATCGCGACCGATTTGCATGAAGGGCTGGCGCAGACCCTGAGTGCGCTAAAGATCAATGTGGAAAGCAATGAACTGAAGGTGATGGCAGCCAATGCGCCCCAGCAGCCATCGCTGGTTCCCGTGCTACAGCAAGCCATACAGGAAGTGCGCAGTATCGCTACCGAGTTGCGGCCATCCAGCCTGGACGACCTCGGTTTGTTGCCTACCCTCAATTGGTTCTGCAGGGAGTTTGAATATCTGCATCCTGACATCCAGATCCAGCGCGAAATATCCCTCTCCGAGGGAATGATACCCTCGCACCTTAAAATCGAGATCTACCGGATTATAGAAACGGCATTCAAAAACATCGCCAAGTATTCGAATACAGACAGAATTCAGTTCATCATGCACTGGGCGGATGACATGATACATCTGGTGATCGGTGACCGCCCCAGCGTTGACCTTGCGGATGCGGGCTACAAACAACTTGACCAAGGCGCGGAACCACAATTCAGATTCGCAGAGGTCAAAGAGCGAACTTCCCTGTCGGGAGGCGCCTTCTCTACCTCTCAGGAGCGAGAAGGCTGGGTCACGCTACGCTCATCGTGGGCTTGCGCAGCAAACTGACTCGGCCGCCCCCCGCTTAGGAAGCGACCAGCCCTTTTTCTATCGCATACGCCGTCAGCATCGAAGCATTGTGCAGATCGAGCTTCTTCATCAGGTTGGAGCGATGTTTCTCAACCGTCTTGATGCTCAGGCAGAAGTAATCTGCGATGAACTTGTTCGGGTGCCCTTCTGCCACCAGCTTCAGCACCTCCCGCTCGCGGTGGGTCAGCGTGTCCCATGTGCTCAGCGGCGTGGTCGATTTGTCCGTCCCCAGGTAGCCATTGATGACCTTGGCTGAAATGTCCGGACTTAGATAGGTCTTTCCATTCAATACACTACGGATGGCGATGCGCAGTTCGTCGTGTGTGGCATCCTTGAGAATGTAGCCGTCGGCACCGGCACGCAGGCTTTCATGGATGTACTCGTCGGTCTTGTGCACCGTCAGCACCAGCACATGCACGTCCGGATAGCGCCGCTTGATGTCAACGATAGCTTCTATGCCGTTCATGCCCGGCATGGAAAGATCGGTCAGCACCAGGTGTGGCGACAGGGAACCGATCATCTGCACTGCATCGTGGCCGTTGTCGGCCTCCCCCACGATCTCGATATCCGGATCCTGAGCCAGCAAGGCCCGCAGGCCGACCCGCAACAGGGTGTGATCTTCCACAATCAGTACGCGTTTTTTCTCACTCATTTTGGCCTCCGCTATCAAGGTGTTTCAATGATCTTGCATCACTGCGCTTGCATATACCCCATACGCTGGCCGGGAATCGGCATGAATACCCAGTCGGCATAGTGTTCTTTCCCCTCAAAGTTCTTGTCGGCCAAGGTGAAGTTGCCTTTTTTTATCGGCATCTCTTCAGACAGGCTGTGTATCCCGTATATCTCGCCGTCCGCCCCCCGCACCAGTCCCCACTGATCGCTACCACTGATCGGATCCCTGTATATCTTGCGCAGATAGCGCCGAGTCGAAGGATAGCGCGGATCCTTCAGCAGATCTTCCAGTTGCATCGGATAGCGCGGCGCTCGCTCCGGCGAGTGCTCATAATAGCCGTTGAGTGCTTGCCTGAACTGGTTACCCACAAACAACAATTCCTGCTCCTTATCGCGCTGTTGCACGGTATGCCAGACCTGACCGGCGGCCATCATCATCACGCCCATGATGGCGATCAGCGCCAGCAGGATCAGATAGGTAAAGCCAAACTGCCGGCATCCGGTGCTGCTTTCGATCGGATTGTCCATGGAAAACCTCATCACCAGTCCTTGTAGGCCGTGCCGTCGCGAGCCGTGCCGGGGGCGCCGCTCCGGATATCGAACACCCCGCCTTTATCCGCGCTGTCAGGCGGGACGATGAGCCAGCTCGTGGCATCGCCGGTGAACGGATCGTCCGGCAGTTTGCGCAGATACCTGCGGCTGACCAGTTCCTCCAGTCGTTCAGGATATCTGCCGTTGTCGCCATAGAACTTATCCAGCACTTCGCGTACCAGCGCCAGGTTCTGGTGCAACACCGTCTCCCTGGATTTATCCACGCTGTTGAAATACCGCGGGACGGCGATGGTGAGCAAGGTGGCGATGATCGCCATGACCACCAGCAGTTCGATCAGGGTGAAACCGTTGTCTGATTGTTTTCGCATGGCCGCTACCTCCTACCAGTTCCGATAGGGAATGCCATTCATGCCGACGGCCCCGGACAGGGAATACACGTCGAACACATCATCGCCGGCTTCAGGCTGGTCGGCACTGCTTTCATAGCTGCGCGTACCCCATGTCTCTTCATCCGGAATATCCGGGCCGGCGGCGGACATCGGGTCACGCGGGATATGACGCAGGAAGAATATGCGCCCTTTCCCGTTTGCACTGTGGGCGTCGGGTACGCCCTCCACCAGCACCTGTAGCGAGGGCGGGTAGCCGGATTTGATCAACGAATGCGCAATGCGTCCCTCCTCCACTGCCTGCTTGTAGGCATCCAGCCCGTTACGGATCTCACGCAGGGACTGACGCAGTTCCTGTTCCTTGCTGCGCTGCACGGCCATTTCCCCCATCGGCCAGGCCATCGTTGCCAAAATGCCGAGGATCGCCAGCGTGATCAGCAGTTCGATCAAGGTGAACCCTTTGTCGGGATGGGCGCTCATGGCGCCACCGCAATGAAATGAGTGGCCGGGGCGGTGAACGGCAAGGCCTCGCCGCTGTCGCCGGACAGACTGATACGGCTCACCGTGACCGGGGACTGTTGGGTGGCGGCCGTCACTTCAAAGGTGATGGTGACCACACTCCCCTCCCCTCCGGCGACGGCCCCTTTCACGTCAATCAGAATCTGCCCGCTGGCTTGGTCTATGGTGCGCGTGAAGTTGGTTGGCAGGCCATCCTGTTGCATGAAACTGCCCTCGGATACGTCGACCGCCTTCAGTACTGCCGGGTCGAACCCCACCAGAAAGCCGATATCACTCACCCCCTGCGGGGCCTTTGTGTCGAAGGCCAGGCTGATCTTGTCGCCAACCTTGGCCTGCTCAGGCCCTTGCCAAGTGAATACCTGAGGCAGCGCAGCAGCCGGCGCCTGTGCAGGCGCAGGGCTGGCGGGGAGCTGCTTGGCGGCGGCCTTGCCGGGCGGTGCGACTTCGACGATACCCAGCGGCTTCATCACCAGCGGACTGCTGCGCAGGGTCGCTTCGGTGCCGGACCAGTATTCCATCCCGCGGGCATCCGGCTGCGTGTTGTTGCCCACCAGATGCGGGGTGATGGACAACACGATCTCGGACTTGCTGTCGGTATCCTTGTGGCTGGAGAACAGCCGTCCGAGCACCGGCATCTGTCCCAGCCCCGGCACCTTGTTGGCGGTGTTCCTGTCCTCGTCGTTGATCAGACCGGCCAGAATCTGCGTCTCGCCGTCGCGCAGGCGCAGTACGGTTGAAGCGTTGCGGGTGCCGACCTGATAGGACAGCGTGCCGGACACCGTATTCAGCACTTCCTTGATGATGGAACTGACTTCCAGATTGATCTTGATGGTGACCTCATTATCCATATGGATGTCAGGCTCTACTTCCAGCTTCAGTCCCACATCCAGATACTGCACGCTGCCGGTGATGACCGGGCTGCCGGTGGTCACCGGCGTCACCGCATTGGTGATGACCGGTACCCGGTCGCCGATCATGATCTTGGCCTTTTCGCGGTTGCGTGCACGGATACGCGGGCTGGCCAGCAGGTTGGTATTGCCGTCCTGCAGCATCATGTTGAGCGTCACTGCCGGCGCCGGTGAGACCAGGATGTCGCTGCGCTTCAGGTTGTTAAATGTCGCCAGAGTCGGTCCAACATCGGCATTGGCGCCCTGCGCCGTCAGCGTCAGCTGGGTGGGGAATTGGGCGCCGATCTCGGACAGGCGCGAACGGCTGATCTCCAGCACTTCGACCTCCAGCATCACCTCCGGCTCGGCGATGTCCTGGTCGGCCACCATCTTCTCGGCCAGGCGTATCGCCTCCGGCGTATCGCGCATCACCAGCGAATTGGTCTTCTCGTGCACGAACACGTCCTTGGTCTTCAGCAGCGTCTTGATCATGGTCAGCATCTGCTTGGGATCGGCGTTGGTCAGGTGGAAGCTGCGGATCTTGAGATCCTGATATTCCTTGATCTTGGCTGGCGTATTCGGATAGATGAACACCGTGTTGTCGCTGACGATCTTCTTCTCCAACTGGTTCTGTAACAGGATAAGGTCGATCGCATCCTCTACCGACACATCCTTGACGAAGATCGAGGTGCGCCCGTCCGGGCGCACATCCTTGTCCATCAGCACGTTGATGCCGCTGGCACGGGACAGTGCCTCGAACACCTGTTTTACGTTCGCATCGCGGAATTGCAGGGTCACAGGCTTCTTGAACTTGGCCTTGAGCGCAGGCCCCTCGACCATGCGCTTGGCAGCCAGTTCGTCGATCTGTCTTTGCAGCAGCAGGGCCTGGCCATGCCGTGGATTTTCCAGCAGCACCGGCTTGAGGGCCGCGCGTGCCGCCTCGGTATCCCCTTTCTTCAGCAGCCCGCGTGCGTCTTCGATCATCGTCTCATGTCGCTTGTCGGCGGCCAGTGCCTCCAATCCTTTCGTGGCACGGCTGTCTCCGGCATCGATCTTCAGGATGCGTTCGTAGATCGCCTGTGCCATCTCGGCGTGTCCCGCGCTGCGCTCGCTGTCGGCTGCCACATGCAGGCGGTTGACCAATATCTCCCGGTTACGCAGCCAGTCGCGACGGTAGGCGGCGTTGCCAGGCTCTGCCTTGCTGGCCTCTTCCAGCTTGAGCAACGCTGCTTCAGGCTGGCCTTCTTCCAGCAAAGACATCCCCTCGCCGTGCAGCTTTTGCCCGGCACAACCGGCCAAGGCCAGCAACATCAACAATAGCGGGAGCAGCCAGGAACCCGGCTGACTGTATGTCAGGCTAGTGAGAAAGTGAGCTGATGTCTTGTTCATCATGATGACTCCCCAGTTTTGAGCGTCTGTTTGATGTTCAACGGCAAGTACACCAGCTCCACTGCGGCAGGCGTGACATGTTCGACGCGGTAGGTGTTCTCGATGACTTCCCCTTCCGAAACCGTATACATGTGCTCTCCCCGGAGCAGAATTACCAGTTGCGTCGGCGCATCCTCATAGCGACCGATATAGGTGAACGGCAACGGCGGTGCAGTAGGTGCCACTGGCGCAGCCGGCGGTGGCGGAGGCGGCGGTGGCGGCGGCACATACCAGGACGTGATGGCGAACGCATTGCCTATCGGCCTGCGCTCCTGTGGGCGCTGCAAGCGTTCCAGCTCCACATGGGGCGCTTGCCCCGCCCTTCGCACCGGCGCTGAAATCGCCGCCACCTCGCTGGTCGCGCGCGTAGCCTGAACCACAGAGCCGTCAGCACCCGGTGTGGCCGCCATCACGATGGCCGTGACGGTCGTGCCGAACACGAGCCACCAGCCTGCCCTGCGCGCTTGCGGTTTCATGATCCCTGCTCCATATAAAGTGCCAGTCTGATATGCGCCTCGACGACCGGGTCGGCCACGCTCTGGCGGCTGAACTGCACATCTTCCAGTGCGATGATGGGCAACTCGGCCGGCATCGCCTCCAGGAAACGGCGTATCTGCCGGTATTGCCCTGTCACCGGCAACAGCAACTGCAGTCGCATCAGACGCCCAACCTTGTCGGGCGTCGAGCGGTATTCGCCCTCGTTCAGGTGCAGCCCGTGTTTGCGGGCCAGGATCACCAGTTTTTTCAACCATAGCGGCGCATCGCTCTGCTGCGGGAAGATGCGGTAAAACGCCGCCAGCTGCTCGGCAGGCGTGCCGCGCACGCCATCCATGCTGCGGCTGGCATGTTGTATCTGTTCTTGCAGAGATAACGAACTACTGCGTGCAGCTATCAGCCGTTCCTGTGCCGGCGCGATGGCGGAAAAATAGAAAGGCGGTAGCAGCAGCAGGATGGCGATAGCCAGCAAACCCGGCCTGCCCAGAATGTTTGAGCCACGCCCCAGCGACCACAGCAGGCGCTGCCGCACCTGCAAGGACAGCGGCACGAACCGCCGCTGGGCGAGACGGTAGCGTGCCATCCATTTGCGCATCGTGCTGTTCATGATCTTCCCTTCCATGCCGCCAGCAGCACGAAGCGCACCGGCTTGTCCGGGTCACGCAACTGTACCTGATGGCTTTGCAGATCGACCTGCCCGAATACCGCTTGTGCTTCCAGGCGCGAGATGTAATTGAGCAGCACCATCATGTCGCGCGCCTCGCCGCTGATCTTCACCTGATGTTTCTCCAGGTCCGGTTCCATCGACAGCAACGAGACTTTGCGGTCGCCAGCGGCCTCCACTGCCTGCAGCAATTCCTGCCAGGGCAGGGTCAGCTGCTGCAGCACTTCGTTTGCGCGTGCAACTTCCTGTGCCAGCACCTGGGGTGACTGGCGGGTGCGCTGTGCGTCCATGCCGTGTTTACCCTGTCTGTCCATCAGTGCAAGTTTCTGCTCCACTGTTTCAGCGCTGTCATTCAGGTCGAACAGATAGAGCATGGAAAGCATGGCCATGAGCGCAGCCACGCCCAGCAGCAAGGGACCTGCCCAAGGATAAGGATGAGGTTGCTGGTAATCGAGCCACAGGAAAGTCATGGTCAGCTCCCCATCGCCACGGCGAAACATTGTTCGTAATCCGGCTCGATACCGGCTTTGAGCGCAGGTTGCAGGGCGTCGAATTTCCAGCGGGTGCTTTGCGGGAGGCTGGCATGATCGAAGCCCGGTGCCCACAGCAGCACCTCATTCGTCTGCACCTCCTGTTCGATCAGATAGGCTTCGCGCTCCAGCAACAGCGGCAGCATGTGCTGCCAGTCGGTATCCGCCCGCAGCGTACGCACGCTGCACCAGTCGCCGTGCTGCAGCAAGGCGATGCACAGGCTGCCGTTTTCATACAGCACCAGCCAGGCATTGCGATCCTGCAATTTGTCGTGGCAGGTATTGCAAGCCGCCATCAGGCTGGGCTGGATCGAACGTAGCGGTATGTCAGCCTCGGCGAACACACGGCGCAGTGACAGCAGCAACTCGTCCTCCACTGCGCTGGCAAGACGTGTCTTGCCGAAGCTGCCTGCACTCAGGCGCAGCTGCCAGGAATCGGCGGCGGGTCCGTACAACTGCCTGAAGAAGTGCCGCGCCACTACACGCTCTTCTTCCGCATTCATCAGTGCACCACTCCAGGGCACCAGTGCGTAATGCATGAAATGATTGGACAGGATCACGGTCGCAGCGGCGGTGTTGCCCGCCAGCGCCGGCAGTTCCGTCTGCAATGCACCGAGCGCCCCGCTCCAGCGCGCATCGCCGCCTGGTTCGCAGGAAATTACCCGTTTCTGCCGCACACGGCGTATGAGCCCGCGCCGGGTCCATTCGCGTCCGATGCCGACCAGCAAAAGCTGCTCCGGCGCCAGTACCACTCTGAGCTCTTCACGCAACGAAAGTGACACGATTGATCTCCTGTAAGGTGGTCTCGCCGCGCATCACCATGTCCAGCGCGCCTTCGCGCAGGAAGCGGGTGCCGTTGCGGCGGGCGGCTTCGCGCACCAATCGCACCGGCTGACGCGCGATGATGAGTTCGCGGATCTCGTCGTTCAGATTGAGGATCTCGGCGATGGCTTTGCGTCCCTTGTAGCCGGTGCCGCGACACTGGCCGCAACCGCGGCCGGCGCGGAATGTGAAGTTGCGCGCATCGGCCAGACTGATGCCTGAATCTAGTATCAGCGCCTCGTCCGGATGGTCCTCCGTCGCACAATGTGTGCAGTTCACCCGTACCAGACGCTGCGCCAGAATACCGTTCATGGCCGACACGAAGCTGTACGGGTCGACACCCATGTGCATGAAACGGCCGATCACATCGAACACGTTGTTGGCATGCACGGTGGTGAACACCAGATGGCCGGTCAGCGCCGACTGCACGGCGATCTGCGCGGTCTCGGCATCGCGGATCTCGCCCACCATGATCTTGTCCGGGTCGTGGCGCAGGATGGAACGCAGGCCGCGCTCGAAGGTCAGCCCCTTCTTCTCGTTGACCGGGATCTGCAGCACGCCGGGCAACTGGTACTCGACCGGATCCTCGATGGTGATGATCTTGTCCTGCCCCTGATTGATCTCCGAGATCGCCGCGTACAGCGTGGTGGTCTTGCCGCTGCCGGTGGGGCCGGTGACCAGCACCATGCCGTAAGGCTCGTTGGACAGTCGGCGCAAGGTGGAGATGGAATGATCGTCGAAACCCAGATAGTCCAGGCGCAAGCCCTTGATCTGGTCGGACAGCGTCTGCTTGTCCAGCACGCGCAGCACCGCGTCCTCGCCGAACACGCTGGGCATGATGGAGACGCGGATGTCCACTTCGTGATGCTGGATCGACACCTTGAAGCGCCCATCCTGCGGCACGCGCCGTTCGGCGATGTCCAGGCCGGAGATCACCTTGACGCGCGAGATCACCTGCTCCGCCATGTCCAGGCCCGACATCGAGCCAACCGAGGTCAGCACGCCGTCGATGCGGTATTTGATGTTGAGGCCGGACGGGCCTGTCTCCAGATGGATGTCGCTGGCCTCGGCCTTGAGCGCGTCGTACACCGTCGAGTGCACCAGCTTGACCACCGGGCTGACGTCCTCGCTGATGGTCTTGAACGACAGCTCTTCCACGTTGTCGTCCAGTGCCACCAGCTTGCTGGCCACTGCTTGCAGGTTGTCCATCGCATGCAGCGACTCTTCGTAATGTGCCAGATAAGCCGCGATGTCGCGGCTGTGCGCCAGTCCCCAGCTGAAATCCGCTGGGATGCGCTGCTCGGCCCAGGCCTGCAGTGCGGGGTTGAACGGATCGCTCATGATCAGCAACAGCTGTTCATCTTCGTCCCGCAGCGCGAGGCATTCCCGTTCCAGTGCCTCGGAAAAAGGCAATGTCTCGAACGCAGGCACCAGCCGGCTCAATGACTCCATGTCGAACACGCGGTAACGCAGCATGCTGCCCAGCGCATCGACGAAGCGGTCCGCGTCCAGGCCGGCCTGTTCTTCCAGCACGTTCACCACGCTGCGCAGGCTCTGCGCGGCGATGCCTCGCGCCTCGCGCACTTGCTGTGCCGAGAACAGCGGTCCGCTCAAAGCGGGATCGGTCGCACTCATGTTCATTGGATGCTCCCTGCCAGTTCAAAGATCGGGAAATACATCAGCACCACGATGACGCCGATGACCAGACCGACGACCGCCATCAACAGCGGCTCGAACATCTTGATGAAACGTTCCACCCAGCGTGCCGTCTCTTCCTCGTAGAACACCGCGATGCGTTCCATCATCTCGCCCATGCGGCCGGTGCGCTCGCCCACGCGCAGCATGCGCATGGCTAGTGGTGTGGCCAGACCGTTCTTCTCCATCGCCTGCGAGATCGAGCCACCCTCCTTGATGCCGGTCGCGGCCAGCACCAGCTGGCCGCGCATCGATGCCTGCAACAATCCACCGACCAGCTGCAAGGCCTGCAGCACCGGCATGCCGCCCTGCAGCAACATGCCCAGCGAGCGGTAGAAGCGCGCCATCTGGTACAGGTGCAGCCGCTTGCCCAGCGCAGGCAAACGCCATAACTTCAGCTCTGCCCAACGGCGACATGCCGGTTGCATGGCAGCGAAGAACAGCATCGCTACCGACAGCACCGTGACCAGCAGGAACGCCAGCCAGTGCGCATCCAGAAAGCGGCCCCATTCCATCAGCAACCAGGACATGAGCGGCAGCTCGCCGCCGATGTCCTCGTAGATGTGACTGAAGCGCGGTACCACGAACAACATCAGGAACAACAGCACCAGCCCGCCCACCCCGGCCAAGATGGCCGGGTAGATCGAGGAACTGACCACCTTGCGGCGGATGCCATCCATCTGCGTCTGGTACACGATGTAGCGCGACAGCACCTCGGCCAGCGCGCCGGTCTTTTCGCTGGCGCGCACGGTCGCCACATACAGCGCGGGAAACTCCTTCGGCGACTGCTCCAGCGCATGCGAGAAGCTGTGGCCTTCATACAGCGAGGTGATGATCTGCGTCAGGGTCTTCTTGATATGCGGTTGCGCTTCCTTTTCGGCCAGCGCTTCCAGCGCCTCCACCAGCGACAGGCCGGCCTCCAGCAATGCCACCAGTTCCTGGCTGAACAGCAACAGCGGGAAGGCGGCATGCTGCCAGGGCAACATCGCCGACCAGCGTTGTTTGAGGCGGGTTGCGATCACGGTATAGCCCTGGGCCTGGGCCTGGGCAGCGGCATCAAGCGCGTCCGCCGCTTCCAGCATGATCGCCATCAAGCCCTGATTGCCGCGCAACACTTTCACCTCGTATTGCATAACCGCCCCCTCGTTCGATACGCGACCAGCTACCAGCTGGTGATGTCGCGGTCTTCGCCCTGACCGCCGGGCTTGCCATCCTTGCCGTACGAATACAGGTCGTATTCACCATGCTCGCCCGGAGATTTGAAAACATACGGGTTACCCCATGGATCGAGCGGCACCCCCTTGCTCAGGTATGGGCCGTCCCATCTCGCCTCGTTGGCAGGGCGGGTGATCAGCGCCATCAAACCGTCTTCCATGCGCGGGTAATGTCCGGTGTCCACCCGGTAGTAATCCAGTGCCTTGCCCAGTGCCTCGACCTGCGCCAGTGCAGCCTTCACCTCGGATTTGCCGATCTGCGAGAAATAGCGCGGCCCCACAAAACCGGCGAGCAGGCCGATGATCACCATGACCACCAGCAATTCGAGCAAGGTGAAGCCCAGATTGGCGGCCGGATTGCGCAGGGTTCGACTGGCCGGTATGAGAAGTTTTTCCATGTTTGCCAGGCTCCGTTCGATGGGTGATTTTTACGGCTCCTACCTTAGCGCCCGTGCGCCGCACTGGCTCTGGGCAGCCAACTGTATTTGTGCGTACATCGAATCCTGTATTTGTTGGGTGGCGTTCCTCGCATACAGTGCGAAGCAGTTCCCGGAGCAGGACATTAGTCGGCGAATACCGGATATTCAGCCGCGTATTCAAGTCCATTGCTGATTGGAGCGATTCGCGCGAGGCGCTAATGTGCCAACCGTGTGAACGGGATCTGCCGTTTAACGGGAAGCCATGTCGTGCAAACAGGGAGGCGCTATGAATAACAAGGCCATACAGCCCGCACAGGAAAAATCCCATACCCGATTCTTCGATTCGTCCGGATTCGAGCTGGCCGAGATGCGGCAGCAACTTGAAGCGGCAACCTTGCTGACCGCATGCATCATCGAAGATGCCGCCGAAGGCATCATGATCACCGACATGCGCAACATCATCCGTTCGGTCAATCCGGCCTTCGAACGGATCACCGGCTACAAGGCCGAAGAGGTCATCGGCCGCACCCCTGCCATGTTCCGTTCCGGTTATCACGATGGCGATTTTTACCGGGCCATGTGGGACATGCTGGAAAAGACCGGGCATTGGCAAGGCGAGATATGGAACCGCCACAAGAGCGGCGAGACCTACCCCGAATGGTTGAGCATCAGTGCCGTCAGGCACTATCAGCAGAATGTTAGCTACTTCGTCGGTATCTTCTCCGATGCGCACACACAGGAATCCATCATCGAGCGTCTGCAGTACATGGCCTATTACGACGGGCTTACCGGCCTGCCCAACCGGCGCCTGTTCATCGACCGACTCAACATGGGCATCTCCAACGCGCGGCGCGAGCGGCACAAGCTGGCAGTAATGTTCGTCGATCTCGACCAGTTCAAGCAGATCAACGACAGCCTGGGGCACGGCATCGGAGACGGTCTGCTCAAGGGCGTGTCGCAACGCATGAAAGGCTGTCTGCGCGATGTGGACACCCTGGCACGGCTGGCCGGCGACGAATTCACCGTGGTCCTGCCTTCCCTGTTTGAAGCGGGGGCTGCCGGCAATGTCGCCGAGAAGTTCCTTGCCTGCTTTGCCGATCCGCTGGAGGTCGAAGGCCACCATTTACGCGTCACTGCCAGCATCGGCATCTACCCCGACGATGGCGAAGATGCCGACAGCCTGATCCAGCACGCGGATGCAGCCATGTATCGAATCAAGGAGTCCGGGCGCAACGGCTACCAGCGCTATGAGGCGGGCATGACCAGCTGCCCTTTGCCGGGCAGCGGTAACTGAAAAATCGCGCGTCATACGACAACGCAGTTTCAAATGACATTCTGCAGATTGTCGATGTGCCAGCAGATGCTGATCCGTGTCCCTTGTCCGCAGCATGAATCCAGCGAGTATTCGCCGCCGGAAAGGTTGGCGCGTTCCTTCATGCTCAGCAATCCCAGTCCCCGGTCAGAACCGTTGCGGATCGCGACCTCGGCCGGATCGAAACCGTCGCCGTTGTCCTCGATGGTGAAATGCAAGGCATCGCCGACTTTCTTCAGATGTACGCGAATGCGGTCTGCGTTGGCGTACTTGACGATGTTGCTGGTCGCTTCCTGGATGATGCGGAAGATGGTGATCTTGAGTTTGCCGGGGATGCTGTGCTCTTGCAGATTGAATTCCTTCTCCACCCGTACGCCGTGGCAGTCGGACTCGAACTCGCGGAAGAACCAGCTCAATGTGGGCAGGATACCGAGGTCGTCCAGCATCGGCGGCCGCAGGTCCATGGCGACCTGGCGCACTTCATCCAGCGCCGCCTGGGTCTTCTGGCGCAGGCGCTTGAGCGAGGATGCGGCCTGTTCGATCGCGCCGCTGGCCAGCAACTGCTCGGATTCAGCCAGTGCCAGCTTGAACATCGTCAGCGACTGCCCCAGGCCGTCATGCAGGTCACAGGCAATGCGCTTGCGTTCGCTCTCCTGTATCGACAACAGCAGTCCGGCAATGATGCGCTGTTCCGATTGCGATTCGCAGCATTCTTCCTTTGAGAATCCGCAGTCTGCGAACGGCTGGCACGAGTTGGCTCGCAGTACGATGCGAGCGGCGAGCGGCAGTTCCTGCTGCGTTGACTGTTCCACTTGAGTCAACTGCTTCATGGTCTCGATGTCCATGGCGTCCCCCTTTTCCTGCGTTAGGCTGATGCCTGCCCGGTGCGCTCCAGCAAAAGAACAAAACTGGAAAACCAGCGCCGCCATGACATGCTCGTTCTGCAGCGGATGCGGTACATGCTGGTTCAATCACTGCATATTTTCAATATGGAGGATTACCTAGGGAGAACTACCTATGGCGTACCGGCATACGGTGTTGCCGGCAGTGCGGGGGGCGCGTGCCGCGAATCAGTCGTCGCGCAGGGCGAGCCGGCTTTGCACCAGTTCGGCCACGGTACGGATGTTGAGCTTGCGCATGATATTGGCGCGATGGATGTCCACCGTGCGCGAACTGATGCCCAGCCGCATGCCGATCATCTTGCTCGAATCGCCGGACACCACCAGTTCCATGATCTCGCGTTCGCGATCGGTCAAGGCCTCGAAATGGCTGCGCAATTCGTTGCGGGCGCGGTTCTTGTGACTGTCCTGTTCCACCTGCAGCAGCGCGGCACGCACCCGGTCCAGCAGGTCGTTGGCATTGAACGGTTTCTGCACGAAATCGAAAGCGCCCAGCTTCAGCGCACGTACCGCGAGAGGGACATCGCCGTGACCGGTGATGATGATGACCGGCAGGTTTATGCCGTTGATCTTCAGGTGTTCCAGCAAGTCCATGCCGCTCATGCCCGGCATGCGGATGTCCAGCAGGATGCAGCCATGCAGTTGCGGACTGCAGAATTCAAGGAAGCTGTTGGCATCGGAGAACTGCCTGCTGGGCAAGTCCACCGAGTCCAGCAGGCAGGCGATGGAATCGCGCATCGCCTCGTCGTCGTCGACCACGCATACCACTGCTTGTCCGATTTCACTGTGCATCAATCACCCCATGCTGGAAGTGTGAAGTTGAATTCCGCGCCGCCGCTGCTGTTCTGCTCCGCCCATATCTGGCCGCCGTAGTTCTCGATCATCGAGCGGCAGATCGGCAGGCCCAGGCCCAGACCATCCGGTTTCGAAGTCTGGAACGGGTTGAACACCTTGTCCAGTTCGTCGGCGGCGATCCCCTTGCCGTTGTCACGGATCGACACCATGATAGCGCCCGACTCTATCTGGCGGGTAGTGATATGCAGTTCGCGCCGCTGCGAAGACTGCATCGAATCGATGGCGTTCTTGATCAGGTTGATCAGGATCTGCTCGATCTCGACCCGGTTCGCCAGCACCGGCGGCAACGGGGAAAGTTCCAGCGCGAGCGACACGTAATGCTGCTGCAACTCGTACTCCATGAAGCCGACGGTATCCTTGATCAGCGTGTTGATCTCCAGCATGCTGCGTTCCTGCTTCTGCTTGCGCACCAGATTCTTCATGTGGTTGATCATCGCGCCGGCGCGTTCGGTCTGGATATAGGCATGGCGGATCGACTTGTGCAGACCTTCCTTGTCCCAGTTGTTGCCCTCCATGCGGCGCAGGCAGGCGTCCAGATAGTTGCTCGCGGCGGACAGCGGCTGGCTCAGCTCGTGCGCCAGACTGGATGCCATCTCGCCGGCGATGTTGAGCCGACCGACATGCTCGATCTCTTCGCGGATCTCGTCGAACAGCTTGTGGTCGGTGATGTCGATGCAACTGCCGATCAGGCCCAGGAAACTGTTCCTGGCAGTAAAGCGCGGCACACCAGAATCCCTCATCCAGCGATACACCCCGTCGTAGCGGCGCAACCGGTATTCCAGCTTGAACGGCGACCATTCTTCGAAAGCCGCGCGGTAAGTATCGAGACAGCGCACTCGATCTTCCGGATGCACACACTCCAGCCATTTCAGCCCGGCCGCCTGCGCCAGCGAGCGGCCGGTAAAGTCGTGCCAGCGCTGGTTGAAGAAACTGCAACCCGGGAAGTCCGTCGTGTCGGCAACGTCCGCCATCCAGATCAGGTTGGGCGCGCTGTCCGCCATGGTGCGGAAGCGCTGCTCGCTTTCCGCCAGCTGGCGCTCGGCCTGCTTGTGCGCGCTGATGTCGAACAAAGTGGTGCGGCTCATCAGGAAGTTGCCGTCGGCGTCATATACCGAACCTGCATTCAGCAGCACGGGGAAGGTCGAGCCGTCCTTGCGCAACAGTTCGTACTCGATGTCCTGCACCGAGCCGGCAAGACGGAAGCGCTCGAAGTTGGAACGGAAGGCCTCGCGGCTGGCCGGGGTCAATATATCCGTGAAATGCATGCGGCCGACCACCTCCTCCCGCTCGTAGCCCAGCCAGCCGAGTTCGGTGCGGTTGATGCGGATGATCAATCCGTCCGCGTTCAGCGAGTGGTAACCGCAGGGGGCATTGTTGTACAGGTCCTCGATCTCCGCCGCCGACTGGTGCAGTGCCGCATAGGCCTCCTGCTGGTCAGTGATGTCCTGCGTGGTGCCGATCGAACGCAGCGGCTTGCCGGCTTCGTCGTAGAAGGTCTGGCACCACTCGCGCACATGCTTGATGCGGCCGTCGGCGAACAGCAAGCGGTGCACGATGTCGTAGGGTTCGCGCGCCTGCACCGAACGGGTATACACCTCGTTCACGTAAGCGCGGTCATCGGGGTGCACGGTATCCAGGAAGGCCTCGTAGGAAGCGCCGAACCTGAAGTGGTTGAGGCCGAAGATGCGGTAGTTCTCTTCCGACCAGTACAGGATGTTGTTGACCAGATCCAGTTCCCAGCTGCCGATATGTGCCTGTTGCTGCGATTCGTTGAGCAGGGTCTCGCTCTTGCGCAGCACCTCTTCGCCGCGTTTGCGCTCGCTGATGTCGCGGCTGATGCCCTGCATGTATTTCACGCCTTCCACCTCGATCAGTCGCGCACTGACCTCGACCGGGAACAGCGTGCCGTCCTTGCGCCGGCTGCGGGTCTCGTAACGCAGACTGCCCTCCTTCTGCAACTGTTCGACCTGTCCGGCGAACACGGCCGGATCTTCGCTTGTGTCGCGCAGGTCGGTGACGCGCATCTCCAGCAATTCATCGCGCGTGTAACCGTAGGCATCCACCGCGCGCTCGTTGGCCTCGACGACGCGTCCCGTCTCGTCGGTCACCACGATGATGTCGTTCGCGTACTTGGTCAGGTACTCGAAATGCTTGACCAGCATCTCCCGCTCGATCGCGGCATCATGCTGCGTCCGCAGCAATCTGGTCTGCGCCTTCTGGCCGCGCAACCAGGCCAGCACCAGCAAGCCGCCGATGGCCACGTAGAACACGGCCACGCCGCTCGCCCAGTTCTCCAGCTGCATGATGGGACCCAGCAATTCCTCGCGGTCGACCTTGCTGACCATATACCAGGACGTGTCCGCCACGCGGCGCATCTCCGCCACGACCGGCACGCCGCGATAGTCGATGCCGTTGGCCGTCCTCAGTTCGCCCCTGAGCGCCATGGCGGCCGGCAAATTTTCGGTCTTTGCGGGAATTTTCAGGGATAGCGTGGTGTTCTTGCGGTGCCGCAGTTCATTGAGGAACAGCACATGTTCGCCTTCCCGGCGGATCAGCAACGTTTCACCGCTGGCGCTGGGGACGGGCCAATTCCGGATCAAAGGATAGAGGAAGCGGGAAGGATCGATCTTGATCACCACGGCACCATCGATCCGTTCCGGCTTGCCCTCGGCATCCGTCAGGGGTTCGATCAGATCGATGGTGATGCTGCCATCGCTTTCATTACGGTGGAAATCCGAGAATACGGCCTGTCTGCTCTCCATCGCCTGCCTGGCCAGACGCATATCCCCGGCGCTCGCGACCGAACCGTTCGGCAGCGACAGCCGGGCCACGCCCTGGCGATCCAGCAGCATCACGGACAGGTAATCGTCGGCGCGCTGCAGTTCTTCCAGCCTTTGCAACAACATCTGCTTGCGCCCGTTGGCGGGGCTTCCCTCGCGCAGCCACTGCCTGAACTCGGAGGCCAGCAGGGAGTGGCGGGCAAAGGTCTCGCCGAAGCGCTGCTGGTTATCGTGCCAGGAGGTGATCTGTCCGGACTTCTCTTCGGCGATGGCGCCGAGATAGTTGAGCTTCTCCTGCAGGATCAGGCTCTCGATCTGCTGGATGGAGGAGAAATAGATGGTGGCGAGCAACGCGGCGACAGCCGCATACACCAGCAGTGGAAAGAACGGCTTGATGCTTTGGACGACGGGGCTTTCGCCCGCAGCGGAAAACAGGGTCATGCGCGTCCTTTATTCAACTGGAGTCGACGTGGATGCCAGTCGGGACTTGCGATCGAAGCTGCGCATACCCCGCTATCCCCTCCCGGCAACGTGTATGCGCATGCTACCCGATTTGTCGTCGCGGAATAAAGCGAATGCCGCCGTCGGGTGTGAATGCCGGCCGGGCTAATCCATAGGCGAGCTCTTCTTGCTGAAGCCCAGATAGACCGTGATGGTGTCGCCGTTCTTCAGGTCCCTGATCGCGGACGGCGGGAAATGCAGCATCATGTCCGCCGCCTGATGCTTGAGCATCAGCGTGCCCTTGGCATGGTCGATCTTGCTGACCTTGCCGGTCATGCTGTGCGAGCCCATCATCGGGCAATCGCCGCGCATGCCGCTGCCGTCCATCATGCAGTCGCCCTTCATCATGTGGCCATGGTCCATGCCCATTGCGCCCGGCCCGTATCCTTCGGCCAGAACGCTTATGGACAACGCGCCGGCCAGCAGCCCGCCCAACATCAATGTGATTTTATTCATGGCGAAGTTCTCCTTTTCAACGTTGAAAAACGGGCCCGGTCCGCAGCCCCATTCAAAGCCTGCCTGTCACGGCGCAAGGCGGATCTAGGGCACCAGCCAGTCCTGAGGCTGTGCCGTGGCAAGTGTGCCGTTGGCTGCATAGCCGCTCACATAAGCGCCCTTGGAGGCGAAGCGCTGTCCCGGCCCGAGGCTCAGGCGCGGATAGACGGAAGGCAGCAGCGATTGCTCGGTCATGTGTTCGACACGCTCGATGAAATAGTCGCGCGAATAGTTCTCGTCCATGTGCGCCAGCGCATCGCCGGCCAAGCTCGCGGCAAAGAAAGCATTGGACTGAATGCGTTCATCCAGCAGCGGCACATTGCGCATGCGCAGCCATACCTTCATGCGTGCCATGCGTGGCGACCTGCGCGTTGCCGGCTCCGACTGGTCGACGATGTGCAGCTTGTCCAGCCAGCCGTCTGCCGGTTGCAAATGTTCGGGCTGCACCAGGCTGGCCGAGACATACAGGCGAGCCAGCCCGGGTGGGGCCTTCTGTTGCAAAGGGAATGCGGCCATGTCCGCTTCGTTCAGCCACAACACCAGTGTTTGTGGGTGTGCCGCATCAAGCAGGCGCGACCAGAAGGCGGCTGACAGGTCGCCACCGGCGGCCAGCGGTCGGTCGGCCACGGCCAGGCCGCGTTGCTGCAAGGCGCTGCGCAACGATTGCGCGGCGGCCCGGCCGCCGGCATCGTCGCGGAACACCTGCACGATGTCTCCACTCTGCCCGGCTGCGACCAGATGCTTGGCCAGCACTTCTGCTTCCAGTTGCGCGCCGCGCGAGAAGTAGAACGAGGCATAGCCGTCCAGCGCCTGTCCCGAAAAATCAATGCTGGGGAACAGACAGGGAATCTCGTTGCGTTCGCAGAACGCATGCACCGGCTGCCAGTCGCCGTTGCCTATGCCGCTCAACAGGGCGAACACCGGCTGCTCGCGGTAATACTTGTCCAGTTGCGCCGGCCACGCTGCCGGCGGCCCCTTCAGCCGCCATTCATGCAACTGCCATGTACGGTAGGACAGGTACATCTTTTCGTTGCCGGTCACATTGCCCCCGTTCTGTCTGCGCCCGATCTCGCGCCGCCGCTGTTCCTGGCGCGTGGCGCCGTTCTTGCCGGCGAAGAAGGCTTGCAGCACGCTCAACAGCGCCTGCTCCTGCCGGGCATCGACGTTGGGTGCGATGACCGTGGCGAAGTGGATCTCGCTGCCGCTCACGCCCGGTGTGCTGGTGCTGGAGAGTTGCTGCAGATAGGCGGCCAGCTGGCCGATCTGCGCGTCGCTCAGTTCGAAGCGCGGCATCAGTGCATCCAGCCTGCGTCCGTTCGGATCGACGCCTTCACGCAGCGCGCGCGCCAGTGTGTCCAGATCGTAGGCAGGTCGTGAAGCATCGGTGGCGGCCGGTGGCGTGAACAGCAAATCGCCCGTGATCGGACGCACGGTGTTCGGACCTTCGCCGCCGCCCAGCCCGCTGCGCCGGTGACAGCGCGCGCAGGCGGCAGTCGGGCCGCTCAACAATGCACCGTTGCGCAACTGCCCGCGCAAGGGTTGGCCGGAAGGCAACATGCCATCCCGGTAGATATGCTGGCCGGGCAGCATATCTGCCCGGACCGGCGACAGCCACACCAGCACCAGCAGTGCGGCAAGTGCCACACAGCGGTTAATGGTGGTGGGCAAGTTGGTGGTACTCGCGGATGATGTCGCTGGCGCTGGCGAATCCGTCCAGTCGCAACCAGGGCGTGCCGGGCCCGCCGGCACGCAGATAGGTGGCCGGCGCGTGGTTCATCTTGTCGCCGCGGAAGGCACCGAATGCGCGCTGCACCGCGATGCTGTCTTCCAGTTTGCCGGTCAGCATCTGCCAGTTCCCGTTGGCCCGGTAGCGCTCGGCATATTCATGCAGGCGTGCCGGCGTGTCGTGCTCGGGATCGATGGAGATCGACACCATGCGCACCTTGCCGCCCTCCTCGCCCAGTTGCTGCTGCACCTGCTGGAAGGTGGAACTCATCACCGGACAGATCGAGGTGCAACTGGTGAAGATGAAGTTCAGCATCACCGGTTCATCGCCGGCCAGATCGTCGCGCAGGGAGACCGCAGCCCCCTCTTTGTCCATCAGCTTGACGTCGGGCACTTCGTAGGCCGCGAGCGTGCTCTGGTAACCGCTGCTGTCGCTCATCATCATGTGGTGATGATGGTGCATGTCCTCCATCTCGGCCCGGGCCATGCCGCTGCTTGCCAGCGCGGCGCTGCCCGACAGCAAGGCGAAATACAACATCGTTTTCAAGTCGTTCATGGTGTTCTCCTTTGTCTGCGTACGTTCATTCATCCCGCCATCCGGCATGTCTGCCGCGCATGGCTTTGCTTCATTGCACATTGACCTGTACCTGGGCCGCTTTGGAAATATAGGGGGGGCCATAGTTGTCTTTCACTGCGTAGGTGAAACGTTCGCTGCCGCTGAAACCGGGGCGCGGCGCGTAATGGATGCTGCCGTCCGCATTCACCGTCACCGTGCCGCCCTGATCGGGCTGACCGCCGAACGGGATGAACACCGTCGCCGGGTCGATGTGGTTGGCGGGATCTATCGCTGTGTCCGGGTCGCTGTCGTTGGCCAGCACATTGATGTCCAGCGCGGTCGCAGGCGCAGTGGCGGCGAGATCGGCCACCGTCTGCGGTGCATGGTTGCCGCGCACCGCGATGCTCACAAAACCGGCCTGGGGACTGGCTGTGCCATGGTTGTCGCGCGCCAGATAGGCGAAGCGCACCATGCCGCTGTAGGTCGCGGGCGGCGTGTAGCTGAAGCTGCCGTCGGCATTGCCGGTCAGGCTGCCGCCGCTGGGCATGCCGTAGTTGGTCGAAGTGAGCGTGTCGCCCGCGTCGGGATCGCTATCGTTGGCGAGCAATCCCGGCGCGGCGATGTACAGCGTGCCGCCCTTGATCATGCTGTAGCTGTCGTTGGCGGCCAGCGGCGGCCGGTTCGTGTCCTGTACCGCAAGGTTGAACGATTGCGTGCTGCTCAGGCCGGAGGGATCGGTCGCGCGCACCGTCACGATATGGCTGCCGGTCTGGGCATAGCCCGGCCACCAGCCTATCCAGGCGATGAAATCGGAAGTGGTCTTGAGCGTCATGCCGGGCGGTGCCTGGTCGAGGCTGAAACTGAGCGGACCGCCGTCGGGATCGCTGGCCGTCACCTTGTATGCATAAGCATGCCCCGGCAGCGTGGTCAGCAGTGGCGTCGACACGATCACGGGCGGATTGAGCGCCGGCGTGTTCAGGCGCGTGTAAGCCGACGCCGCATCGACCAGTCCGTAACCGTAGCCGTTGTCCGCCCCGCCCACGCCCAGGTCGCGCGCCGACTGGGTCAGCGCTGCATCCAGTTCGGCCACGCTGGCATTGGGAAAGGCGCCGGCCAGCAGCGCCAGCGTGCCCGCCGCATGCGGTGCCGCATAGGACGTGCCGGATACATAGGCGTATTGCGGCAGACCGCCTAGCGACAGGTCGGCCACCTTGATGCCGACGCCGGGCGCGGTCAGTTTGGGAAAGATCAAACCGTCGCAGGCGGAAGGACCGCGTGCGCTGAAACTGGCCAGTGCCAGCGTCTGGTCGACTGCGCCGGTGGCAAAACCGGACACGTTGTTGGCCGGGCTCAGGCTGGTCAGCGGTGCCGGGCCGTCGTTGCCGGCGGCGAAGGTCACCGCGATGCCGGCCGTCTTCAGCGCATCGATGTCGTTGCTGAATTCGGTGATGCACTGCCCGGCGTTACCCACCAGTCCCCATGAAGCGTTGACCACGTCCGGCGCATCCAGCGTGTTCGGGTTGCCGTCGGGATCGAGCAGCCACTGGAAGGCAAGATGGATGTCGCTGTAAGTGGCCTGCCCCGCATCGTTGTAGATCTTGGTCGCGATCCACTGCGCGCCAGGCGCCACGCCGATCGCGCTGCCGCCGATATCGCCGCCGACCATGATGGACATCGTCTGTGTACCGTGGCCGGAAGCGTCATAAGGGGTGGCATGCTGGCCGTGCGGATCGAACCAGCTGTTGTTGCCGCCGCGCCATCTGCTCGCCAGATCGGGATGGTTGGCATCGACGCCGGTGTCCATGTTGGCCACCACCACACCGCTGCCGTTAATCCCCTGCGACCACAGGCCGGGTATCTGGATGGTGTTCAGGTTCCACTCGGGCGGGGATGCGGCAGCTGCATAATTCACGGCCGGGGCCTGCAACAAAGAGTCGACGCGGATGCTGGCGATGCCTTTGCGTGCGGCCAGTTCGCGGATGACATCGGCACGCGCGCTGACGGCGATGCCGTTGATGCCCCACAGCTCGCGCATGCGGTGCGCGCCGCGCCTCTGCAGGAAATCCCGGTGCGGCTTCTGGCTGATGCGCGCCTTGTCCTTGAGTGCGCGATACAGTTTGTTATCGCGCTGATGACGATCCTTGTTCTCGAAGCGGTGGTGATCCACCCTGTCGCTCAGGGTGACGATCACCTGCATCTCTTCATAGGGGGCGCGCTTGTCCATTTCCCGCTCCAGTTCCGTATCGATGACTGCCGCCTGCGCGACGGAACTGCACGCAAGCCCCAGCATGACCGCACCGCAAACCCGCTTCATCGCTATCGCTTCTGCGGCCGGCATGTTTCATCCTCACTCGACGACAAGGTCTTCGATCCGCTTGTCGCCCATCACCAGCGTCATCCTGCTGCCGGACTGGATGAAGCGGCCGGGATTGGCGAACAGGATGAAATAGTCCTGGTCGGTCCTGATCTTGCTGCGCCCGGTGGTGCGCAGCTGTCCCAGCTTGTCGGTGTCCGGCACGCCCAACTGGGCGCCGGTCGCTTCGTCCAGCAGATAGGGGCGTACCTTGCGGTCCAGCATGGCGACGGCCTTGGCCGGATCGGTGATGCGATAACGGAAGTCCAGGATGTAACCGGCGGCCGAGCGGCGCAGGCCTTGTGGATGTATGCCCAGCTGGCGCTCCGATTGCGCGGGTGCCGATTCTTCCTGGGCGGGGACGACGTCCTGCGGCGCATACGAATAGCCGCTTCCCATATGACTGGCACAGCCGCCCAGGCTGCCGCCGACGATGATTGCAGCCAGCAGCAGCGACAGCCGGCGCGGCGCTGTCGTCTCGTTGAATATCTTGCATCGCTTGCCTGTCGTCTTGTGCTGGTCCACGGTGTGCCTCCTTCCGTCGTTCACTGTCGTTCAGCTATGCCCGCCCCCGCCCTGCGGGAGCGGTCCCCTCGTTACTGCACGTTCACCCGTACATAGGCGGCTTTGGAGAAGGCCGACGGGGTGTAGGTGTCCTTCACCGCGTAGGCGAACACCTCGCTACCGGTGAAATTCAGCTTGGGCGTGTAAGTGATGCTGCCGTCCGCATTCACTGTCACCGTGCCGCCCTTGTCAGGTTTGCCGGTGACCGGGATGAACACCGTGGCCGGGTCGATGTGGTTGGCTGCATCGATGACCGTATCCGGATCGCTGTCGTTGGCCAGCACATTGATGGTTACCGCGGTGTTGGCGGCGGTGCTGGCGATGTCATCCACCGTGACCGGAGCCCGGTTGTTCCGCACTGCGATCGAGACATAACCCTTGGTATGGCTGGCCAGTCCCCAGTTGTCGCGCGGCACATAGTTGAAGCCGGTCATGCCGGTGAAGCCTGCCGGCGGCGTATAGGTGAAGCTGCCGTCCGGGTTGCCGCTCAGGGTGCCGACCGAGGGGGTGCTGTAGTTGGTGGCGGTGAGCGTATCGGCGATGTCCGGATCGCTGTCATTGGCCAGCACGCCGGCTGCCGCCACGTTCAATGTGCCGCCCTTGATCATGGTGTAGGCATCGTTGGCTGCCAGCGGCCGGTCGTTCACGTCGGCCACCGTGATGCTCCACGACTGGGTGGTGAACAGGCCGAGCGGATCGGTCGCGCGTACCGTCAGGTCATGTACGCCGATCTGCGCGTTGGTCGGCCGCCAGCCGATCCAGGCAACGAAATCCGAGGTGGTCTTGATGGTCATGCCGGGCGGAGCCTTGTCCAGCGAGAACGAGAGCGGACCGCCGTCCGGGTCGGTTGCCATCACCTTGTAGGCGTAGGACAGGCCCTGCGTCGCTGCCAGTCCCGGCGTGGAAGTGATCGCCGGCGGGTTGCCGCTGCCGGAGACTTCCAGCTTGGCCAGCATGCCGCTGTCCTGTGTTGCGCCCGTGCTCAGGTTGAGCCGGCGGTCGTACACCGTGTAGCGGGTCGGTGTAGCGCCGGCTTGCAGCTGCGGCGTCAGGATGGCGTCGATGGTCTTGGCGGCCGGCAGCAACACCGAATATTGCTGGCGCGGGTTGCCCGGCCACGGATAGGGATTGCCGTCCTCGGCGATCATCTGCATGTACTGGCCGTTGATCACCGGCACGTGGGTCTGCAGTCCCGCGTTGAGGAAGCGCAGCAATGTCTTCTGCCCTGCCGGTAGCGTGGCCAGCGGCGGCGTGCCGGTAGTGTATGGCTGGCCGTTGATCAGGAAATACTTGGGCTGGTAATCGAAGGTGCTGGTCGGCCCGTTCAGGGTGCCGTAAGTGCCGCCGGCTACCGCCGCATGCAGAGCGGGATCGATCTCGCTGAACAGCAATGTCACCTCGTTATCGAACGGCACGCCGGCGTAGGCCTGGCTCGCCGTCGCGTTGCGCGTCACGCTGCCGTACAGTCCCATCTGGATCTGCACTTGCGGGTGGGTGCCGCTCTGGTACAGATAGGTGCCGGGTCGCATGGCGTTCCATGTGTAGTCGGCGGTACCGCCGCCGACCAGCGCTTCATGGGTGAATGAACGCACGCGGGCATCGGCCGAAGGGCGTGGCCCGCTCATGCCGTTGTCCCACACCGGCGTCATCTGCGCGACCTGGCCGGGAATGACGAGCGAGGTCGGCTCGGGCAGGCCGTTCTTGAGGTGCACGGTCAGCGTGGTGTCGCCGGGCGGCACCGTCAGCGCCGGCCCCGGCACGGTGGCGGTGCCCGGCAGGAAGCTGGCGTCGGTCAATGCGTAGCCCCACATCGGCACGCTCGCGCCGCCGGGCATGGTCACGTTCAGCGCTTCAGCGCGCAGCCAGTATTCGACGGCGCAGGCCGGGGCCGAGGCGGTGACCAGCCCGGCCAGCAGCAGGGTCCGGCCGAGTCTGCTCATGGTTGGCAATTGGGTTTTCATGATCGCGTTCCTCCTCGTTTACGGAATCGGCGCACTGGGCGGTTCGATGACCAGCATGGTCATCATGCCGCCGGGGAAGATGTCGTTATTCACGATCTCCCGTTCGTTGTGCGAGTGCCACATATGGAAGTAGCCGGCATTCAGGTTGATCAGGGCGCCGCCCGGCGGCAGCGCACCGAAGTTGCCGAGGAACGGGCTGCCGCTGTAGTGCGCGCCGAAGCTCAGGTCCTGCAGGTTGGGCAGCACCACCGGGATCGGTTTGCCATGGTCGGGGGCATATTCATGCGGTTCCATCGGGTCGGAAGCGCTGGTGTGGCCGTACATGTCCCAGCCCAGGCGTTCGCCGGTCCACTCGAAGATGGTGTCGAAGGTCTCGCCGGGTACCGCGCGCAAGGTGAATTCCGACTGTCCCAGATCGGGGCCGGCACCGGGTGCGCTCTCCAGCATGCGCCCGTCGTGCGCGATGATGGTGAAGTTATTGCCGTGGGTGTGCAGCGGGTGCAGGTCGCGTCCGGCATTGACCACGCGCATCAGCAGCCGGTCGCCGGGGTGCATGCGCGGCAGGCAGTTGTAGGGCTGGTTGGGCAGCCAGGGTACGTTGGCATCCAGCAGCGTGTCAGGCGCGGTGCGGCCATTGATGAACCACAGCACCGGGTGATAGGCGCTGGTATCCGCGCTGATCGCGCTGCCCGCGGCCGCCTGGATCGCGACCTGATCGTGGATGGCCGGATCCATCTCGGTCAGCAGGAACAGGTATTCGTGATCGAAGCGGGTATCGGGGTGGCTGTAGGCCTGATGCAGCGGATCGATGGCGGATGGCCGCACCACGAGTGTGCCGAGCAGGCCCATCTCCACTTGCAGCGCGGGCTGGGTGCCGCTGTGATAGAGATAGGTGCCGGGCTGGCTGGCGACGAAGGTGTAGCTCACGCTGCCATTGGATGCCGCCACTTCGCGTGTCATGATGCCGGCGCTGCCGCCGCTGGCAACCACACCCTGCTGGCCGGGGAACACGATGGAGACCGGTACCGGCAATTGGTTGGAGAGGTTGACGGTGACCGTATCGCCCTGATTCACGATCAGCGTCGGCCCCGGATATTGCATGTTGCCGTTGCCGTTGGCGTAACCCCAGCTGTAGATGCTGGCGCCGTCGCCGGCCGAGATGTAGTCCGCCTTCGCCGTCAGGTTGAAGGTCGGGCCGCTGATGCCTTCGACCACCGCCCACACCGGTTCCATTGCGCTGAACAGAAACAGTGCGAGGCTCAAGACCAGCGATCGCGGCAGTTTGTGCAGTAGTGTGTCCATGATGCCTCCCAGTGTTCCTGGCTAGTCTTCCGCCACGTTATTGAATGACGATCTCGGTCATCATTCCGCCGAAATCCTGATCGAAGTTGCTCAGATAGTTGAGGTTGCTGGTGTAGAGGAAATATGTCCCCGCCGGCACCCCCGCCGTATCGATGATGACGTCAGCCGATTCGCCGCCGCCCAGCGTCACCGAATTGGTGTCGTAGTACAGATCCTTGCCGCCGGGGCCGCGCGCGATGTGCGCCCCGCTGCCGACCACATGCATCTTCAGTCCCAGCGTGGCCAGCGTGTAATAGTTGGTCACGCTCAGATTGGTCAGTCTGAGCAGCAGCTTGTTGCCTTCCGTCGCCCTGTCGATCTGCATCAGTGCGTTGAGTTTCTGCGATTCGATGCCGCCGTTCTCGGCCGGGCCCGGCAAGGGGCCGGGTTTGGTGGTGTCCGGGTAGCCGCGTCCGTTGAGCATGGCATAGGTGTCGCGCATGTTGGCGAACGGCAAGGGCTGGATGCCCAGGTGCAGCTCGTGGAACATGTGGTCCATCGAACTGAGCTGTATCGCATACGACTTGTCATAGCCGGTCGAACCGTCGCCGTCGTTGTACACGAAGCGCGTGTAGTTCCTGCCCTGATAGGTTTTACTGGTGCCGTCCTGCGCCGGTCGCACGTAGATCTGCCCCAGCATGCCCATCTGCATGTGTTCGGCCGCTTCCTGGTGGCAGTGGTACATGAAGGTACCCGGCTGCACCACGTTGTAGAAGTAGGTCAGGCTGGAACCCATGTTGACGCCGAAGGAGCCGTCCGGCATGCCGTCGAACACCGGTGCGGCATTGGGGAAACCGTGGAAGTGCACCGTGTGCGGATCGAACAGGTCGGGCCGCATCGACATGCCGACGTTGGTCAGGG
>JAQUAD010000119.1 GCA_028687425.1 Sideroxydans sp.
GATCAGCTATATGCCTGCGGCAGGGGCTGGACGGTGACATCCGCCCCCCACAACTGGGACACGATGCGCGTGGCACGCTCGATATCGCCGCTGCTATGGAAGATCTCATCGCCGACCACGCCCATTTGCATGCACGGGGGTAACTCGGTATCGACACGGCGCTTGAGTTCGCGCGCGACGGCGGCGCCGGTATCGATCAGCGCGATCTGCTCGCCCACCACTTCGCGGATCAGCGGCGCAAGGAATGGATAGTGGGTACATCCCAGGATGAACGTGTCCGCACCTGCCTCCAGCAACGGTGCGGTGTAACGTTCCACCAGTCGCCGCGCTTCGATGCTGCGCAGGTCGCCACGCTCGACCAGATCGACCAGACCGGGGCAGCCCTGGGTGACGATCCGCACATCACCAGCATATTTCTCCAGCAACGCGGCGAAGCGTGCGCTTTCCAGGGTACCCACGGTCGCCAGCACGCCCACCACTTTGCTCTGCGTGGCAGCGACCGCCGGTTTGACGGCCGGCTCCATGCCGATGAAGGGGATCTTGCTGAACTGTCTGCGCAATGGGGCGGCCGCGGCCGCGGTCGCGGTATTGCAAGCGATGACGATGGCCTCGGCGCCCTGGCTGAGCAGGAAACGCGTCAACGCCATGCCGCGCGCTTCGATGAAGGCGGCAGACCTGCCGCCGTAAGGCACATGGCCGGAGTCGGCCACGTAGATCAGTCTGGCTTCGGGTAATGCCTCGCGGATGTACTGCAGCACGGAAAGTCCGCCCACACCCGAATCGAACACGCCGATGGTCCTGGACATGATCGCCCTTCGTTACTCTTCCATACCTTGGCTGCGCAGATACTCTTCGTAGGTGCCGTGGTAATCGGTCACGCCTTTGTCCGAGATCTCGATGATGCGTGTGGCCAGCGAGCTGACGAACTCGCGGTCATGGCTGACGAACACCAGCGTGCCCTTGAACAGGTCGAGCGCAGTGTTCAGCGATTCGATGGCTTCCATGTCCATGTGGTTGGTCGGCTCGTCCATCAGCAGCACGTTGGGCTTCTGCAGCATCAGCTTGCCGAACAGCATGCGGCCCTTCTCGCCGCCGGACAGCACTTTCACACGCTTCTTCACATCGTCACCGGAGAACAGCAGACGGCCCAGCGTGCCGCGTACCACCTGGTCGTCGTCGGACGGGCCGCGCCAGTCGGTCATCCATTCCATCATCACTTTGTCTTCGGCGAAGTCGTGCGCATGGTCCTGCGCGTAGTAGCCGAGCTTGGCCTTCTCCGCCCACTTGATGGTGCCGTTGTCCGGCTCCAGATCGCCCGCCAGACAGCGCAGCAGGGTGGTCTTACCGATACCGTTCGGGCCGATGATGGCCACCTTCTCGCCCGCTTCTATACGGAAGTTGACGTTGGAGAACAGCATGCGGTCGAAGCCCTTGGCCATCTTCTGCACTTCGACGGCGGTACGGTGCAGTTTCTCGCGGTCGTCGTATTCATAGCGGATGAACGGGTACTGGCGGCTGGACGGCTTGATGTCCTCGATCTTGATCTTGTCGATCTGGCGTGCACGCGAAGTCGCCTGCTTGGCCTTGGAGGCGTTGGCCGAGAATCGCGCCACGAAAGCCTTCAGTTCGGCAACCTTCTCCTTGGCCTTGGCGTTGTCGGCCTGCTGCTGCTCGCGTGCCTGCGTGGAGGCCAGCATGTAATCGTTGTAGTTGCCCGGATAGATGGTGATCTTGCCGTAGTCCAGATCGGCCATGTGCGTGCACACGCTGTTCAGGAAGTGACGGTCGTGGGAAATGATGACCATGGTCGAGTTGCGCGCATTAAGCACGCCTTCCAGCCAGCGGATGGTGTTGATGTCCAGGTTGTTGGTCGGCTCGTCCAGCAGCAGGATGTCCGGATTGGAGAACAAGGCCTGCGCCAGCAGCACGCGCAACTTGAAGCCCGGCGCGACTTCGCGCATCGGGCCGTTGTGCAACTCGATGGCGATGCCCACGCCCAGCAGCAACTCACCCGCGCGCGCCTCGGCGGTATAGCCGTCGTACTCGGCGAAGGTCGCTTCCAGATCGGCCGCGCGCATGTAGTCTTCTTCGCTGGCATCGGGATTGGCGTAGATCGCGTCGCGTTCGCTCATCGCTTCCCACATCTCGGCGTGGCCCATCATCACCACGTCCAGCACGCGATTGTCTTCATAGGCGAACTGGTCCTGGCGCAGCTTGCCGAGGCGCTCGCCCTTGTCCAGCATCACCTCGCCCGAGGTCTGCTCCAGATCGCGGCCGAGGATCTTCATGAAAGTGGATTTGCCACAACCGTTGGCGCCGATCAGGCCGTAGCGGTTGCCGTCGCCGAACTTGACGGAGACGTTCTCGAATAGCGGCTTGGCGCCGAACTGCATGGTGATGTTTGCGGTAGATAACATGGGACTGCCTTATTTTCGAAGGCGCGCATTCTAGCATCCCCCGCTTATGACTTCCCCGTGTTCAGGGGGTTGGTGCTCCCACGGCCATCCGCTATGCTGTCGCCACCTTGTTCGCC
>JAQUAD010000018.1 GCA_028687425.1 Sideroxydans sp.
ATATATTAGGCATATCGTTTGAAACTGTTGCAATGGAGGCGGCACATGCCAGAACTGATATTGACTGGGAATAAAATGAAGATCGAATTCGTTCGTACGGCCTTGCGGTTTGTCTTGATGGGCATTCTGTCTTACCACAATTGCGCCATTGCGCAGGACGAGAAGTTGTCGTCCGGGCAGACACTTTACCTGCCGATTTATTCGCATATCTGGCACGGCGATCGTTCCGGTGTCGGTCAGACCCCATTAAAAACGCCCCTCTCGGTTCTGGTGAGCATACGCAATACCAATCACGCTACGCCACTGCAGTTGCATTCGGCCCGTTATTCCGACAGCTCGGGAAAGCTGCTGAAACAGTTCGTGATTGCTCCCGTAACAATCGGGCCGTTAAGCACATATGAGATTTTTATTGAGAAACACGATGTGCAGGGCGGTTCCGGGGCGAATCTAATCCTTCAATGGGGTGCTGCCGTTCCGGTAAATGTTCCGATAGTGGAAGCGATTCACGCAGAAATCAAAGGGCACTCCACGCTGACCTTCATGACCCAAGCCCAGTCGATAAACGACGAAAAATAAAGCGGGTCAGCATGGTCCTTTGAAGAAATGACAGCATATTTCAGCCCTGTAATTCGCATCCTGTCGGGCCTGATATGGTGTGAGGAGGTCGCTCAGCGCCTGCCGTAACGCAACACCATCCAGATGCCGCCGAGTATCAGCACCGACGAGATCAACAGGTCGCGCGTGACTGCTTCGCCGAGCAGCAGGATGCCGCCGATGGCGGCGATCACCGGCGCGGAGAGCTGTACCGTCGATGCTGTCATCGCGCGCATGTGCTGCAGTACGCGATACCACAGCACGTAACCCAGCGCCGAGGTCACCGCGCCCGAGAGTGCGGCATACAGCACACCGTGCAAATCCAGCTGCAGCCATGGCAGCGCGAGCAGCGAAAGCGCGATGGTCAGTGGTGCTGTGCGCAGGAAGTTGCCGGCGGTGGCGGCAGCGGGATTCGGCAGGCCACGCCCAAACATCGAATACACGCCCCAGGCGACGCCGCTCGTCAGCATCAGTATCGAATCCAGCACCGACGGCGCTTCCACGCCGGGCGATACCAGTATTACCAGGCCGGCCACTGCCGCGACGAAACCTGCAGTCTGGATGCGTGTCATGCGCTCCCCTGCGATGTATCCCGCAATCAGCATGGTCGCCTGTACCGCGCCGAACAGCATCAACGCCCCGGCACCGGTATCTATCGTGCGATAAGCGAAGGAGAGCGCGACTGCATAAATGAACAAGGCCGTCGCGCTGCGCCAGCTGCCGTGTGCGAGCGGCGTCTGTCTTTGCCAAATCATCAACAGCCACAACATCGCCGCACCGGACAATAGCCGCACGCTGGTAAAACTGGCCGCATCGATGCCGGTCTCCTTGAGCGCCATGCGGCAGAACAATGAATTGCCTGCGAAGGCGATCATGGTCAGCGTGGTGAGTATGGAGAGGTGGAGGCGGGTCATCTATGTGTGCGAAATTTTCGGGACATTGGCAATGGTACCTGAGTCAACTTGTCTTCATGTCGGGCGTTAATGCATTAATTCAAACGAACGTTTGAAATCGGGGCGAGCCGGATATATGATGCGCAAGCACCTCGATGCAATGCCCGCTTGGCTACGAGGATTTCAAATGATGCAGCGCTGCACATATCAGGAGATTGGCATGAGCGACTTGCGAGGGAAGACAGTATTCATCACGGGTTCCAGCCGCGGCATCGGGCGCGAGATCGCGTTGCGTTGTGCACGCGACGGGGCGAACGTGGTGATCACCGGGAAGACGGCGGAAGCGCATGCCAAGTTGCCCGGCACCATCCATAGCGTGGCAGCGGAGGTGGAGCAGGCGGGCGGCAAGGCGTTGGCCATCCAGCTGGATGTGCGCGAAGAAGCCGCGATCCGGGCGGCAGCCGATCAGGCTGCGCATCATTTCGGCGGTATCGACGTGCTGGTCAACAATGCCAGCGCGATCAGTCTGACACCCACCCTGGAAACCCCCGCCCGCCGCCTGGACCTGATGTGGGATGTGAACATGCGCGCCACCTTTCTGACCTCGCAGGCTTGCATCCCCTACCTGACGAAAGCGGAGAACCCGCACATCCTCACCATGTCGCCGCCGCTGAACATGGAAGCGAAATGGTTCGCGCCGCATGTGGCGTACAGCATCTCCAAGTACGGCATGAGCTTGTGCGCGCACGGCATGGCGCTGGAGTTCGCGAAGGAAGGCATCGCGGTGAACTGTTTGTGGCCGCGCACCATCATCGCCACGGCAGCCATCGAGTTCAACTTTCCGCCAGCGCTGATGCGTGCCGCGCGCCATCCAGCCATCGTGGCCGATGCGGCGCACCACATCCTGACGCGCAATAGCCGCGAGTGCACCGGCAATTTCTTCGTGGACGAAGACATTCTACGTGAGGCCGGAGAAACGGATTTCGACAGATATGCGGTGGAACCGGGTACGCCCTTGTTCGTGGATTTCTTTTTGAACAAGGCTTGATCGGAGCGCAGGAACGCCCCTTTGAATTCAACAGGACTATAGGATCATGAGCAAAACGAACTTCGATCAGACGCAGAAAGACACGCGCGAACGCATCCTCGATGCTGCGGAGCAGATGTTCATGCAGAACGGTTACGACGGTACCTCGATGCGTCTGGTGACCGGGGTAGCAGGCGTCAATCTGGCCGCGGCCAACTATCACTTCGGTTCCAAGGAGGCGTTGATGCAGGAGGTGTTGCGGCGGCGTCTGGAGGTCATCAACCAGGAACGCCTGCGTTTGCTGGACGAGGCTGAAGCCAGGGCAGGCGGCAAACCGCTCAAGCCTTCGGTGATCGTCGAGTGTTTCTTCGGCACCTTGCTGCGCGTCGCCGCCGACCAGAAAGCGGGCGGCGAGACCTTCCTGAAGTTGCTGGGGCGCACCATCACCGACCCTTCCTCTTTCATCCGCACCTTCATGGCTGCGGAATACGCCGACGTGCTGGAGCGCTACAAGCAGGCACTGTTCCTGTCGCTGCCGAACGTCCCCAAGGAAGAGATCGTGTGGCGCTTCCATTTCATGCTGGGGGCGACCTCGTATGCGATCGCCGGGACTGACACCCTGCACCTGGTGACCGACTGGCAGGTGAACGAGGGCGCTGTTTCGCAGAGCGAGAATCTGCTGCCGCGCCTGATGTCCTTCCTGATCGGCGGCCTGCGCGCGCCTTTGCCTGACACCTCAGTTGCACCGCCTGCCAAATAATCCAACCGGGAGGGAATAGCCATGAATACGATCACGATCTTGTTATTGCTGGCAGGCGTCGCATTGTTCCTGCTGCTCGTTGTACGTCCCATCCGGCGCGCCGTGATCAGCGGCCCCATGCTCGCCGTCTACCGCAAGATACTACCCGCCATGTCCGACACGGAACGCGAAGCGCTGGAAGCAGGTTCGGTGTGGTGGGAAGGCGAGCTGTTCCGCGGCGATCCCGACTGGAAGAAACTGCACAGCTATCCCAAGCCGCAACTGAACGCAGAGGAGCAATCCTTCCTCGACAACGAAGTGGACGAGGTGTGCCGACTGGTGGATGACTGGAAAGCCACGCAGACCGATTACGACATCTCGCAGGAAGCCTGGCAGTACATCAAGGACAAGGGCTTCTTCGGCATGATCATCCCGAAGAAATACGGCGGCCTGGAATTCTCCGCCTATGCGCATTCGCAAGTGGTGACCAAGCTGTCCACGCGCTCCTCGGCGCTGGGCGTGACAGTGATGGTGCCGAACTCGTTGGGCCCGGCTGAGTTGCTGTTGCACTACGGCACCGATGCGCAGAAGGACTACTACCTGCCGCGTCTGGCCAAGGGTGTGGAGATTCCGGCTTTCGCGCTGACTTCGCCCTGGGCAGGTTCCGACGCAGCCTCCATTCCCGACGTCGGCATCGTGTGCAAGGGTGAATGGCAGGGCAAGGAAGTGCTGGGCATGCGCGTCACCTGGGACAAGCGCTACATCACCCTCGGCCCGCTGTGCACCATCCTCGGTCTGGCGTTCCGTCTGTACGACCCGGATGGTCTGCTCGGCGAGCAGAAGGACATCGGCATCACTTGCGCGCTGGTGCCGCACGATCATCCCGGCGTGGATGTGGGCCGTCGCCACTTCCCGCTCAATGCCGTGTTCATGAACGGCCCGACCCGCGGCAAGGACGTGTTCATGCCGCTGGAATTCATCATCGGCGGCCCGGCCATGGCCGGACGCGGCTGGCGCATGCTGATGGAATGCCTGGCCGCAGGCCGTTCCATCTCGCTGCCGTCTTCCAACACCGGCATGGCCATGCTCACTGCTCGCGGTGTCGGTGCTTATGCCCGCGTACGCAGCCAGTTCAAGATGGCGGTCGGCAAGTTCGAAGGCGTTGAAGAAGCGTTGACCCGCATCGGCGGTTACACCTACATGATGGATGCGACGCGCACCATGACCGCCTTGTCCATCGACCTCGGCGAGAAACCTTCGGTGGCGTCGGCCATCGCCAAGTACCACGCCACCGAACTGGCACGCAAAGTGGTGAACGACGGCATGGATGTGATCGGCGGCAAGGGCATCAGCCTCGGGCCGAACAACTTCCTCGGTCGCGCATATCAACAAGTGCCGGTCGGCATCACCGTGGAAGGCGCGAACATCCTCACGCGCAGCCTGATCCTGTTCGGGCAAGGCGCGATCCGTTGCCATCCCTATGTGCTGAAAGAGATGCACGCCGCCAAGAACCCGGATACCAAACAAGGCCTGCACGATTTCGACGCTGCGCTGTTCGGTCACATCGGCTTCACCATGCGCAACGGCATACGCGCCTTCTGGCACGGCCTGACCGGTTCGCATTTCGTCAGTGTGCCAGCCGACGTGGCACCGGAAGCCAAACGTTACTACCAGCAGATGACGCGTTTCTCGGCAGCCTTTGCCTTCATCTCCGACGTGTCCATGCTGGTGCTGGGCGGCGGGCTGAAGCGCCGCGAGAAACTCTCCGCGCGACTGGGCGACATCCTGTCGCAGATGTTCCTCATGTCGGCCGTGCTCAAGCGTTATCAGGATGAAGGTCGTCAAAAGGCCGATGCGCCGCTGATGCACTGGAGCGTGTGGAATGCGATGTATCAGGCACAGGAAGCCTTCGACGGCGTGATCGCCAACTACCCGAGCAAGCTGGTCGGCAAGCTGCTCAACTTGGTCATCTTCCCCTTCGGCCATCCCTATGTGGTGCAGTCCGACGAGGTCGGCCATCAAGTGGCGAAGTTGCTGATCTCGCCGTCGGCCACGCGTGATCGTCTCACCCCGAACTGTTACATCCCCAAGACTGCGGATGAGCCGGTGGGCGCGCTGGAACTGGCGCTGGCCGCCACACTGGCTGCTGAGCCCATCGATGCGAAGGTACGCGCTGCTGACAAGCAGGGCTTGTTCGACAACGACCCGCAAGCCAACGTGCGCGACATCGCCCATGCCGCATTCAAGCATGGCGTGATCGATGCGCAGGAGTATGCTGTGCTGCAACGCCGCGACGAATTGCGCGACATCGTCATCCAGGTGGACGATTTCCCGTTTGATTATGGTGTGGCGACAGCAGCCAAACGCAATGTCGCCCCTACCACCTCAATGCCGTCGCCAGAACGCCTGGCAGCCTGATACCAAGAAAGGAGTCCACAGTGAAACGAGTCAAGGTAAAGAAAGTCGCCGTATTGGGAGCAGGTGTGATGGGCGCGCAGATCGCTGCGCACATGGTCAATGCCAATGTCGAGACCATGTTGTTCGAACTGCCCGCGAAAGAAGGCGACCCGAACGGCAACGTGAACAAGGCGCTGGCCGGTCTGAAGAAACTGGAACCCGCACCCGCTGCCAGCCCGGCCAAGCTGGCTTACATCCAGCCCGCGAACTACGAACAGCATCTGGAGAAACTGCGCGAATGCGACCTGGTCATCGAAGCCATCGCCGAACGCATGGACTGGAAGTCCGACCTGTACCGCAAGGTCGCGCCGTTCCTGAACGAGCATGCCATCTTCGCCACCAACACTTCGGGCCTGTCCATCAACACACTGGCCGAAGCCTTCCCGGAACAACTACGTCACCGTTTCTGCGGTATCCACTTCTTCAATCCGCCGCGCTACATGCATCTGGTGGAACTGATCCCGTGCAAGGGCACGGAGCCGGAACTGCTCGACCAGCTGGAGACCTTCCTCGTCTCCACCGTGGGCAAGGGCATCGTGCGCGCCAAGGACACGCCGAACTTCATCGCCAACCGCATCGGTGTGTTCTCCATGCTGGCCACCAAGCATCATGCGCAGGCCTTCAAGCTCGGCTTCGATATGGTGGATGCGCTGACAGGCCGCTACCTGGGGCGCCCCAAGAGTGCCACCTTCCGCACGCTGGATGTGGTCGGTCTGGACGTGTTCTCGCATGTGGTCAACACCATGCGCGAGAACCTCACTGAAGACCCGTGGCATCAGCATTACGAATTGCCGGAATGGTTCAAGTATCTGGTCGAGCAGGGCGCGCTGGGACAGAAGACCAAGCGCGGCATTTACCAGAAGATCGGCAAGGAGATCCACGTACTCGACCTGCACTCGCGCGAATACAAACTGTCCGACGCCAAGGTGGACGATGGCGTGAAGGACATCCTGCGCGAACGCGACTGGGCGAAGAAACTCGCCGGCCTGCGCAACAGCCAGCATCCGCAGGCGCAGTTCCTGTGGGCCACTTTCCGCGACGTGTTCCATTACTGCGCATTGCATCTGGAGAGCATCGCCAACAATGCGCGCGATGTGGACTTCGCGGTGCGCTGGGGCTTCGGCTGGGACATGGGACCGTTCGAGATCTGGCAGGCCGCAGGCTGGCAGCAGGTCGCGGGCTGGATCGCTGCCGACATCGCCGCCGGCAAAAGCATGGCCTCCACGCCATTGCCCGCCTGGGTGACGGATGCCTCGCGCAGCGGCGTACATAGCGCAAAGGGCTCGTTCTCGCCGGCTGGCAATGCCGAGCAAGCGCGTTCGACCTTGCCCGTCTACAAGCGCCAGCTCTATCCAGATGCGCTGCTGGGCGAGACGCGCGCTTACGGCGAGACCGTGTTCGAGAACGACGCTGTGCGCATGTGGCACACCGGCGACGACATCGCCATCCTCAGTTTCAAGACCAAGATGCATGCGGTCAGCAACGAAGTGCTGGACGGCATCCTGCGTGCAGTGGATGAAGCTGAAGCGAACTTCTCCGCGCTGGTGCTGTGGCAGACAGAAGCACCGTTCTCCGCCGGTGCGCACCTGCTGCAACTGATGCAGGGCGTGCAGGAGAAGCGGGACGGCGGCATGTTCGACAAGCTCAAGGGCGCAGTGACCCGTGTCAAATTCACCGCGGCGGGTGGTGGTGGCGTGGGCGACCTGCTCAATGCGGCCACCGGCAACGTGCCCAAGGTGGAAGAGGTGGTTGCCAAGTTCCAGCAGACCTCGATGCGCTTGAAATACGCGCAAGTGCCGACTATCGCCGCAGTGGATGGACTGGCGCTGGGCGGCGGTTGCGAGTTCGCCATCCACTGCGCTCGCACGGTCGCCACGCTGGAAAGCTACATCGGCCTGGTGGAAGTGGGCGTGGGTCTGCTGCCCGCTGGCGGCGGCTGCAAGGAGATGGCGCAACGCGCGGCAGCAGAAGCGCGCGGCGGCGACATCTTCCCCATCATCAAACGATACTTCCAGCACATCGCCATGGGCGAGGTCGCCAAGAGCGCAGAGCTGGCGCGCGAGATGGGTTATCTCAGAGCGTCCGACCGCATCGTGCTCAACAAATTCGAGTTGCTGCACATCGCCAAGGAAGAAGCCAAAGCGCTCAATGCCACGGCCTACCGACCGCCGCTGCACCAGCGGCAGATCCCGGTGGCAGGACGCACCAGCATCGCTACCTTCAAGGCGTCGATGATCAACATGCTGGAAGGCGGTTTCATCTCCGAGCACGATTACAACATCGGCTGCCGCGTGGCCGAGACCATGTGCGGCGGCGATGTGGAGGCGGGCAGCATGGTGGATGAGGACTGGCTGCTCGATCTGGAGCGCAAGAACTTCATGGAACTGCTGGCGACCGACAAGACGCAGGCACGTATCGAATACATGCTGAAGAACGGCAAGCCCTTGCGCAATTAAGGAGACGAACATGAGCAAACAAGTACAGGAAGCCTACATCGTCGCAACCACACGCACGCCGGTGGGCAAGGCGCGCGGCATGTTCCGCAACACCCGTCCCGACGATCTGCTGGCGCATGTGTTGAAGGGCGTGCTGGCGCAAGCGCCATCGCTCGATCCGCGCAGCATCGGTGACGTGATCGTCGGCTGTGCGATGCCGGAAGCCGAGCAGGGCATGAACGTGGCGCGCATCGCACTGCTGCTGGCAGGCTTGCCCGACACCGTGCCGGGCATGACCATCAACCGTTTCTGCTCCTCCGGCGTACAGGCCGTGGCACTGGCTGCCGACCGTATCCGTCTGGGCGAAGCGGACGTGATGCTGGCCGGCGGTGTGGAAAGCATGAGCATGGTGCCGATGATGGGCAACAAGATCGCGTTCAATCCGGCCATCTTCGAGAAGGACGAGAACTACGGCATCGCCTACGGCATGGGCCTGACGGCGGAGAAGGTGGCGGAGCGCTGGAAGGTGTCGCGCGAAGCGCAGGATGCCTTTGCCTTGCAGAGCCATCAGCGTGCACTGGCCGCGATCAACAACGGCGAGTTCGCCGACGAGATCACGCCTTACCTGATCAACGAGCATGTGCCCGACATGGATACGCGCGAGATCAAGATCAAACAGCGTACCGCTGCGCAGGATGAAGGCCCGCGCGCCGACACCAACCTGGAAGCGCTGGGCAAACTGCGGACTGTGTTCGCGCAGAAAGGTTCGGTCACGGCTGGCAACAGCTCGCAGATGTCGGACGGCGCAGGTGCGGTGCTGCTGTGCAGCGAGGCCGCGCTCAAGCGCTACAACCTCACGCCCATGGGCAAGTTCCACAGCTTCAGCGTGGCCGGTGTGCCGCCTGCGATCATGGGCATAGGCCCCAAGGAAGCGATTCCGCTGGCATTGAAACAGGCCGGGCTGTCGCTGAACGACATCGACTGGATCGAACTGAATGAAGCCTTCGCCGCGCAATCGCTGGCGGTGATCGGCGATCTCGGTCTGGACCCGGACAAGGTCAATCCGCTGGGCGGCGCCATCGCCCTCGGCCACCCGCTGGGTGCGACCGGTGCGATCCGTACCGCCACGCTGATGCACGGCCTGCGCCGCCGCAAACAGAAGTACGGCATGGTGACTATGTGCATCGGCACCGGCATGGGTGCGGCAGGCGTGTTCGAAGCGCTGTAAGGGAAGCGCCGATGAACTGGCTGCAGAAGTTGCCGCCTGCCTGGCGACCGCACGTGGTGCGCATCGGCTTCAATCTGCATCCGGCCTATCGCAGGACGGGCGGACGCGTCGAACACGTCTCGCCCGATTTGACCACGATGCGCGTGCGTCTGCCGTTCGGTCGCGCCACGCGCAATGCGGTCGGCTCCATGTTCGGCGGTTCATTGTTCGGGATAACGGACGGCCCGCACCCGACGCTTTTGATCCTGGCACTGGGGCCGGACTACGTGATCTGGGACAGGTCGGCCTCCATCCAGTACAAGCGCCCCGGGCGCGACACCTTGTATGCAGAGTTCGTCATCAGTGCGCAAGAGGTCGCCGAGGTGCGCGACATCCTCACGCGCCAGCCCGAAGTGGATCGCATCTATCGCATCGAATTGAAAGACCGACAGGGCATCGTCCACGCCATCATCGAACGCACGGTGTACATCGCCAGACGGGCGCACTACGTGCAGAAGAGCGCAGGGCAATGAGGTCTATCGCGCCAGTTTGAGTGGCTCGGCGGCAGACTGGTTGAGGTAGTGCACGTTGAACAGTCCATCCTCATCGTGCCAGGTCGCTTGCAGATGCCAGCCCGCACTGCGTGCCAGCTGTTCGAATTCATCCGCGCTGTATTTGTAGGAGTTCTCGGTGTGGATGGTCTCGCCCGGTTCGAACTCGAATGACTCCTTGCCCAGTCGTATTGCCTGCCTGCACTGGCTGACCAGATGCATCTCTATGCGTCCGTGCGTCTCGTTGTAATACGCATGGTGTGCGAACTGTGTTGCATCGAGCTTTATATCGAGCTCGCGCTGCATGCGCGTCAGCAGGTTTAGGTTGAACGCTGCGGTGTGACCCGCGGCATCGTTGTAGGCGGCATTCAGCACTGCGCTGGATTTCTTCACATCCACGCCGATCAGCAGGCCGCCGCTGGGGCCGACCAGCTTTGCAACATTCTTCAATAGCGTCACGGCTTCATCAGGTGTGCAGTTGCCGATGGTGGATCCGGGGAAGAACACCACCTGCCGCTTGCCCGCCTGACGTTTGATCGCATGGTCGGCTAGCTGGTGGTAGTCCGCGCACAGCGGCTGCATCTTCATCGCGCGGAACATCGTTTGCAGACGCTGTGTGCTGTTGTGCAGGTGCGATGCGCAGATGTCGATGGGGATGTACACAGCATCGTCGGAGAGGTGGCGCAGGATCAGCGGCGTCTTGGTGGCGCTGCCGCTGCCCAGCTCGATCAGGGTGCAGCTGTCGCCCGCCATCTCGGCCATCTCTGCACCATGTCGTTCGAGGATGGCGGTCTCGGTGCGCGTGGGGTAATACTCCGGCGTGGTGCAGATCAGGTCGAACAGGTGCGAGCCGTGCGCATCGTAAAAATATTTCGGTGGGATAGCCTTGGGATGCTGACGCAGGCCCGCACGTACGCTGTACAGGAAATCGTCCTCGTCCTGCGCGTAGGATGGTGTAGGGGATTCGTTGCGCATCAGATGTCCTCCGCCAGACGCAGTCCGGTGAACGGCCAGCGGTCGGCTGGCCGGAAGAAGTTGCGATAGCTGGCACGCATGTGGTCCTGTGCCGTGACGCAACAACCGCCGCGCAATACCATCTGGTCGCTCATGAACTTGCCGTTGTATTCGCCCAGCGTGCCGGGCAGCGGTTTGAAACCGGGATAGGGCAGGTAGGCGCTCTGCGTCCATTCCCACAGGTCGCCGAACATCTGGGTGAGGCCAGCCTGTTGCGCGGGGCGCGGCACATACAAACCGTTGTCGAGGAAGTTGCCCGCGATGGTTTGCGTGCTGGCCACATGTTCCCATTCCGCTTCGGTCGGCAGGCGTTTTCCCGCCCAGCGCGCATAGGCATCGGCCTCGTAATAACTCAGGTGAGATACCGGTTCGTCCATGCGCAATGCATGGGCTCCGGTCAGGTCGAAGTGCATCCACTCGCGGTCTTCCCGGAACCAGTACAGCGGCGCCTGCCAGCTTTCTGTCTTGAGTGTGCGCCAGGCATCTGACAGCCACAGCTCGACGCGGTCGTAGCCGCCATCGTCGATGAAGGCCTGGTATTCCGCATTGCTGACCAGCCGCGTGGCGAGGCGGAAATCCTGCACGTATGTCTTGTGACGCGGGCGTTCGTTGTCATAAGCGAACGCTTCGCCGTCATGACCGATCTCGACGATGCCCGCGTTGAAGTCCTGCCAGCCCATCGCGATCGCAGGCGCAGCAGGCGGCAGTTCGATCTGGTGGTAGGCAGGATGCAGCGGGTTGAGGGAGAAGTTGTAGCGCGTATCCATCAGCAGCAGTTCCTGATGCTGGATCTCGTGCTCCATGCCGAGTTGCAGACGCTGGCGGATGTCGGCGAGATGCTGTTCTGGTGGATTCGACAACAAGTCGAGCAGCGCCGCATCGACATGTGCGCGATAGCGGTACACCTCATCCACCGTCGGGCGTGACAGCATGCCGCGCTGCGGACGCGGGAAGAAGGTACCCGCAGTCTCATAATAGGAATTGAACAGGTGCGCGTACGCTGCGTTCAGCATGCGGTACTGTTTGGCATACGGCACGAGGATGAACATCTCGAAGAACCAGGTGACATGCGCCAGATGCCACTTGGGCGGACTCACATTCTCCATCGCCTGGATGCAGTAGTCCTCGACTTGCAGCGGGGCGCACAGTGCTTCGGAACGCGCACGCACAGTGTGATAACGCGCTATCAGTTCATCCATCGTTTCGTCACTCCTCTATGGTGACGCCGTGCCAGAACGCGACGTGATCCTTGATGCGGGCCGCCAGTGCTGACGGCTCGGGGTAGTACCATGCTGCATCCTCGTTCACCTTGCCGTCAACCTCTACGTTGTAATAACTCGCTTCACCTTTCCACACGCAATGCGTATGTGTGTTGCTGGGCTTGAGGTATTCCTGCTTCACGGCAGACAGCGGGAAATAGATGTTGCCTTCCACGCGATGGATATCCTTGCTCGCCGCTTCGGCGATGATCTGATTGTTCCAGATGGCTTTGGGCATGATGCGCTCCTTTGATTGTTTCGACCTTGGTCACTGTGGATGTTGGTCGATCAAGATGTCGATTTCCTTACAGCGGGTCATTCTTCACAGCGCCGCATTTCGTTGCGTGCCGCGCTGTAACTCGATACGCAGAACGGCACCACGAAATTCAACAGCATCTGCGTCAGGTTGATGGGGCCACCCGAAAGCAGGTTCCCGCCCTGATTCACCAGATTGAGCAAGGTGCCGACCACCAGCGCCACCTTCAATGCCGGGAGCATGATCTGGCGGCGGCTGGCGATACTGAGCAGGCGTATCAAGCGCATGACGCGGGCTAGCGGAAGTGACGGCGCAGGATGCGCTCTGCATCGGGTGCGGCGATGTCTTCCTTGTTCAGGAACAGAAACACGTCGCGTTCACCCAGTCGCGGATGCGCTTCTGCCTTGGCGTTGAACGGCAGGATGGTCGCGCCCGGATGTTGCTCGCTCACGATGCGCTGCAGCGTGGGCAAGGTCGAATCGAACTCGGTCAGGCCCGCGAACATCACTGGCAGATTCGGATAGTGTTTGCGCAACGCAGCGAACACCTCGGCAGGTTTTTCCGGGATGGATGAAACCACCGCCGTCGAAATGATCGCGCCGCTGAAGGTGCCCAGCTTGCCGGGTTGCATGTCGCTTACATTCTCCAGTTTGGTCGGCTGGTAATCGTTCCGCTCCAGGAAGGGCCGCATCTCCGACACGATGAAGGCATGGGGGCGTGCGAGCAGTACTTTCTTTGCCATGATGTGCTCCTTATGCGGCGGCGATGCCGTGCTGGCGCAACACCGCGAGGAAGGTGTCCGGCTCCGGGCGCACACGATAGTTATCCGTTTCGTGCGTCCACAGTATCTTGCCGTCCTTGCCGGTGATGATCACGGTCGGCATCACCGTGTCGCTGTCGTAGCCCAGCACCTGCATGCCCATGGGCAGACCGTCCTTGTGTTCGATGCCCAGCGTGCGTGCGGCGGCATTGCCCTCGTCGGTGAGGAAGTCGAACTTCGCATCGTAGGTCTTGGAAACACCGATGGTGTTCTCGTGCGGTTGCGGTGCGATCATGGCAACACGAACACCGAGCGCATCGATCTCCTTGTAGCGCGCGATCAACTCCTTCAATTGCGCCGAGCAGAACGGACACCAGTTGCCGCGATAGAAGATCAGGATCGCGGGACGGTCGGTCAATTGTGCCGAGCTGACCATGTTGTCGTTCACATCGCGTGCCGTGAAGTGCGGCAGCTTGCTGCCGATCACCAGTTTCATGCTGGGCTGGCGATTGTCGTAGGTGGAGAACCAGTACGAGTACAGCAGGAAGGTCACCCAGCCGCTGGTTGCCAGCAGCGCCGCCAGCGCTTCATTGCCTGTCGTCGCCCATTCGAATGCGGGCAGTGCAGCACCTGCCAGTCCCAGCACATTGATGAGCGGGAAGTGTTCACTGGTGCGTGCCAGGTTCTTCAGCATCATGGCGCGCATGATCACGGTCAGGATGGGCGCAACGGTCAGCATCACGCCGCCCCAGACCATGGGGGCGCCGCCCTGATAGAGCATCCAGCCCGCATAGCCTGCGATGCCCATGATGAGCATCATGTAGCTGCTGATGAATATGGATTTCAGTCGGTTCATTTGTATCTCCATTGTGTTCGGTTGCCGCCGCGCATCCGCGCGGCGGTGCGGTGCTTACGCAGCTTTGCGGGTGCAGGCGTATTCGTCGTTGGCCTGCCAGGCCTCGTTGGCGAATGCGGCATCCAGCGGTGTGTCGGTCAGGTGGTTGGTGTAATTGCTGAGGGTCTTCATGGCGATGCCGAGCAATACTTCCAGCGCGTTCTGTTGCGTGTAACCGGCAGCGTAGAAATCTTTCAGCTCCTGGCTGCCGTTCACCCAGCCGCGTTCACGCACCACGGCACGGGTGAAGGCCACCAGCGCATTCAGTTTCTGGTCTTGCAGGCAGCCTTGCGCCCGCAGTGCATCGACACGTGCACCGTCGACCTTGATCAGATTGCGCGCGAGGAAGGAATGCGCGGCCACGCAGTATTCGCAGCGGTTCTCGATGCTGGCCGAGATCAGCACGACCTGCTGTTCTTCAGGGGTGAGCGTGCTCTGTTCGAGCAATGCGCCCAGTTGCTTGTAAGCGCTCAGCGCATTCGGCGCTTCGGCCAGATGCGCATACAGATTGGGGATGAAGCCCAGGCCCTTGTTGGCGGCTTCGAGGATGGGCAATGCGCCGACGGGGGCGCTGGCGAGGTCATGCAGTTTGAATGTGTTCACGGTCGTCTCCTGAATGGGTTGGGCAACGTGTTTGTTGCGTGGACCCATTGTCAGGATGCGGAGGCTTGCCCTCCATGACCGGAACAGCGTGATTTATGTCCGAACGTCCGGAAGCTTTAGCTACGCAGCTTGCCCGGCGGCACGCCGGTGATGCGCTTGAACGCCTTGCGGAATGCGGCTTCCGATTCGTAGCCGCAGCGCAGCGCGATATCCAGCATGTTGGCGCGTTCGTCCGCCAGCATGGCCGTCGCCATCTGCATGCGCCAGGTTGCCACGAACTCCATGGGCGGCATCTTCACCACCTGGCTGAAGCGCTCCGAAAATGCGGAGCGCGACTGGCAGGCCAGACCCGCCATGCGTTCCACCGTCCATGCTTCGGCAGGCGCATCGATGAAGGCGGCAACGGCAGGCCGCAGGTGCTCATCCGCCATGGCTGCCAGCAGCGGCGAAAGTTGCGGTTCCATCTCCAGTACATGGCGGATCACATACAGGAACAGGGTGTCGGCCAGACGGTCGAGGATCGCGTTCACGCCCAGCGCATTCTTGATCGCCTCGTCCGTCATCAACTCGATCAGCATGCGTATCTGTTTGCCGGAAGGACTCTGGTCCGGGCTGATCAAAAGGAAGTCAGGAAAAGCAGCGAGCAGCAGACGGCGGATGTGCAAAGGCAGATACAGATGGCCGCACAGCAGGCCGGCGCCCGGCGCATCGCGATCCAGCGGGGCCGGGTGGTGGTAGTCGAAGGCTTGCTCGGGGATGCCCGGCACGGCGCTGAAAGCGTGCGGCGCATCATGCGCGAAGAAAGCGATGTCCCCCGCGTTCATGCGCGCAGGCTTGCTGCCGTCTTGCATCACGATCCACGCCTCGCCATGGCACACCAGATGGAAGGTCGTCGCATCCGAACCGCCGGGCGTGGACATGTGCCATGCATCGCACAACTGGCCGACGTAATACACCTCGGCGCCGAGATGCAGATGGCGCAGGAAATCGTTGATGGGCGGCGGGGCAGCAGTCATGCGTCGCTCACAGCTTGCGAGGCAGTTCGCGCGTCGCCTTGCGGATGAAGGCGAGCTGCTTCTCGAAGTTGCGGCAACCGCGGCACATCAGCAGATGCATGCGCATCGCGATGCGCTCGCGCAAGGTGATGGGGCGGTCGTAGGATTGCGACAGGAGTTCTGTGTTGTGTTTGCAGTCGAGCATATTTACCTCGCGTTTCCAAACCAGTTCAGATCCAGACATTCACGCAAAGCTAGTCGTGCGCGGTGCAGGATCACCCAGCAGTTAGTCGTGGAGATCCCCAATTCCTGACAGATCTCGTCGGTGGACATATCCATGAACTCGCGCATCATGAAAGCGCGCGCAGTGTTGAGCGGCATGCGCTGGTTGCACTGCTCGAACACGTTCCAGAAATGTGCGTTCTCCAGCGATTGTTCCGGCGCATTCCATGTCCGCGGCGGATCGGCCCAGTGGCCGTTCTGCTTGAACAGCGCATCCACCAGTTCGTTCTCGTCCTCGCCCTCGGCCACATCCAGTTGCGGCTCGCGTGCGCGCTTGCGCAGCAGGTCCATGATCTTGTGTTTGAGGATGCCCACCAGCCAGGTGCGCGGCGCAGACTGTGCGCTGAACTTGGCGCGGCCTTCGATGGCGGCCACCAGCGTCTCCTGCACCACGTCCTCGGCCAGATCGGGATCGCGCAGTTGCAGCATGGCGTAGCGGATCAGGTAGCTGCGATGTTCGTGCAATGCATCGGGGATGATGTCACTCATTCAAACTCCAGAAGGCGGGTGCAGGGCAGGTGCATGGTAGCACCCGCACAAACGCAAAACACCCGCCGGGTGAGGGCGGGTGCGCGTGGGGGATGGAAGGGATCAGTGACGCGTCGCGGCACAAGGGTTCTTCGCAGCGCAGGGATAGTCCGCTGCGCAAGGGTTCATCGCGGCACAGGGATTCTTCGCCGCGCACGGATTGCCTGCGCGGAAGCCTTTCTGCAGCGAACCAGTGTAGGCGGTCAGCGCGGCCAGCCGCTTGCTGTTCCAGGGCAGCGGTTTGGCGGCCATGGGTACCACCATGCAGAACTGCACCATCTCATCCAGATGGACCTGCTTCACGCCGGCACGCTCGCCGGTCATCTGCACGTAGTGTGGATAGGGCTGGGCGAAGGTGGACTGGAAGGCGCCGTTGTTGTCATGGCAGGTGCTGCACGACATGCCGTTGCTGCTCAATCGGGTGTCGCTGAACAAGCGCTTGCCGTAAGCCATCAGTTCCTTATTGCTGCCACGGTAGGGACGATAGTGGGCCGGGCGCATCACGCCTTTCACATCCATCTGCACCATCGCGGCTGCGCAAGGATTGGCTGCGGCGCAGGGGTTCTTCGCGGCGCAGGGATTCATGCGCGAGCTGCGCGGCGCACAAGGATTGGCGCGACACGGCGCAGCCAGCGCAGTGCCGCCGACGGACAGGCTCAGTACGCCGGAAGCGATCAGGGCATTCATCAGACGGGTCGGTTTCATTTCGTTCTCCTGAGTGGGTTGGCGGCTGTTGGTCGCACAAGGTCGGCCATCCTTACAAAATATTTTTCGGTGTAAGGAATGGCAACTTATTGCGACTAACCGGCATCTACACATCACCAACCCAGGAGATTGCCATGTTCAAGAAACTGCTATTCACGCTGACCCTGCTGTTCCCCCTGTTCGCACAGGCCGCAGGCCAGCCCTATACCCAGGACAAACTGGATGCGCTGAACGAGGCGGGCAAACCGGCGCTGGTGTTCATCCATGCGCCATGGTGCCCCACCTGCCGCGCACAGGATGCGGTGCTGGACCAGTTGCTGCCGACTGCCGAATTCAAACCGCTCACCACCTTGAAGGTCGACTTCGACAACCAGAGAGATGTGGTCAAGGCATTCGGCGTGCGCTACCAGAGCACGCTCATCGTGTTCAAGGGCGGCCATGAAGTGGCGCGCGTGACCGGTGAGACCGACCGCGACAAGATCGCCGTACTGTTGCGCAAGGCGCTGTAACGATGGAACTGAGTCTTTCCAGCTACGGACTGTCGTTCCTCGCGGGCGTGCTGTCCACCTTGTCGCCCTGCGTGCTGCCGCTGGTGCCCATCCTGATGGGCTCGGCTGCGGGCACGCATCGCTACGGCCCGTTCGCACTGGTGGGCGGGCTGATGCTGTCGTTCACGCTCATTGGTGTGGGGCTTGGTTCGCTGGGCGGGAGCATTGGCCTGGAACAGGACACCTTGCGCATGGTCGGCGGCATCCTGCTGTTGCTGTTCGGTGCGGTGCTGGTCTCCAGCCGCTTGCAGGACAGGTTCAGTGCAGCAGTCAGCCAGCTGGGCGTTGGGCAAGGCATGCTGGCGCGTTTCAACCTGGACAGGCTGCATGGTCAGTTCCTGCTTGGCCTGTTGCTTGGCGTGGTGTGGAGTCCCTGTGTCGGTCCGACACTGGGCGTGGCGATCACGTTAGCCAGTCAGGGTGAGGCGCTGGCACAGGTTGCGTCAGTGATGCTGGTGTTCAGTCTCGGCGCCGGATTGCCCTTGCTCGCACTCGGCATGCTGTCGCGACAGGCGATGGGCAAGTGGCGCGGGCGCATGATGGCTGCCGGGCAGAAGGCCAAGAAGCTGTTCGGTGTTGCCTTGTTGCTGATCGGCGTGCTGGTGCTGTCGGGGGCGGACAAGGATTTCGAACGCTGGGCGGTCAACGCCATGCCGGGCTGGATGGTTGATCTCACTACCCGCTATTGAACAGAGGAGACGCAGATGTCTGAAAAGGAATCCCTGTTGAACACGCTGCTCGGCCTGTCCATGATCGTCGAGGCGCGCGATCCCTACACCGGCGGTCATTTGTGGCGTGTGTCGCAATTCTCCAAATTGCTGGCGCAGGAGGCGGGTCTGTCGCAACGCGACATCGCGCTGTGCGAGGTCGGCGGCTTCCTGCACGACCTGGGCAAGGTCGGCGTGTCCGACGCCATCCTCAACAAGCCGGATCGGCTCACCGATGGCGAATACGCAGTGATCAAGACACATCCCTCGGTCGGCGGTCGTCTGCTGTCCAATCATCCCTTGGCGGATCTGGCCTACGAGGCGGTGGTCGGCCACCACGAACGACCGGACGGCAACGGCTACCCGAACGGATTGGCCGGTGAAGTCATTCCGGAAGTCGCACGCATCGTCAGCATCGCCGACGCCTTCGATGCCATGACCAGCACGCGCGCCTACCGCAAGGGCATGCCGATGGAAAAAGCCTTCTCCATCATTGGTGAAGAAACAGGACGCCAGTTCGACGCAACGCTGGCGAAACATTTTCTGTCGCTTAGCAAGACCAGCCAGTTGTCGCACATCGTCGGCCATAGCGAGCCCGGTTTGCCGTTGTTTCAGTGCGGTTGCGGCGCACCGCTGGCGATACCAGGGACATTGCGCGACGGTGAGCATGTGTACTGCCACTGCTGCGGTGGCGAATCACGATTGAGCAAACACGGCGACGAGCGCAAGCTGGAAATGACAGGCGAGCAAGGTGATGCCTCGCTGCTCGCACCGGATTGCGATACCGACCTGATCGGTGCGATGGTGCAAGAGATCGCGCCGCATGTGTTGTGAGGTGAAAGATGAATACACAACTGAATAACACAATAGAGATCAACGGCAGGCAAGTGCTGGTGGAATGGAGCAAGGCCGCTGCCCGCGAATTGGCGCAGCGCAGTCAGCCGCTGGTAGTTGAACTGGAAATTTACTTTTCCTGCCTGGTGAAGAAATTCGTCCACTTCCACGAAGTGCAGCTGCAGCGAGAGACCATCGCCGTCAGCGACAAACTCGCCGTCTTCTTCCGCCCAGTCACATCAACTGCCTGCTCGTTCGAGGTCGCTGACCGTCTGGGCCGGCAACCCGAGATCGAGCTCGACACGCCCAATGTGCGCAAGTTCGCCCCGAAGCGGGTCAAGCTGGATTTCGTGCGCGGCAACTGGCTGGGGGAGTTCTGGATATAGGAAATACCGGGTGGGCGGGCGGTTGTTCTGCTAGCTGCAACACCCCTTGCCGTGCTCCTGCACCGGCGGGCACGGCACGCTGCCATACGAGCAGTACACGCAACAATCGCCGGGTTTGGGTTTGAGCAGGGTGTGGCAGTGACTGCATTCGTAGAACCACTGGCATGAATCTGTCGGCATGGTCTCCAGTTTTGAATGCCCGCAGTGCGGGCAGGTGAGCAGGGATTCCAGTACGGGTTCGAATGCAGTCATGTCAGCTTGCCCGGTTGTTGATCTCCTGCTCGATTCTACGCAACAAGTCTTCCACCGAGATAGTTATCTGGCTGCTGATGTCCAGCGCACGATCTTCGAATACGTCTGCACCGGGATGCGCATCGGCCCATGCCCACACGGTTGCATCGCGCTGCTTTAGCAATGCCTCGATGTGCGGACGGTGGAGTACGAACATCGCGCTGATCCAGTGGTTCACCGGCAGCGAGGGGAAAGCATGGTCGATGATGAAGTGGTCCAGCATCCGTATCACTTGCTCAGCCGGATACCAGGCTTCGGCAGTCACCCAGCGGTTGGTGGTGAACAGGGTAGTGGGATAGCCATCCCTGTCCATGGCGATGGCAACCAGGTGTGACAGTGCTTCATCGCCCTGCGGCCAGGGATCGGTCGCCGGATAGGCTATGGGCGCGACACCGACAGGCATGCCCTTGGGGCGCAGGAAACAATGGAAGTGGCCGTGTTCTCCCGTTTCGCTGCGATGCGCGTGGTAGTAATACTGCGCATGCGTCTCGCGGTCATACACGTCGTCTTCCGGGTAGTGGTTGAATTCGTAAAAAGTCTCGCCGCGGTTCAGTGAATCGCGCAGCACTTCGCCGACGATGTTCAACCCGGCTTTGTTCAGCAGGCGATAGCTGTCCAGAACCACCAGTCCCGCCTGCCGCATGGCGTGCAACTGCGCCAGCGGCAGGCGTCGGAGGTCAGGCTCTGCAACCTGTCTCGCATCGAGTGCGCTTAGTGCGCTGCGCATGGATTCCGGGCACCGCACGGATTCTTCGCGGCACATGGGTTCATGGCTGCGCACGGGTTTTTCATCTTCTTGTGTTTGGTGGCGCAGGGATTGTGCTTATGCTTGGCCGCGCAGGGGTTCTTGCCCGCACAGGGATTGGCCTGGCTGCTCTTGTGCGAACGTGCGGCGCAAGGGTTGGCTGCACCACAGGGGGCGGCGAGGGCGGCACCGCTCATGGCAGCGGCCAGTGCGCCGGAAGAGATCAGGGTTTTTGCGAGAGTGTCGAATTTCATGTTGGTTCTCCTTGGTTGTATGGCATGGCCGGATTGGCGGATGCATGCATTGGTCGCGGCACTTGGGCCGAACTTACAAGCAAGGCGTCGATTCGTTAGCGGAGAACGGCATTGACTGCGCACGCACGGGCAAGGATACTTCGGGCCGTGCGGCTGGGTGTTCCAGCCGGAAATTTTTCAACACTTTACGATTCTGTGGCTTCTGCGACTGACCCTTCTGCGATTCGATTGAGCGACCTGCGCCTTGATGATGCGCGCGCCTTGCTCGAGCATGATCCCTCTTGCGAGTTGCCCAAGCCGGAAGCTTCCCCAACCGTCTACCTGCAAAGCGTGCTGGATGGCTTGTGCGAACTGTCTTTGCGCGACCCGCTGACCGGCTTGTCCAATCGTCGTCATTTCCAGCATCTGCTGAACATGGAGATCGAATCGGTCGCACGTTCCGGTGAGTCGGTACTGCTGCTGATAATCGATATAGATCACTTCAAGAAGGTCAACGACACCTACGGCCATCATGCCGGCGATCTGGTGTTGCAGGCAGTATCCAAATGCCTGGAATCATGTGTGCGCCCGATGGACACTGTGTCGCGCTTTGGCGGCGAAGAGTTCGCCGCGATCCTGCCCAACTGTCCGGCGACCTTCGGCGCGGTGGTGGCTGAACGTATCCGGGAAGCAGTTTCTGAACTCGGTATCACCGTATCCCCGTCTGAAACCATCCATGTCACGATCAGTATAGGCGGCGCCTATGCGCCGGAATGGGTGCGTTCCACGATCGAATTGTGGACAGAACGCGCGGACGAACAGCTCTATCGCGCGAAATCTGCAGGTCGAAATCGCGTTTTCATTGAAGAACAGCGCGGCGTTGCCGTTAGTGCAGATGAGAAAGGCATGTTGTTCGGGCATCTCCTGTTCGGGGATCCCGCGTCCGCTGGCGTTGATGGCGACGCACCGGGCAGTGCAGTGGCAGACAGTGAAATGAACAGGGCAAACTGAAGATGAGCGAAGTAAGCAATCCACCACAAGGCGCCACAGCAGAACCCGTGCTGGCGCTCAAGTCGCGCAGCAAGGTGATCGCCGTCACCAGCGGCAAGGGCGGTGTCGGCAAGACCTTCGTTTCGGCAAACCTCGCCTCCGCACTCGCCAAACGCGGTTTGCGCGTACTGGTGCTGGGTGCCGACCTGGGTCTGGCAAACCTGGACGTGGTGCTCAATCTCTATCCCAAGATCACCCTGCACGACGTATTCACCGGCAAATCGAAACTGGAAGACGCGATCTACAAGGCACCGGGCGGATTCTCCGTCCTGCTGGCCGGTTCAGGCATGGTGGAATATTCGCGTCTGGCACCTGAAGTGCGCGACGATTTCCTGCGCATCATGGAAAGTTTGGTGCCGAACTACGACATCGTGCTGCTGGATACCGGTGCGGGTATCTCCGACGTAGTGCTGTTCGCGGTGTCCATGGCATCCGAAGTATTACTGGTCGCCACGCCCGAGCCCACCGCACTGACCGATGCCTATGCCACCATCAAGGTGCTGGGCGCGCAACAGAAGCGACAGAGCATACGCGTCGTCATCAATCAGGTGGCACGCACCGGCGACGGCACAGGGATCACCACGCAGCTGCAACAAGTGTTGGATCGCTTTGTGAACAAAGATTCCGAACACCCCCTGAAACTCCTCCACATGGGCGACATCCCTGCCGATACCGCCGTGCGTCAGGCCATCATGAAACGTCAGCTACTGGCTCAGGCCGATCCTGGTTGTCCTGCAGCATTGGCGATCACGCAGCTGGCGACCAAGGTTGAGTCGGCCGTCATCAAGCACGGCGCGTGATCGTCGTCTGCGGAGAAGGGCAGACGATGAAGCCTTCGTGTTTAGTGAGAAGCGCAGTTAGTTCTACTGTTATTCGACCAAAGCGGACGATCGTTCGTGGGCCGAATCATGTTCGCTTTAGACAGTGATGAGATGCCAGGCTACAGGACCTCAGACCACCAACTGGAGAACTGCTGCTCTTTTTGATCGAGCATAACGGGCTCTCCGATGCGAGGCGTGGCAAGGCGATACGGCTTCCCGCCACTCGCAGCAACGATGCGTTCGAACGGCTCATCCCAAGCATGGTTTGCGATACTGAACCGTCCTATATGCGCGGGCAGCAATGTCCTGGCATTCAAATCGACAGCGGCTTGCGAAGCTTCCTCCGGTGTCATGTGGATGTACGGCCAGTTGGCATCGTATTGCCCCATGTCGAGCGCGACCAGATCGAAGCTGCCGAAACGCTGGCCCAGCTCAGCATAGTGCGGGCCGTAACCCGAGTCGCTGCCGAACAGGATGCGCCGCGTCGCCGATTCGAGGACGAAGCCTGCCCAGAGCGTGCGGTTGCGATTCAGTGTCCGCCCGGAATAGTGGCGCGACGGGATGGCGTGGATGGCTACGCCATGCTCAAGCTCCAGTTTGTCGTACCAGTCCGCCTCAGCGATCTTGTCTTTTGCATACCCCCAGTATTCCAGATATGCCCCGACACCCAGCGGAACGAACACGCGTTTCACCTTGGGCATCAGTGCGGTCACGCTGGCATAGTCCAGATGGTCCCAATGGTCATGTGTGATCAGCAGCACATCGATCTCCGGCATGTCATCTGCCGTATAGATGCTGGTGCCCTCGAAGGCGCGTGTGGAGAACGACACGGGGGCCGCATACGGGCTGAACACCGGATCGATCAGGATGCGCTTGCCGGCGAACACCACGAAGAAGGAGGAATGCCCGAGCCATACCATCGTGTCCCGCCTGGCATCCAGCGCCTTGAGGTCGGTCTTTATAGCCGGCAAGGCAATGTTCGGCCGCAGGTTGCTCGCCCGATTCGACACATTGCTGAGGAGCACCGACATGAAGTTTCGGTCGTCCGCGAACATGGGTGTGGCGACCAGATTGCTGAACACGCCCTCTGCGTAATGCGGCGAACGTTCGAGTACAGCCAGTCGTTCGCCCTCCGGCAGCTTGCCGAACTTAGGATGCTGCAGGTAGGCCCAGATACCCAGCGCCAGTGCAACGACGAGCCACATCAGTCCCAGCATCATCTTTTTGAACAATCGCATCGTTCGTTCCTCATGGCTGCATCACTTCCTTCATATTGGCATCAAGTACGATAGACCGGGAACACGCTGAAATCCCCATAGTCCTTGATCGGCGCCATGTTGTTCAGCACAACCATATCCTCATCCGAGATCACGAAATCCAGCGCGGCGTTGCTCTTCATGTGCAGCGGATTCCCTGTCTTGGGCAGCGGCAACAGTCCTTGTTGCAAGGTGTAGCGGATACAGAGCTGCGCAAGCGAGACCCCATACTGCGCCGCCATGTCGAGCAACTGCGTATTCTTGAACAACTCGCCATGTCCCATCGGAGAATAGGCTTCCACCAGCATGCCTTTCTCCTGCGAATAGCGGATCAGTTCGTTGGGCATGTTGGTGACATGCGCCAGTAGCTGATTGACCATCGGTGGCACCGTGCAGGCCCCCAGCAGGTTGTCGATGTCCGCCTTCTGGAAATTGGAGATACCGATCGCGCGCAGCTTGCCGGCTTTGTACGCGTCCTCAAGTGCGCGCCATGCTTCGCGATTGCCTTCGGAGAAACGGTCTTCCACACCGAAATCCCCCCAAGGCTGCGGACTGTGGATGAGCATCAGATCGATATGGTCCAAGCCCAGCTTTTGCAGCGAGCCATCGATGGAGGCGACCGCAGCGTCATAGGATTTCATCTCGGCGGCCAGTTTGGTCGTGACGAAGATCTCCTCGCGCTTCAGGCCGCAGCTGCGAACGCCGTCACCGACACCCTGCTCGTTGCCGTAGGCCTGGGCACTATCGATATGCCGGTAGCCAGCCTTGACCGCCTCGATGACGGCCTGCGCGGCATCCTTGTCGTCGATGAACCATGTGCCGAGTCCCAGTTTGGGGATCTTGACGCCGTTCGAGAGGGTGAAGTTTTCCTGGGCGATCATGTCTGTCTCCTTATTGTGATGGTTGATCGAGTTGCTCGATGCGGATCGTGCCGGACAGTTGCCGGATGTGTTCCGCACCGGATACGGCGTGGCCTAATTCGTACAAGCCAGCGGCCGAGCCGAAGTCCTTGAAAAACATCACCACATCACCCCATGGTGCATAGTAGGCAAGCGTGCCGGCTTTGGCATCGGCCAACGGCGTGCGCGCCGTGGCGAGTTTCTGTGGCGGATAAAAGATCATCTCGTTGTCGCTGTAGGGCTCGACCTTCACGGTCAGAGGCAATTGTGCATACAGCGCCTGTGCGGCACGCGAGTCGTTCAGTTCATAAGTGATGCTGTGTCCGTTACTCTGGATGCTGATACGCATGATGCCTCCTGTTTGAGCCTCCGCCCCTGCAGCGAAACTGCAGCTTGCATAGAGAAGCGAGCTCAAGAATGCCAGCAAAACCCTTGGCATGATCGCCTCCTTATTTCCCGGTGTACTGTTTGTCGGTGACCGGTTCGAGCCACTCGACGTTCTTGCCCTGATCGTCTACACCGGTGATGACCAGATGTGTCATGGCATGTTGCTCCGTCGCGCCATGCCAGTGCTTCACACCGATGGGACACCAGACGACATCGCCAGCCTTGATCGTGCGCCGCTCACCTTGCCATGTCTGCGTATAGCCGACACCCGAGATGACGATGATGTGCTGGCCCGCAGGATGGGTATGCCAGTTCGTGCGCGCACCGGGTTCGAAGGTGACATAAGCGCCAGAGTGGGTCTTGGCATCGCTTGCGGGATAGACCGGGTCCAGCCTGACCTCGCCACCCGAGAAATACTGCTTGAGCGGCGACTTATTGATGGTCAGCGATGGACGCATCTCGGCAGTTGAAAAGGTCTGTTCAACCGCAGCACCCGCTGCGGCAAAGGCGTTGCCTGTGATGAGGGCACCGCCCGTCAGGAGCAGCGCAAAGAGTTTATTGGTTGTCATCTCTCATCCTTTCTCGACAAGTGCGTCGTAGTAATCGTCCGACACAGGCTCCAGCCACTCGTTGCGGGTGTTGGTTCCCGGTATCTCGACCGAGATGTGGCTGAACCAGCTATCGGCTTTTGCGCCGTGCCAGTGCTTCACCCCGGTCGGGATATACGCGATGGAACCTTCCTTGAGGCTGACAGGCGCTTCGCCGTCTTTCTGATACCAGCCTTCACCGGCGGTGCAGATCAATATCTGTCCACCACCGATTTCGGCATGATGGACGTGCCAGTGGTTGCGACAACCCGGCTCGAAGGTGACGTTCGCCATGAACAGCGGCACCTCCCCCGGCTTGACGAGGAAGTTGAGGAAGGAGTCGCCAGTGAAATATTGCGCGAACTTGTCATTGGGCACACCGGTGCCGAACATATTGGCGTTCTCGAATACATTTTTATCTGCATATTTCATCTGACGACCTCCTGCTGTTGATGTACGTCTGGCGAGTACCTTCCTAGAACGTCGCCGCGTCGATGACGTAACGGTAACGCGCCTCCTTGTTCACCACTTTTTCCCAAGCATCGTTGATCTGCTCGGCGCGGATGAGCTGTATCTTCGGCAGAACCTTGTTGTCCGCGCAGTAGTTCACGACCTCCTGCGTCTCTTTCATGCCGCCAATCAGCGAGGCATTGAAATTCACACGTGAGATAGACAGGCCGATGGCGCTCAATGTCAGTTCGAAGCGCTCCGGCATGCCGACCTGAGTGAACGTCCCGTAGGGTTTGACGACCGAGGCGTATGCCGCCACATCGTATTGATACGGGATGGTCGAGATCATGTAATCCAGCTGTCCCCTGTAGGGCTGCAGTTCCTTGAGGTCATCGACGACGATGGCCTTCTTGGCACCGAAGGCCAGAATGTCCTTCACCTTCGAGGGCGAGGTGGTGAACGCGTAGACCTCTGCACCCTTGGATACGGCGATCTTGATCGCCATGTGCCCCAGCCCGCCGATACCTGCCACGCCGACCTTGTCGCCTTTGTGCAGATGGAACTTCATCAACGGCGAATAGGTGGTGATGCCGGCACACAACAACGGGGCCGCTTCCTGAAAGCTGATGTTTTCCGGGATGTGCACCGCGAAATGATCGCGCACCACGATGTTGTTCGAGTATCCCCCTTGGGAGATTCCGGTCGGCGAGCTGGCTTCCGGGTAGCCGTAAGTGAAGGTCGTCTCCGGGCAATACTGCTCTTCATCCCCGGTGCAGTTATGGGTATCCACCATGCAACCGACACCGGCCCGGTCACCGACCTTGAACTTGGTGACCTTCTTGCCGACTGCGGTGACGATGCCGACGATCTCATGCCCCGGTACTTGCGGATAGCGCTGCTGTCCCCAGTGCCCCTTCATCTGATGGATGTCGGAATGGCAGATGCTGGCGAACTTGACCTCGATCAGCACATCGTTGTCGCCCACCGGCCGGCGCTCGAATGTCCACGGCACCAGCTTGCCTGACGTATCGACGGCAGCATAACCTCGCGATGGGGTGTTCTTGCCAGGCGCCGGCTTGGCGGCCAAGGCACTCACCGGGTTTGTCACCAGTGCAGCGCCGCCCGCCAGCGCTGAAAACTTCATGAAGTCCCTTCTGGACAGATCTCGTTTGTTTTCCATGGCAATCGCTCCTTGTCAGATTTCATTGAACGGTCAGACCTACGACACTGCGATGACATTCTCCCTCCCGGCCGCGTAAACCGTTAGAACGATTCTGCCGATTGATTGCCTGATCCTGCATACGCCCGGACTTTTAGGTGACAAATCCGCCTTGTTTGTATTAAATACAAAGCAACATTACAGGAGGTGAAAATGACATCCCCAGACAGCCTGAAACAGATCAACGCGCTGCATGCGACGCTGGCTCAAACCATCGGTGCATGGACGGAAGGCATTGAGAACCTGCAAAGCCCCATCCCCGGACTTTCCTTTTTCAGACGCGAGGCGAACGCTGCACCGTGCGCCTGCCTGATCGAACCCAGCATCGTGCTGGTCGTGCAAGGTGAAAAGAAGATGTGGCTGGGCGACGAGTCCTACACCTACAACACCCGGCATTTTTTGATCACCTCGCTGGACCTGCCCGCCAACTCGGAGGTCGTCGATGCCAGCCAAGAAAAGCCTTGTCTCGGTCTGGTATTGAAGCTGGATTTCCGCATCATGGCCGACCTCATTGCGCAAGGCGGCCTGACACCGCCGGCCAATGGCACGATCGATACGGGGATGGGTATCGGTGCCATCACACTGCCGATACTGGAACCGTTCAAGCGCTTGCTCGAACAACTGGATGACCCGCATGACATCGCCGTACTCGCACCACTCATCCAGCGGGAGATCCATTACCGGCTGCTGGTGAGCGATCAGGCGCCACGCTTATGGCAGATCGCAGCAGCCGGGAGTCAAACACACCGGATCACCAAGGCAGTCGACTGGCTCAAGACGAACTACGCTGTGCCGCTACGAATTGAAGAGTTGGCTGATCGCGTGCAGATGAGCACATCGAGCCTGCATCACCACTTCCGCAAGCTCACCGCGATGAGTCCATTGCAATATCAAAAATCATTACGTCTGAATGAAGCCAGACGCTTGATGCTGAACGAGAACATCGATGCGGCAACATCCGCGTACCGTGTGGGCTACGAAAGCCCCTCGCAATTCAGCCGGGAATACAGTCGCCTGTTCGGTGCGTCACCTCGACGCGATGTGGATGAAATGCGCAGAGCAGCAGCGTAATAGAGTGCTTTGTTGTGTCAGCCGATGATTGTTGCGGTTCGGAAGCGGTCATCACATCAACAACATTCGAGTGACCGTCATAGTCGATGAACAGCCGCTCCAGCATGCCGGTGCCGGCACATGCTGAAGGTCTGACAATTCATACAGACACCAGCATCCATGCCCCCATAGCGGCGATGCTCATGCCAACTATCTGTATCAGACGTACGAAACGTTCGCGCAGCGCATTGCCCATCACGATGCCGCTCACATGCAGCGATGCGGTGGAGAGCAGGAAGCCTGCGGCGTAGGCGAGCGGGGCGGCGGCGCTGGGCATTTCGGCGCCGTGTGCGTAGCCGTGGAAGATGCCGAAGGCGGCGGTGAGGGCGAAGCTGACCGGCAATGCGAGTTTAGTCGGGCTGGCGATGAGCAGGCCCAGCACCAATACCGAGGCGGCGATGCCGGGTTCGATCAAGGTCAGGGAGGGAATCGCCATGCCGATGAACGCGCCACCGGCCAGCATGAGCATGAAGGTGGCAGGTAGTTGCCAGATGCGTTGCCCGCCCAGTTGTCCGGCCCACAGGCCGACGGCCAGCATGGCGAGCAGGTGGTCCATGCCGCTGAATGGATGGGCGAGGCCGGTGCTGAAACCTGACGAGCCGTGGCCGGTGTGCGCGCTGGCGGCGGTGCTGATGAGTAGCAGTGCGAGGGTGGTGAGGGTGCGTTTCATGTCAGGTCTTCCTTAATTATTTGATCTTCACTTTAACAAGTTCTTCGCCGTCCGGATCGGTTACGTGCACCGCGCAGGCGATGCAGGGATCGAAGCTGTGGATGGTGCGCAGGATTTCGATGGGTTGTTTCGGGTCATGCAGTTTGTGGCCTTTCAGTGCGGCTTCGTACGGGCCTTCCTGCCCATTCATATCACGCGGTCCGGCGTTCCAGGTGCTGGGTACCACGGCCTGGTAGTTGTCGATCTTGCCGTCCTTGATGACGATCCAGTGTGCCAGTGCGCCGCGCGGGGCTTCCATGAAACCTGCGCCCTTGGCGAGGCTGGGCCAGTTGGACGGATCCCATTTCGTTTCGTTGAAGGTGCGCAGGTCGCCCGCCTTGATATTGGCGATGAGCTGGTCGTACCAGCCTTGCATCGCGTCGGCGAGGATCTTGGTCTCCAGTGTGCGTGCCGCGGTGCGGCCCAGTGTGGAGTAGAGCGCCTGCACCGGCACGTTCAGTTTCTTCAGCGTCATGCCGACCAGTTCTTTGGTCTGCTCGTGGCCGCTGGCATACAGCATCAACACGCGTGCCAGTGGGCCGACTTCCATCGCCTTGCCTTTCCAGCGTGGCGACTTGAGCCAGGAATAATCCTTCTCGGTATCCAGATTTTCGTAGGGTGGCTTGGGGCCGGTGTAATGCAGGGAGGTCTCGCCCTTGTACGGATGCAGGCCTTTCTCCTTGCCCACGCTGTAGTCGTACCAGGAGTGTGAGACGTATTCCTCGATCTCGTTCTCGGCATGCAGATCCACCGGATGGATGGTGGACAGGTCGCGGTTGAGGATGACGCCGGCCGGGATCAGGTTGCTGCTGCCATCGTTGATGCCCTTGGCCGGGAAGTCGCCATAGGTGAGGAAGTTGCCCACGCCTTCACCCTGTGCGCCCCAGTCCTTGTAGAAACCCGCAATGGCCAGCGTGTCCGGCACATACACCTGATCCACGAATTCGCGCATCTGGTTGATGATGGTCTGCACCTTGGACAGCCCCACCATGTTGAGCGAGGTCGCGCCTTCGTGTTCCGCGTTCACGCTGATCGCACAGGGCACGCCGCCGACCAGGAAGTTGGGGTGCGGGTTCTTGCCGCCGAAGATGGTGTGCAGCTTCGCCACATCGCGTTGCCAGGCGAGCGCATCCAGATAATGCGCGACCGCCATCAGGTTGGCTTCCGCTGGCAGCTTGTAGGCAGGGTGGCCCCAGTAGCCGTTGGCGAAGATGCCGAGCTGGCCGCCTTCGACGAACTGTTTCACCTTCTTCTGCACGTCGGCGAAATAGCCGGGCGAGGATTTCGGGTAGGACGGGCTGACCATCTGTGCCAGTTGCGAGGTGGCTTTCGGGTCGGCTTTCAGTGCGGACACCACGTCCACCCAGTCCAGCGCATGCAGGTGGTAGAAGTGCATCACATGATCGTGGATGTACTGCGCACCGATCATCAGGTTGCGGATTAGTTGTGCGTTGGCCGGCACTTCGTATTTCAGTGCATCTTCCACCGCGCGCACCGAAGCGATGCCGTGTACCAGTGTGCACACGCCGCAGATGCGCTGTGCGAAAGCCCAGGCATCGCGCGGGTCGCGGCCCCTGAGGATGATCTCGATGCCGCGCACCATGGTGCCCGCGCTGGAGGCCTGGGTGATGCGGCCGCTGGCATCGGTCTCGGCTTCGATGCGCAGGTGGCCTTCGATGCGGGTGATCGGGTCGACGACGACTCTTCTGCTCATGCTGCGCTCCCTTCTTGTTTATCCGCCAGATGCTCGGCGATGAGTTCGGTGAGGCCGATGACTTCGACATCCATGTGATTGTTCTCCAGTCCGTCCAGCAGCATGGTGCGGCAGTTGGAGCAGGAGGTGACGATGGTCTTCACGTTCACCGAATCAAGCTGTGCTTTTTTGCGACTGAACACCTGGATGCGCAACGGTTCGGCGCGGTGGTTGGCGCTGACGCCGCCGCCGCCACCGCAACACCAGTTCTGCACGCCGGGCTCGGGCATCTCGACGAAGTTGGGCGCGACCATGTGCATCAGGTTGCGCGGCTGCTCGATCACGCCGCCGCGGCGCACCATCTGGCACGGGTCGTGGAAGGTCATGCGCGTCTCGTCCACGCCTTCGGTCTTCAGTCGGCCTGAGCTGCGCAATTCATCCAGCAGTTCGATGATGTGGATCACCTTGAACGGATAGGGGCGGCCGATCAGGTTGGGGCCTTCCCAGCGCAAGGCGGTGAAGGCGTGGCCGCACTCCGGGCTGATCACGTATTTCACCTTGAGCCGTTCGGCGGCATGCACGATGCGGCCGACCAATTCCGCCGCGAAATCGGAAGAGCCGATCTGGATACCGCTGTTGGTGCCTTCGAAACCGTCCGAGGCCAAGGTCCAGGACACGTTCGCCTGTTTGAAGATACGTGCCACCGCGCCGATGATCTCCGGGTAGTCGGCGATCTCGGCTGAGGACAGCACCAGCATGTAGTCCGCGCCCTCGACATCCAGCGGCACGGTGAGGCCGGTGTCCTTCTCCGCGTGCTTGATCTGCGCCTTCAGGGTGTTGATGTTCAGGCCCATCGGGCTGCCCAGTTCGATGGCGCGCTGTGTTGCGCCTTTCAGTCCTTCCGGTGCGTGGCCTGAAGCGACCATGCCTTCGCGCATCTTGCGCACCATGTACACGATGTCGTTGCCCACCGGGCACACCAGCGAGCAGCGGCCGCACAACGTGCAACTGTCGTAGACCAGCGGTTCCCATTCCGTCAGTTCCTCGTCGGTGACAGGTTTGGACAGACCGACGTTCTTCATCAGCTTGCCCCAGAAGGTGTACTCCTGTTGCCACAGGCGGCGCATCGGCTCCAGCTTGTGGATGGGGGTGTACTTCGGGTCCTTGGTCTCGGTGTAGAACAGGCATGCGTCGGCGCACAGGCCGCAATGCACGCAGGAAGTGAAGAAGCTGGCGGTCGGCGCGTCGATCTGGCCGAGCAGGGTGGTGATGCCGTTCTGGAGTGATGTGGTCATGACATTTCTCCCTAGATCTCGATGCCTTTGAATCCATTCACCGCGCCGTTGTACCAGCGCGCGATGAAGGTGCTGAACATGTGCGCCAGTTTGGTGAACGGTGCGATGACGAGCAGCAGTTCCACACTGGCGATGTGCATCGTCAGCAGCGTGATGTATTCGAACCCGATCTCGCGCAGCAGCATGAAGCCGGTCAGCAGCGGCAGGAAGGACAGTATCCAGCTCAGGTAGTCCTGATAGTCGGATAACAGCCGCTTCACCGGATCAATGAAACGGTGCACCAGCAATGCGACCATGGCGGCGATGGAAAGCACGGCAGCCATGTCGATCACGCCGCGCGGCATGGCAGGCCAGTGCAGGCCCAGTACGGCGCGGAATAGGTCGATGTGCTGAGTGAGGAAGAAGAGGGTGATGAAAAAACCGATGTGGAAGATGAAGCCGGCGACGACGGTGAAGTTGCCGCGTGCGCTCAATTTGGTGGTGACGAAACTGCGTTTCCACATGGTGCGCAGTCCGCCCGACCATTCCGAACCGCGCGGTGCGGCCAGCGATTTCTTGCGGCCAAGCATCAATATATGCAGCATGCGGTAGACCATGCCGATCACGAACACCGCAGCGGCGATCTGCAAGCCTGTGCCGCGCACCCAGAGCAACAGTTCCTGTTCCATGATCATTCCCCTTTCAGGTCATCGACCGTGAGTTTTTCGCGCGACTGTTGCGCCTTTGTCTTTTTGCCGCGATCTATCGCGCCTGCGACCACTGCTGCCACTGCGCCGGCGATCACGGCGGCTTTCGCCACGGTGGTGACATCGGCGGCGGGTGCGGGCAGCGGTGCGTAGAAGCTGCCCGCATCCCAGAACTTGGGCTCGGAACAGCCGATGCAGCCGTGGCCGGCCTCGATGGGGAAGCCGGTGCCGCCGTTCCACTTGGTGGTGGCGCAGGCGTTGTGCGTGGTCGGGCCTTTGCAGCCGAGTTCATACAAACACCAGCCATTGCGCGCGCCCTCATCATCGAAGGTCTTGGCGAATTTGCCTTGCTCATACATCGGGCGGCGATAGCAACGGTCGTGGATGGTCTCGCCATAGAACGCCTTGGGTCTGCCAAGGTTATCCAGCGCAGGCAGCGCGCCGAAGGTGAGGTAGTGCGCCAGCACGCCGGTGATGACGGCCGGGATGGGCGGACAGCCGGAGATGTTGATGATGGGCTTGTCCTTGATGATGTCGGACACCGCTACCGCACCGGTCGGATTCGGGTTCGCATTGGGGATGCCGCCGAATGCCGCGCAGCTGCCGACGGCGACGATGGCCGCCGCGCCCTTGGCCGCTTCTTCAAGCAGGTCGAGATTGGTACGGCCCGCGATGGTGGAATACACACCGCCGTCCTTGAGCGGGATGGAGCCGTCCACCAGCAGCAGGTACTTGCCGTTGAATTCCTTCATCGCATCCTCGCGCGCCTGTTCGGCAGCGAAGCCGGATGCGGCTTGCAGGGTGTGGTGGTAGTCCAGCGACACCATGTCGAAGATCATGCTTTCCAGCGTGGGTGAATGCGAACGCGTCAGCGATTCGGTGCAGCCGGTGCACTCCTGGAACGACAGCCAGATCACCGATGGGCGTTTCACTTTCGCCAGCGCGGCGGCGATGGCAGTCGCGCTGCCGGGCGGCAGGGCCATCATGGTCGCCATCGCGGCACAGAACTTCAGAAAACTGCGGCGGCTCACACCTTGCTCATGTAGCCGTTGTTCCAGCGTCTCGTGTTCTTTCATCGTGTCACCTCATTTGGTTTGCGACAGGGTGTGCTGCAATCTTTCTAGTCCATCGCGCACATCCTCAGGCTGACTGTGCAGGATGGCGGGCACTTCTGCGATCTCGATCAGGTCGGCGATCACGTCGCCTTCCACGTTGTAATGCGTCACCCACCACACGCCGGAATAGTGCGTCTCATAGAGCTCCGAATCGCCGATGGTCTCCAGTCGCGCCGAGACCTCGCCGCGGCCCAGCGCGGTGCGCAGGCTTTCGTATTCGGCGGGGGAAAAAGGCAAACTCTTTAGGTCGATCATCGCCGTTTCACCCGTAGCGATGAAACGAGTCAGGTGGGAAGCGATCTCGTTGAGCAGGGCATCCAGGCTGCCTATCGAATGCAGGTCGGCGACCTTGATGGAAATGTCATCCAGACTCATTGCCAGCCCTCCAGTATCTGTCTGGTCTGCGCACATACCTGCGGCAGGGCGGCGGCAACGGCGGGGGAAGGATGTTCGCCCCAGTCGATCATGTCTGGCTGGATGCCGATCAAGGCGCGCTGCGCAGGCAGGTGGTCGGCCAGATGGGCAATGGCCATCAGGTCGAGCAGGCTCACTTCATGCACGCTGCGTTTGCGGTTGCTGCCGAGGAAATCGTCCATCGCCACGCCTTCGAACACCTGCGTATGGCCGGGCGCAGCATTGAGCTGCGCGGCGTCGATGACGATGAGTCGGGAGGTGTCTTCGATGGCCGATGCGAGTGTGAAACTGAGGGTGCCGCCGTCGAGGTAGGTGATGTCGTCGCGATCCGCCAGCGCTTCGCGCAGATAGTTCATCGCATGGATGCCGGCACCTTCATCCTGCAACAGGCTATTGCCGATACCGAGGATCAATGTGTTGCTGGATTCACGCATGACTTTGGAAATGGTGAGCGGGCGACGGACGCAATCTAGCATTAGAATGTGCACACCACAACCGACCAAGGATGTTTTTCATGTGTCTCGGTATTCCCATGCAAGTTATCAGCATCGATGGTTACAACGCACGCTGCGAGGCGAAGGGTGTTTCGCGCGATGTGAGCCTGTTTTTGTTACAGGGAGACGAAGTCCACGTCGGCGACCACGTCATGGTGCATGTCGGCTACGCCATCCAGACCATGACGGAACAAGAAGCACGTTCGACCTGGGAACTACTGGACGAGATGCTGGCGGCTGAGGGTAACGATGCTTGAGGCGAAGGACTGGCTGGCACGCATCCATGCGCTGAACATAGATCGCCCGCTGCGCATCATGAACGTGTGCGGCGGGCATGAACGTTCCATTTCCATGGCCGGGCTGCGCACTGCCTTACCCGAACAAGTGCAACTGATCGCCGGGCCCGGCTGCCCGGTGTGCGTATGCCCGGAAGAGGATGTGTATCAGGCGATGCAGCTCGCCATGCATGAGAAGGTGATCCTCGTCGCGTTCGGCGATATGTTGCGTGTGCCGGTGAATGTTCCGAAAGGAGAGGTGCGTTCGCTGGAGCAGGCCAAGGCGGCGGGGGCCGATGTGCGGCCCATCGCCAGTCCGCGCGAGGCGGTGCAGATCGCGCAGCAGAATCCTGATCGACAGGTGGTGTTCTTCGCTGCCGGTTTCGAGACCACCATGGCGCCGGTCGCCGCGATGTTGCTGGAAGGCGTGCCGGACAATCTTTCGTTGTTGCTCTCGGGCCGTCTCACCTGGCCTGCAGTCGCCATGCTGCTGGAATCGGGCGAAGCGGGATTCAATGCCTTGGTCGCACCCGGTCATGTGGCAACGGTGATGGGGCCGGAGGAGTGGGGCTTCGTGGTGGAGAAGCATCACATGCCCACCGCCGTGGCCGGGTTCACGCCGGTGTCTTTGCTGGCGGCGATGTATTCCGTGCTGCGCCAGTCGCTCGAAGACAAATGCTTCCTCGACAATTGTTATCCCGAGCTGGTGAAGCCGGGCGGCAATCCGGTCGCGCGCAAACATCTGGCGCAGGCGTTCGAAGTCACCGATTCCAACTGGCGCGGCATCGGCATCATCCCGGCCTCCGGTTACGCGCTGGCCCCGGCCTATGCAGCGCACGATGCGCGACTGCGCTTCCCAAGCTACAACGATGCAGAAAGAAAACGCGCCGGGCAGATGCCGCCGGGCTGCGATTGCGCGCGCGTGGTGCTGGGCCGCATCAACCCCGACCAGTGCAAACTCTATGGCACGGCGTGCACACCCAAGTATCCGGTCGGGCCATGTATGGTGTCGGACGAAGGTGCGTGCCGCATCTGGTGGTCCACGGGCATCCGGGCAGCGGAGCATGCCTGAAGCGCGTAGGTGGTTGTTGACGGGCCGTGTCCAGGGCGTAGGCTTCCGTCCTTTCGTTTACTTGCTGGCACAACGCTTCGATCTCAAAGGCTGGGTGCAGAATCAGGTCGGGCAGGTGATGATCGAAGCGGAAGGTGCAGCATCCACGCTGGATGATTTCTCTAACGCACTCATCGCCGAGGCACCGTCCTTGTCGCGACCACACATCGCCAGCGTCGCCAGCATCCTGCTGCGTGGGTTCGAGTCTTTCGAGATACGCGACAGCGCCAGCGCAGGCGAGACGCACATCCATGTCCCACCCGACCTGTATCTGTGCCCGGACTGCCAGCGCGAGATGCAATCTCCGCAAGACAGGCGCTATCGCTACCCCTTCATAAACTGCACGCAATGCGGCCCGCGCTATACGCTGATCGCACGTATGCCATACGACCGCGCCAACACAACGATGGCAAGTTTCGCGTTGTGCGATGCCTGCCGTGACGAGTACGAAGACCCCAGCAGTCGCCGCTTCCATGCCGAACCCATCGCCTGTCCGCAATGCGGGCCGCAACTGGAGTTCGTGTCTGGCGAAGAGAGATTGCAACGCGAGGATGCGTTGTCAGCATGCATCGCCGCACTGCGTCGCGGCGAGATCGTCGCCGTCAAAGGCATAGGCGGTTATCACCTGATGTGCGATGCACACAACGCAGCAACCATCGCGCGTCTGCGCGAACGCAAACACAGGCCGCACAAGGCGCTGGCGGTGATGTTCAAGGACATGGCAGCGGTGCATGCGGAACTGCAAGTCGATGCGGAATCTGAAACTGCACTGTGCGATGCCGCGCGTCCTATCGTGTTGCTGCCGCGCAAGCAGGCAAGCAGTCTGCCGGACGGCATCGCGCCCGGCCTGCATGAAGTCGGTGCGATGTTGCCTTACAGTCCATTGCATCATCTGCTGCTGGCCGAACTGGATGGGCCGCTGGTCGCGACCTCGGCCAACCTCAGCGGCGAACCGGTGCTGACCGAAGGTGCGGAAGTGGCAGCGCGGCTGGGTAAGGTGGCGGATGCCTTCCTGCATCACGACCGCCCCATTGCTCGACCTGCAGACGATGCCGTGCTGCGCATCATCGCCAACGCGCCGCGCTTGATCCGTCCCGGTCGCGGCATCGCGCCCATCGAGATCGAACTGCCTTTTGCATTGGCACAGCCTACCCTCGCAGTCGGTGGCCACATGAAGAACACCATCGCACTCGGCTGGGACAATCGCGCCGTGCTGACGCCGCACATCGGCGATCTCGACGCGCCACGCAGCATCGAAGTGTTCGAACAGGTCATCGCCGACATGCAGCGCCTGTATGGCGTGCAGTCCGCTGCCATCGTGTGCGATGCACATCCGCACTACGCCAGCAGTCGCTGGGCAGAAAAGCAGGACTTGCCCGTGAAAACTGTCTGGCATCATCACGCACATGCCGCCGCGCTGGCGCTGGAACATGGTGCGGACAAGACCTGGCTCACTGTCACCTGGGACGGCGTGGGGCTGGGTGAGGATGGCACGCTGTGGGGCGGCGAGACCTTGCACGGACGCATCGGCGACTGGCATCGCGTTGCCAGCCTGCGCACCTTCCGTTTACCCGGTGGTGACAAGGCAGCGCGCGAACCCTGGCGTTCGGCGGCGGGGCTGTGTTGGGAGATGGGCGTAGACAAATCCTTCCCGGTCGATGACATCACCTTGCTGCACACCGCCTGGCAGCGCGGTATCAACACACCAACCACCAGCGCGGCCGGCCGCTTGTTCGACGGTGCAGCGCACCTGCTCGGGCTGATCGATCATGCGAGTCATGAAGGGCAGGGGGGCATGTTGCTGGAACAGATCGCGGCGGGCGAGGCGGAAGTCATCGTGATGCCGTTGAACGAAGATGCGCACGGTGTGCTGCGCATCGACTGGCAACCATTGATCGCAGTCATGATGCGCAACGATGTACCGGTCGCAACGCGTGCGATGAAGTTCCATCGCAGTCTGGCGCACAACATCGTGATGCAGGCGCAGCATTTCCATGCGCAGCAAGCGTTCGACGCAGTGGGGCTGACGGGCGGCGTGTTCCAGAACAAACTGCTGGCCGAGCTGGCGCTGCAAGGATTGCATCAGGCAGGGTTCGATGCGTACCTGCCGCAGCAGATACCGTGCAATGATGGCGGCATCGCTCTGGGACAATTGATGGAAGCGGGAATGAACAATGGATGAAACGCATATCAGTCTGGCGCACGGCAACGGCGGGCGCTACATGCGCGAACTGATCGACGAACTGTTCGCACGTTACTTGAGCAACCCGCTGCTGGATGTGCAGGTGGACGCCGCATCGCTGCCGCCCATGGACGGCGTGCTGATGATGACCACCGACGGCTTCACCGTGCAACCGCTGGAATTCCCCGGCGGCAGCATCGGCTCGCTGGCCGTGCACGGTACAGTGAACGACCTCGCCGTATCCGGCGCGACGCCGCGCTACCTCACGCTCAATGCCTTCATAGAAGAAGGCATGGAAATCGCCCAACTGGAACGCATCGTCGCCGATCTGGCGCGCGCCGCGCGCGAGGCGAACGTGTCCGTGGTGGCGGGCGACACCAAGGTGTTGCGACGCGGCGAGGGCGGCGGCATCTATCTCGCCACCACCGGCATCGGCGTGCGGCCTGCGGCGGTGCAGCTGGGACTGAACCGTATCCGCGCGGGCGATGCCATTCTGGTCAGCGGCCCGGTGGGCGACCACGGTATCGCTGTGTTATTGGCGCGCGAACAGTTCGGTCTCAGCGGCGAGCTGATGTCCGATGCCGCCAGTGTGTTCCCGCTGGCGCAGGCGCTGTTGCCGCTGGATGGATTGCGTTTCATGCGCGACCCGACGCGCGGCGGACTCGCCACCGTGATGCACGAGATCTGCCGCGCCACGAACATGCAGGTTCACTTGCAGCAGCCAGACATCCCGGTGCGTGAGCAGGTGACATCGGTGTGCGAGATGCTGGGTTACGACGCGATGTATCTTGCATGCGAAGGGCGGTTGGTGGCGGTGGTGGACGCCGCACAGGCGGACGCCGCGCTGGCGGCGTTGCGATCGCTGCCGCAAGGGCATGGGGCTGCCCTCATCGGCCACGTGCAAGCCGGTCGCGCGCAAGTGGTGCTGCAGACCGAGTTCGGCGGCCAGCGCATCCTCGAAGAACTGGAAGACGATCCGCTGCCGCGCATCTGCTAGCGCAGCTTTTCCAGCGACGCTACATCACGCTACCGAACGAGACATCCTGCGCATGCGGCGGCATAGGCAGCCCGGCCAGATGGCTGGCCTGACTCACCGGGCCGCGCGGGAACAGCTCATACAGATAGGCGCGTCCGCGCTCGTCACAGAACCGCTCTTCCAGGTCGCGCAAAATCTCGCGTGCCGAATCGATGTTGCCGTGCTGCCGGTAACGCTCGCGCAGGAAGACGATGATCTCCCAGTGTTCCTCGGTCAGTTCGATACCTTCGAGTTTTGCTTCACGGTTTGCATATTGCGGCGACCAGGGCGGCAGGTCGGACATGTTGCCTTCCGGGTCGTGTTCGTAACGTTGCGGGTTGCTGATGGCTTTGTTGATGTCGAGCATGATGATTACCTCCTGCTGACGAGGGCGGCCTGAGGAGGGAGGCGCCCGAGTGATCATCATCGAACTATGGCGTGATGAAGTCAATCATCGCGCGACGGACGGTTGTCCACATAACTACAGTGTTCCATGTATTTGTTCTGCAGTGGAAAACTGACACACTACCTGCGCCGGATCAGCAATGTCCGGTATCCGTGAGAGCGGACGACTGCGCAGATGTTTTCGTACAGTCCTCTCGCATACGTATGGTGTTCGACTACGACAGGGAGAAGACACTTGGATATACGGCATGCTTCTGCAACGTCATCCCGCGCCGGGCGTATCGCTCGCATTGCGATCCGCTGCCTGCTGTCTTTCCAGTTGTTCATCCTGTCTTTGCATTCCGTCTTCGCGGCCGACTGGTCGGACGAGGTCGTTTATTTCGTGCTGACAGACCGCTATGCCGATGGCGACAGCGGCAACAACCGAGGCGTGGATCGACGCAATCCCGGCGGCTTTCACGGCGGCGATCTCAAGGGGCTGACACAGCAGCTGGATGAACTGGCCGACCTGGGCATCACCGCACTGTGGATCAATCCGGTGCAGAAGCAGATCGACAAAGGTTTCTACGCCAGCGCACCGGCCAATCTGGGCATCCCCGAGTTTCGCCATTTCGGCTTCCACGGTTACTGGATAGACGATTTCGAAACGCTGGACCCGCATTTCGGCACGCTAGCTGATCTGAAGCATCTGGTCGACGAAGCGCACAAGCGCAACATCAAGGTGCTGCTGGACGTGGTGTACAACCATGCCGGCTATGGCTCGCACTACGCATCGCGCCGCACTGCGGACGGGCAAAGCTGGCTGCGCACGGTCGAGGGCAATTGCGATGTCGATCCGCTTACCTGCAACGTGGGCGGCCTGCCGGATTTCAGGACCGAACTGCCCGAGGTGCGCGACTACCTGCTCGATGCCAATCTTGACCTCGCCAGAAAAGCCGGTGTGGACGGTTTCCGTCTGGACACCTTCAAACATATCGGAACCGATTTCTGGCTGGAGCATCGCCGCCGCACGCGTGCCGCGTTCGGTAACGACTTCTTCCTGCTGGCCGAATACTGGGGCGGCGACGCGGGCTCGCTCGATCCATTCTTCGCACGCGACGAGGTCGATGCCGGTTTCGATTTCGGCTTCAAGGGCAATTGCGAATCGTTCGTGAACGGTCGCGGTCGCGCGGTCGCCTACGGCAACTATCTCGCCTCGCGCCACAAGGTGCGCAAGGGCTATCTGCTGGCGCACTACCTTTCCAGTCACGATGAACCGATGGCCTTGTACGACCTGCACAACGACAAGGACAAGTTCCGTATCTGCGCCGCCATCCAGCTGACCTCGCTCGGCCTGCCGGTGATCTATTACGGCGAGGAGGTCGCACGTGCGGGCAGCGTATGGCCGCTCAACCGCACCGACATGCCGTGGGGCGAGCGCGACATCAAGCCGGGCAAGGGCAAGTCGCGCGACGAAGGCATGCGTGCCTGGTACAAGCAGCTGTTGCATATCCGCAGCCACCATTCGGCATTGCGTCGGGGTGACTACACCTTGCTGAGCGGCGCGCAGGACAAGCTGCTGGCCTATGCGCGCAGCGATGCGAGCAGCGGCGACAGCATCCTGGTACTGGTTAACCGCGAGCCGCAGGCGCAGGAAGCAGCATTCACGCTGCCGGAGATCTGGCACGGCAAGCCGCTGATGGATGAGCTGCAGCACACCTCGCTGTTGCCGTTCTCCGGCAAGCTGCAGTTGCGCATGGCGCCGGAATCGGTGCGCATATTCGGCATCGCTTCAGGAAAGGCGGAGCACTGATGGCCTCTATCCGTTTCGACAAACTGGGCAAACGCTACGGCGACACCGAGATCATCAAGAACCTCGCGTTCGACGTGAAGGACGGCGAGTTCATGGTGTTCGTCGGACCTTCCGGCTGCGGCAAATCCACCGTGCTGCGCATGATCGCCGGGCTGGAGACCATCAGCAGCGGCGAGCTGTGGATAGGCGACCGCGTGGTGAACGAAGTGCACCCCAAGGATCGCGACATCGCCATGGTGTTCCAGAGCTACGCGCTGTACCCGCACATGAATGTGTACGACAACATCGCCTTCGGTCTGAAGATCCGCAAGATGCCCGATGCCGAGATCCGCAAGCGGGTGAGCGACGCGGCCGATTTGCTCGGTCTGCAACAGTTCCTCGACCGCAAGCCCAAAGCCCTTTCCGGCGGACAGCGCCAGCGCGTGGCACTCGGGCGCGCCATCGTGCGCAACCCCTCGGTGTTCCTGTTCGACGAACCGCTGTCCAATCTGGATGCGGAGCTGCGCGTGCAGATGCGTGCCGAGATCACCAAGCTGCAACGCCGCCTCAACACCACCACCGTGTATGTCACGCACGACCAGGTGGAGGCGATGACCATGGGCCAGCGCATCGCCGTGCTGAGCGCCATCAAGAGCGGCAGCACGCTGGACACCAACCTGATGCAGTGCGGCACGCCGATGGACTTGTACGACCGCCCGGACAACGTGTTCGTGGCGCGCTTCATCGGCACGCCCAACATGAACATCGTGCCGGCGCAGCTGAGCGAGGACGGCACATCGCTGTCGGTGCTGGGCGGCAGCATGCCGGTCAGCGAACAGTTCCGTCAGGCGGCGCAGGCCATGCGCGGGCGCCCTGTGCTGCTGGGCATCCGTCCCGAACACATCGGCTCGCCGCACGAGGTCGACTGGCCGCTGGTGCAACCGGTGCAGGGCCAGGTGGAGATGGTGGAGCTGCTGGGGCACGAGGCCATCGTGCATTTCCGCGTCGGCGAGCAGATGGTCATCGGCCGCTTGCACAGCCATGGCCGGTTGCCGGTGCCCGGCGACACGGTGACCATGAACCTGAAGTGCGAAGCCATCCACCTGTTCGACCCGGAAACGGAATTGCGTTTGCGTTGATCTTTGCGAGGAGAAGAACATGAAACCACTATCGCGCATCATCCTGACACTGGGCGGCCTGCTGCTGGCCGGTCTGTTCACGGCGGCACAGGCGACGGAGCTGGTGCTGTGGCATGCCTATCGCGGCGCGGAGAAGGCAGCCATCGAGAAGGTCGCCAAGTTGTACGAGCAGAAGAGCGGGGTCAAGGTGACCACGCTGGCCATCCCGTATGACGCTTACGCCGACAAGATCACCGCGTCGGTGCCGCGCGGCAAGGGGCCGGATGTGTTCATCTACGCGCAGGACAGGCTGGGCGGCTGGATCGAATCGGGCAAGACGGTGGAGCCCATCGGCTTCTATCTGGACGACGCGACACAGCAGCAATTCCTGCCCGGCATGATGGATGCGATGACCTACAAGGGCACGGTGTACGGCCTGCCGATCAACTACAAGAGCATCACGCTGATCTACAACAAGGCGCTGGTGAAGGAGCCGCCCAAGACCTCGACAGAGTTGGTCAAACTGGCCAAGTCGCTGACCAACGCCGACTCCGGCCGCTACGGTCTGGCCTACTGGTACACCAACTTCTACTTCCATGCCGCGCTGATGAACGCTTTCGGCGGGCGCGTGTTCGACAAGGACGGCAAGCTGGTGCTGGATTCGAAGAAGACCATCGCTTCCATCAAGCAGATGATGAAGTGGTACAAACAGGACGGCATCATGCCGACCGAGCCTTCCGAGACGCTGGTGTCATCCATGTTCAACGAGGGCAAGGTGGCCATGGTGTTCAACGGCCCGTGGTTCATCGGCGAGATATCGCCGTCCATCAAATACGGTCTGGCCGTGCTGCCGGTGGTCGACGAGGCGGGCGGCAAACCGATGCGTCCATGGCTGACCATCGAGGGTGCCTACGTGTCGGCCAGCTCCAGGCAGAAGGAAGCAGCCTACGATTTCGCGCACTTCCTCGCCTCGAAGGAGGCCGGGCTGATCCTCGCGCTGGAAGGGCGGCAGTTGCATACCAACGCCGCCATCTATCAGGACAAGCGCGTCACGGATGATGCGGTGCTCAATGCCTTCCACGCGCAGTTGAGCAGCGCCGAGCCGATGCCCAACCGCGCCGAGATGACCATGGTGTGGTCACCGGTCACCACCGCCATGAACAAGGTGGTCAAGGGTAATTCCACACCGGAGGCGGCATTGAAGGAAGCCAGTGCGATGGTGCAGGAAAGTATCAACGCGCTGCGCAAGGGACGCTGATCGCACCGGCCGACGAGGCACACCATGAACCTTCCGCGCTTTCTGCAACGCTCCGTGATAGTCGGCATGGGCATCGCCATGCTGCTGGCGTTGCTGCTCAGCAGCTGGCTGTTTCGGGCGGAAGAGAACGACATCGTGCAGCAGCAACACCAGCGCATGGCGGTGCTGCAGGCGAATGCCATGCTGGCGGCGGTGGCCGACACCGATGCCGCCGCGACACGTGAACGTATAGACGCGATGCAGCGACGGGACCCACGCATCGAGTCGGTGATCATCATCGCGGGGGTGCAGATGCTGGCCTCGACGCGGCCGCAGGATGCGGCACCGCGCGCGCTGCGGCGCGACGAGAAAGCACTGTACGACCTGAGCAACCTGTTGCGCACCGCGCGCGAGACCAATCGCGGCGAGGAGGTGGTGCGCAAGAAGACCATCCAGATCGATACCTTGCC
>JAQUAD010000019.1 GCA_028687425.1 Sideroxydans sp.
CACCGAACTTGCGCGACAGAACGGTCGTGATCGCCGCTGTCAGTGTGGTCTTGCCGTGGTCAACGTGGCCGATCGTGCCAACGTTTACGTGCGGTTTCGTACGTTCAAATTTGCTCTTTGCCATGATAATCCCCCATCAACCCAATTAACGAAAAGAACCTAATAACTTAAAAAATCTGGTGCCCATGGCGAGAATCGGACTCGCGACCTCTCCCTTACCAAGGGAGTGCTCTACCACTGAGCCACATGGGCCTGCTTAAACTCTGGAGCGGGTGAAGGGAATCGAACCCTCGTCATAAGCTTGGAAGGCTTCTGCTCTACCATTGAGCTACACCCGCAAAACCCAACACCAGCCCACTTATTACAACAGCAAACTGCTTTTCAATTTGGTGGAGGGGGACGGATTCGAACCATCGTACTCATAAGAGGGCAGATTTACAGTCTGCTGCCTTTAACCACTCGGCCACCCCTCCAAAAAGAGCGCGCGATTATCCATATAACGACAGAATGTGTCAAAGGGAAAATACGAAATAGCGCAAGAATCCGCTCGGCCGCCCCCGCATCGGCGGATTTGATTACTGCAAAACGGGCAAGCTTTCCATGTGGGCCATCAGTTGCTTCGCCGAGTAGCGTTGCGATTTGTCCTTGGCCATCATCGCGTCCAGCAACGGCTGCCAGTGCTGATATTCCGCCTGCAGCCTGGGGGTTTCCGCTCGCAAATGTTGCTGCACGATGCTTTCCAGCGTGTTGCCCGTATACGGCTTGCGGCCGGTCAGCATGTTATAGAACACAGCCCCCATACTATATATGTCGGTTCGATCATCCTCGGCCACTCCCAGGGCTTGTTCCGGACTCATGAAGTATGGCGTCGCCACCACCGCGTCCAGATGCCCATCCATGCGCACCTCATGCATGCGACGCGCCACCCCAAAATCCCCCAGCACGGCCGAATCGTCGTCGCGCAACATGATGTTCTCCGGCTTGATATCGCGATGAATGATGCCTCGCTCGTGGACTTCGGCCAGGGCGTGCACGATCTCGCGCAACACGCGCCAAGCATCGGCTCCCGGCATCCCATTCTTGCCGATACGCTGCTTGAGCGTTCCGCCCGGCAGATATTCCATCACGATGAACAAGGCGTCGTCAGTTACACCCTGATCGTAGATTTGCAGCACATGCGGATGGCGCACTTGTTCCAGCAGACCATATTCCTCGACGAACCGGTACAACACATCGCTATCTTCAGACACGCTACTATCAGCGAACTTAAGAGCCATGAGTGCCTTGTCACTCAGACGCTCGGCAAGGAATACGCTGGACATACCGCCTCGCCCCACCGGCTTCAGACAGCGATAGCCCGGCACTATCGGCAAACCTGCCTCCTCATCCGTACCGCTTTCAAACGTAGCCGGATCAAATGCTCTATATATACCGGAGCGCGCCCCTCTATCCAGCTTCAGCGTCGCATCCAGCTTGTCCCCTGCCTCAACCTCGCGCACCACCACTACTTCTGCCACATGCACCGGCTCTTTCAGCCAGTCCGCTCCCAGCGTGCCGCGTCTACGTGTCAATATCCCCGACCCGACCGCAGCCAGCGTCTGCTCGCTGCACACCACATTCCAGTCCAGATCCCTGGATTTGACCGACAGCAATGAGGCAATGGATACCGCATGACCGCAAATGATGCGCTGTCCGTCCGTCCTGTGACTGAACTCGGCAAAGACCAGTTCGCCGGTATGGATGCCCACGCCGACACCGAAGTGATCGAAGCCTTGCTCAGGAAATGCCTGCCGAATCAGGAATCGAGTCTGATAGGCAATGAGGGCGATCGCCAATGCACAACGTAGCGCTCGACGGGCATGATTATCCGCCCCGGGCTCATCGAAGAACGTCACCAGCATGCCGTGATTGCTGATCGAGGTCAGCACCCCCTGCTGCTGCTCGACCTGCGCGCCGACCTTTTCGTAATAGCTCGCCATCAGACTGGCCAGGTTGGCGGCCGACACGCGCTCCGTCAGATGGATGAAATCGCGGATGATGATGCTCACCACGGTCGCATTGCTCGGCACATTGCATGCCGGCATCCCCGTACTCAAGCCCCTCATTACAAGAGGCCTTTCTCTGCGAATGACAAGCAACTCGCGCCAGCCACGATGAAATGATCCAGCACCCGCACATCGACCAGACCCAAAGCCTGTTTCAAGGCGTCTGTCAGCAACTGGTCGGACTGGCTCGGCTCCGCCACGCCGGAAGGATGGTTGTGCGCGAAGATCAGTGCCGCCGCATTGTGGTGCAGGGCGCGCTTCACCACTTCGCGCGGATAGACGCTGGTCTGCGTCAATGTTCCGTGGAACAGCTCTTCCGCCGCGATCACGCGATGTTGCGCATCCAGAAACAATGCCACGAACACCTCCTGCTGCCTGCCCTGCAGCAACAGCCGCAGATAGTCGCGAACCGCTTGCGGAGAGTTCAAGGCATCGCCTGCATGCACCGCCTCTTTCAGCGCACGGCGCGACATCTCCAGCACCGCCTGCAACTGCACATACTTGGCGCGACCCAAGCCATGAATTTCGCAGAACGACTTCTCATCGGCAGCGAACATCGCAGTCAGTCCACCAAAATGCATCAGTACCTCGCGCGCCAGATCGACCGCGCTCTTACCGCGCACGCCGACCCGCAGGAATATCGCCAACAGCTCCGCATCCGACAGTGCCGCTGCACCGCGCTGCAACAACCTCTCCCGAGGCCGCTCCCCTTCCGGCCAGTCCACGATACTCATCGCATTCCCCTATCAGAACAGATGCGGCCGCTCATCACGAAACAATGACCATTGAAAATTTATGACTATTCTAGGGGGCGTTCGAAATAAACACCATGTCTATGATGAAAAACCCGCAAGAAGAAATCAGCACCCAGCACAGACTGCGCTGGCAGATGCAATGACAGGACTGCAGAATGGCGCCGCTAATCAATCCGACGATGTTTCCTGACGAGCAGCTTCCTGCTCGGCGAGCGTTTTCAGAAAATCGGCAATATCCCATTCACAGCCGCCGCATCCGGAGAGCGCGCCCGTCCACCTGGAAATAGCCGCCATATCCTTACCTTGCTCAAACAGACTCCGGATATAGCCACGCCTGGTACCGCTGCAATGGCACAGCACCTCGTCTTCCGCGACATCAGCTTGATTCGTCGGACGTTCACGACTACAGCTCATGCAACACCCCATCCGCAAACAACAGCGCACACCTGACAGCCTTGCCGACATACACCGTCTGCATCGCAGCCCGGTACTCCGCCATCTGCGCACGGTAGCGGCCCGCATCTTCCGCATCGGCCAGTTTGTAATCCAGCACCCAGACTTCATCATCGAACTCTACCAAGCGATCAATGCGTCTCAGCTCCCCAACGTCATTGATGTAGGGCATCTCATTGCAGGCCGTGCGATATTGCGTGGCATCGAAGAAGCGTGCCAGTTGCGGTGCCGCGAGCAGTCCACATACTCTCTTCCAGAGCACATCCATCTCTGCATCAGGGATGGCGAGGCGTTGCTGCAGCATTGTCTGATCAGACGATCCATCCGTTAAATGCTGCAGTAAAGCATGCAGCCAGATGCCGCGCTGCTGTTGAGTGCTGTTGCGGACCGCACGTTTCCCTGCAGGCGTGATAACTGGCAGCGATACGTTGCCCACACGCTCTGCGGCAACCTTATCCGTGACAAGTACAGGCACTGTGTACATCGGGTTGCGCTGCTCGCCGGTCACTGCCGCGATGCGCCCATACCAGGTGAGCTGCTTCGCCTCGCGCGCGCCCTGACTGCCGCTGACGATCAGCGCCTGTTGCGCGCGGGTCATGGCGACGTAGAGCAGATTCATCTCTTCGCGCGCTTGCTCGGCAGCATCCTGCTCGAACAAGGGCAGACGCTTCCTGCCGCGCGAAGCCTGATCTGCGTAGAGCGAAAAGTGCAGCGGCTGCGCCTCATGCGTCGGCCAGTCCAGCAGCACATCGCTGCCGTCGCGGTTCTTCTTCTCAGCATTCGCGTCCAGCAGCCACACGATGGGCGCTTCCAGACCTTTGGATTCATGCACGGTATAGATGCGCAACGCATCACCTGCCGCACCCAGCTTGCCTTCGTCCGGCGCATCGTCGGCGCTGTCGCGCAGCTCGCGCAACTCCTGCAGGAAACGCGGCAGACTGGGATAGCGTCCGGCATCGACGCTCAGCGCGATTTCCATGAAGGCATGCAGGTTGGCTGTCACCTTGGTGCGCATCTCGTTTGGCAGCACTGCGTTGTAGCGGGCGATCACATCTCCTTCGAAGTAGATGCGGTCCAGCAAGTCGTGCACCGGCAGCTTGTCGGCCAGCGCGAGCCAGTGTTGCAGCAGTTCTGCTGCACGTTGCAGTGAGACTGAAGCTTCGGTCATCTGTTGCAGACGCGACCACCAGCTCGTTTTGACGGACTCGCCGTCGGACACAGAGTTGTCCTGCGCCAGCGCCATCAAGTCTGCATCGCTGCACGCGAAGATCGGCGTGCGCAGCACCTGCGCCAGCGCCAGATCGGCGAAGGGGGTGATGAGGAACAGCAGCAGTGCCTGGATGTCTTCCGCTTCCAGCGTGTCGAGCAGGCCACCGCGACGCGAACTGATGAAGGGGATATGGCGCGCGCGCAGGGCTTCTTCATAAATTGCAAGGTGAGTACGGCTGCGCACCAGCACCATGATGTCGCCATAGCTCGCGCAGCGCGCTACGCCCTCATCATGCACCGCCCATTCGTTGGCGATAACCTGTAGTTGTTCGGCAAACTGTCCGGCCTCGATGTGGCGCGCGCCTTCGCCTGTCTCTGCGCGCGGCGTGGTGAGTGGATCGCGCAGCACGAGTTGCGCATCCTCAGCAACCGCGTCTTCCTCGTACTCGGCTTCCGCCAGTGGCAACACCAGCACATGGCCGGGCAAGTCTTTCTGGTGCGTCTGGTGCTCGACGAACTCGAATCCTTCCGGCTGCTCGCGGAACACAGCATTCACCGCATCCACCACAGCTTGCGAATTGCGACGCGTGAGGCTGTTGCCCAGCGTCTCGGCATTGAAGTTCTGTTGCAGGTATTCGCGTGCCACGCCGAACAGACGCGCATCGGCGCGGCGGAAGCGGTAGATGGATTGCTTGGGATCACCCACCACGAACACGCTCGGTTGGGACTCCACCGCTACCGCAGCGTCGAACCACGCGCGCATGATCTGCCATTGCAGCGGATTGGTATCCTGAAACTCGTCTAGCAACACATGGTGGTAGCGACTGTCGAGTTTGTATTGCATGGTCTCGGCATGTTCGCTCTGTTGCAGTAGACGACACAGTTGCCATTCCAGATCGGAGAAATCCATCTGCTGCTTCTGCGACTTGAGCGACTGATAGCGCTCAAGAAATGCCACGCCGCAATGCAACACGGCTTCGTTCAAACGATAGGCTTGCTGCTCGGCCAGTGTATCCCGCACTTCCTGCACACTGGCAAACAGTGCATCGCGGGTGAACAAATAGGCTTCGGCATCCTGCTTCTTGGTTGGCTTGAAACTGCGCGGCTCATCGGCCTGCGTGAACAGCAAGGGCGACACCGCAGCAAAACGCGCCTCGGGGGCGTTGTCCGTCCAGGCTTGCTCCAGCTCGCTGGCTTTCTTTGCCTGCGTGTCGGTGCCGTTGCTCGCCAGCTGGCGCACGAGGGCGAAATACACTTCCTCACTGTTGCCGCACATACCCCAATCGGCGACCGGGTCGAAATCCATGTCCACCGCCAGATCGTTGCGCAGATTCTCCAGCGCGTATATCAGCTCATCCTGATGCCCCTGCGTATATGCCCACCACTCGGCGCGCTTGGCGAGGAAGTTGAACAGCAGTTTGCGCGTATTGAACAAGCCGTGTGTCTCGAACAGCCATTGCATGTATTGCGCCTGTTCGCCATCCGGCTGCTTGCGCATCTGCTCCAGCAATTCTTCCCAAGCTTCCTCCTGCTCTGCACCCGCACGTTCCAGCAGGCTCATGCCCTGCATCACATCCGCATTCAGCGGCGCGCGCTGCATGACCTGCATGAACCAGCCGTGGAAGGTGCTGATGGTGATAGCGGGTTGCGCCAGCAGTACTTCTTTATAGAGTGCGCGCGCACGTTGCAGCTGTTCTTCGCTCAGCTCCGCAATACCGCGCTCGGCGAAGAACTGACGCACGAAAGCTTCGTCCCCCATCGCCAGATTACGCAGCCACAGTTGCAAACGCGCCTGCATCTCCTGCGCAGCCTTGCGCGTGAAGGTGATTGCGAGGATGGCCGAGGGCGGCGCACCGTCCAGCAACAGACGCACGATGCGTGACACCAGCAACCATGTCTTGCCGCTGCCGGCGCAGGCTTCGACCACGACGCTACGCTGCGGATCGAGGGCGATGTGGTTGCTCATTGCCATTCCCCTTTGCGGCACACGCCGCGCACTTCACAGTACGCACACACCATGTCGATGCCGTTCGCAGGCAACCCTGCACCGCCACGTATCTCGCCCACCACTTCTACCAGCCGCTCGGCATTCAGTTGCGCCAGCAAAGGTACGTCTTCACTGGGTGCAATCTGCTTTACCTTGCCGCTCTCTATGGAAACGAAAGCCGCATCCGCCGCTTCATGAGCATAGGCGTAGCAAGCGAGCTGCACATCCTCGCCCGGCTCTTTCAATTTATTGCGCAGCAGCTGATCGCTCTGAGTCTTGTAATCCAGCACCAGCTTTTCGTCGCCACGCACGTCCAGCCGGTCGATACGGCCGCGCAGGCGTATGCCTTCCAGCGGCCAGTTGAAATCCTGTTCTGATTCCGCATAGCGCCAGCCTTCGGCCTCGCGCGCCGTCTGCCATTCGAGATATGCAGGCAAGGATTGCATCCAGCGCGCCAACCAGGCGCGCGCAGTGAAATCATGTTCCAGCAGGTCTGTAAACACTTCGTCGCTGATGCGCTGCAAGGCCGCCACCATCTGTTCCGCATCGCCTTGCATCACCAGCGGATACTGTTGGTGGAAGCGCTGCAGGATGGTGTGCACGCGCTCGCCGTAATCGCGCTTCTCTATAGCTTCCTGCACCTCATCCAGCTCGTTCAACTTCAAGATGTGGCGCGCATAGTATTGATAGGGGCAGGCCACCAGCGAGTTGTAGCCGCTGATGGAGATGCTGCCCGGCACGTAGTCCGGCGAGACACTCGGCGCAGGCTGCGCTGACTGCGCAAGTTCGACATGCTGCGCATCTTCAGATGCCAGATATGCGTGCAACTCGGTCTCGCTCAAATCATCCCCGTGCATCTGTTGATACGCATCGCGCAACATCTGCAGGAACGGACTGAGCAAACGCGCTTCGCCGTCCTGCTCCTTCTGCCAGGTGACCAGCACCTCGCTGTTCATGGCGAGCAAAGCGCGCAGGTCGTCGTGCTGGCGCGTGGCATGAAAGCTGCGAGTGGGCAGGCCCAGCGTGGAACGCACCGCATCGTTGAACCAGCGTCCGCCATCGCCCGCGCTGGGCAGATGGTCGGCATCGCAACCCAGCAACAGCACCGCATCGAAACTGCGCCAGCGCGTCGCCGCCAGATGGGTGAAACGCACCGGGCTGTCTATGCTGCTGTCGCGGAAGGTGGCGATATCCAGTTGCTGCGCCAGCCAGCGCCGCCATTCTGCGAACCTGTAACGGCCTTCGTCGTTGTGCAATTCCTGCCGGCAGGTCTCAATCGCGCGCAGCAATTGCTGTCCGGCATCGTCCTGCTGCAACCCGGCTTCTATGCCCAGCACGTTCAGGCTTTGCTGCAAGGCAGTCAGCCATTCCGCCAGCGTCTGCTTCTTGTTCTGCGCCAGCAAGGCTGCAGCCTGCCGCAAGCGCGCCAAAGGTTGGCGCAATGAAACTTCGTGTTCGGTGAGCGCAACGAATTTTTCCAGCCCGGCGACCACACCCTGCTTGCGCAGCAGTTGTTCCAGTTGGTACACCGCCGATTTGCGTTCCCCCGCAGTCATGTCGGCGAAGATGTACGGCGACTTGAGCAGGTCCAGCAGGTCGTGGTGGTAGAAATCGCTTTGCAGCGCAGTCAGCCAGCGGTCGAGCACGGTGCTCACCGACAGCGTGGCAAAGGTCCAGCCGCTCTCGTCCGCCACCAATATCTCGGCGCGTTCCAGCAATGCACGCGCTCGGCGCGCCACTACACGATCCTGCGCAACGATGGCGATGTTATGTTTGCCATCGGCGAGCCAGCGGCGCACCTGCATGGCGGCGGCGCGTGCTTCCTGTTCGAGCGAGGTGGCGGCGAAGAACAATGGCGCTTTAGCATTCACGTCCATCTCGCGCACATCGAACACCTTCACCAGCGCGCGCTGCTCATATTCTTCAAGGAAGCGTTGCTCCAGCGCATCCCATTCCGATGTGCGCAACACATACAAGGGACGGTCTGCCTGCTGTGCCAGTTTGCCCAGACGCATCTGGTAGGCACGTGCGGCATCCAGCTCATCACCACTCTGCATGGCATGCCACAACTCGAACACGAGGCGCGCTTCCAGCTGCAGCGTGGTGTTCTGTCTGGCCTGATAGGCCTGCTGCACGGCGGCGGCAAAAGCATCGGCATGCTCCGGCAATGCGTGCAATGCATGCGTGAGTTCGTCGAACAGTTTGAGTAACTCCTGCGTCATGCTCCACAGATCGGCATGCTCGAACCATTGCAGTTTACGCAGTTGCTGGTAGAGCATGGCGCTGCGCTGGCTGTCGCTGGCGACGGGCGCAGCCAGCGGCACGCTTTGCGCCCACTCGTTCAACGTCACCATCTGCGGCAGCAGGATGGCTTGTACTTGCGCACAGCGTATCAGGGCCTGCGCCAGCGGCTGCGCGGCATGCATATTGGGGAAGATGACGGTGATGCCGCGCAGGTCAGGCGCGGGATGCGCCGCGAGTATGCGCTGGGCGACGCGATCGAAAAGCTCGGCTGGCTTGCTCACCGCTTTAACAGATGAAGTTTGTCTTTGACCTTCAGCCAGTCATCGGCGTCGGCGGGCGCTTCCTTCTTCACGGTGATGGGCTGCCATTGTTTCGCCAGCTCGGCATTCAGGGCAATGAACTGCTGCTGATCTTCAGGCAGGTCGTCTGCGGCATAGATCGCATTGGCCGGACACTCGGGGACGCACAGCGAGCAGTCGATGCATTCTTCAGGATCGATGACGAGGAAGTTCTCGCCCTCACGGAAACAGTCGACCGGGCACACCTCCACACAGTCGGTATATTTGCAGTGGATACAGTTTTCGGCGACGACGTAGGTCATGCCGCATTCTAACTCGCGCGCGGGGCGATGCCGTGTATCCAGTGGAGGTAAAGTTGTTCGGCCACCTTGTTCAGGCGCGGCAGCTTGTCGTGCATCTGCGCCTGCATGGTCGCGGCGCTTTGCACGCCGGGACTGGCACTGTTGGCGGCAAGATCTGCAGCGCCGGCTTCGCACCAGTCTTCGATCATGTGCTCAGTCATTTCGACGTGGCATTGCATGCCCAGATGTTTGCCAATGGCAAAGGCTTGATTCTCGCAATGCGTGCTGGAAAGGAGATGGACAGCGTCCGGCGGGAGAGAGAAGGTCTCACCATGCCAGTGGAAAGAGTCGAATTTTTTGACGTCGCCGAACCACTGCCGCGCAGTTTCGTTGTCGGACACGGTGACTTCGCCCCAGCCCAGTTCCTTGACAGGATTCTTGCTAACCACGCCACCCAGCGCCTTGGACATGAGCTGACCGCCAAGACAGTGACCCAGCACGGGAATGTCTTTTGCCATTGCAGCGCGGATCAGTTCCAGTGTCTTTGGAATCCACGGCAGATCGTCGTTCACGCTCATAACGCCCCCCATGAACACCAGCCCGCTGAATTCTTCGGCATTGCCCGGTACGTCTTCGCCCTTGTCGATGTGGAACATCTGCCAGGGGATGGCGTGTTGCGTCAGGAACAGCGCGATATGCCCCGGCCCCTCATTTGTGGAATGACGGAAGACAGCGACCGGCTTCAAGATCAGCCCTGCGTCTTGTCGCGCTCGATCAGCGCATAGGCGGAGTGATTATGTATGGACTCGAAGTTCTCCGATTCCACAATGTAGGCTTCGATACGGTCATCGGCATTCAGTGCCGCCGCCACGTCGCGCACCATGTCTTCCACGAACTTGGGATTGTCGTAAGCGCGTTCGGTGACGAACTTCTCGTCCGGGCGCTTGAGCAGGCCGTACAGCTCGCTCGACGCCTGTTCTTCGGCGATGCGCACCACATCCTCGATCCACACCGCGCCTTTGGTACGCACTGTGAGCGTGACGTGCGAACGCTGGTTGTGCGCACCGCGCTCGGAGATCTCCTTGGAGCACGGGCACAGACTGGTGACCGGCACCAGTACCTTCATGGTGAAACGGTATTCGCCTTCGATAATCTCGCCGATGAAGGTCACGTCGTAATCGAGCAGGCTCTGCACGCCGGAAACCGGCGCGGTCTTGTTCACGAAATATGGGAAGTTCATTTCGATGTAGCCGGACTTGGCCTCCAGCTTTTCCACCATCTCGCGCAGGATGCTCTCGAACGATGCCACCGATATCTCGCGGCCGTGCTGATTCAATATCTGCACGAAGCGCGACATGTGCGTGCCCTTGAAGTTATGCGGCAGGCGCACATACATATTGAATGTGGCGATGGTGTGCTGTACGCCTTCGCTCTTGTCGCTGACGACGATTGGATGGCGGATACTCTTGATACCGACTTTGTTGATGGCGAGTTGGCGGGTATCCGCGCTGCTCTGCACGTCTGGAATGGGCGCGGGTGCGTTCATTGTCGTAACCTTTGCGTTGTGGCCGAGGGCCGATTATAGACAATCTCCGACAGTTTTAGTCGGGTTATCTTGTTATGCGGAAACATGCACCTTGCGCACGCTGCTTTCGATACCGGCGGCATCCAGCCCGCAATCGGCCAGCAGCAGGGCATGTTCCCCTTGTTCTATAAAGCGGTCGGGCAAGCCCAGATGCAGCATGTCCACCTGCACGCCGTGCTGCGCGAGGCACTCGGCCACCGCGCTGCCTGCGCCGCCCTGCACCGTGTTCTCTTCCACCGTGACCAGCAACTCATGCTCGCGCGCCAGCTTCAGCACCAGCGCCTCGTCCAGCGGCTTGACGAAACGCATGTTGGCGACGGTGGCATTCAGTGTTTCCGCGGCTTCCAGCGCGGGCGTCAGCATGGTGCCGAAAGACAGGATGGCGACGCCGATACCGTTGCGGCGGATCTCGCCCTTGCCGACTTCGAGCGTTTTCAGCTCCTTGTCGACCAGTATCCCCGGCCCGGTACCACGCGGGTAACGCACGGCGGTCGGCGTATCCATGCGATACGCCGTAGTCAGCATGCGGCGACACTCGTTCTCGTCGGCAGGCGCCATCACCGTCATGTTGGGGATGCTGCGCAGGAAGGAGAGATCGAAACTGCCCGCATGCGTCGCGCCGTCTGCGCCGACCAGACCGCCGCGGTCGATGGCCAGCATCACCGGCAGGTTCTGGATGGCGATGTCGTGGATGAGCTGATCGTATGCGCGTTGCAGGAAGGTGGAATAGATCGCCACCACCGGCTTGCTGCCCTCGCAGGCCATGCCCGCCGCGAAGGTGAGCGCATGCTGTTCGGCGATGCCCACATCGAAATAACGATCCGGGAATCTTTCCGAGAACTCGGTCATGCCGGAGCCTTCGCACATCGCAGGCGTGATGCCGACCAGCTTGTCGTCCGCCGCCGCCATGTCGCACAGCCATTCGCCGAAGACCTGGGTGAAAGTGCGGTGCGGTGCGGGCTTGGGAATGATGCCGCTGGTGCGGTCGAATTTCGAGACGCCGTGATAGAGCAGGCAATCCTCTTCCGCCAGCGCGTAGCCCTTGCCCTTCTGCGTGACGATGTGCAGGAACTGCGGACCTTCCAGCTTGCGGATGTTGTTCAGCGTATCCATCAGCACGTTGATGTCGTGACCATCGATGGGGCCGATGTAGTTGAAACCGAATTCCTCGAACATCGTGCCGGGAATGACCATGCCCTTGATGTGTTCCTCGGTGCGCTTGGCGAACTCCAGCACCGGCGGCATGCCTTTGAGCATCTTCTCGCTGCCGCGACGCATCGCAGCATAGAAACGACCGGACATCAGCTTGGCAAGATAGTTGTTGAGCGCGCCGACCGGACGCGAGATCGACATGTCATTGTCGTTGAGGATCACCAGCAGGTTCGCATCCATTGCGCCTGCGTTGTTCAGCGCCTCGAAGGCCATGCCGCCAGTCATCGCTCCGTCGCCGATGATGGCGACTGCGCGCTCGTCGGAGCCGCGCAGTTTCGCCGCCGCCGCCATGCCCAGTGCTGCCGAGATGGAGGTGCTGGAATGGCCGGTGCCGAAGGTGTCGTAGGGACTCTCGTCGCGCTTGGGGAAACCAGCGATGCCGCCGTGCATGCGCAGCCTGCTCATCGCTTCGCGGCGGCCCGTAAGGATCTTGTGCGCGTAGGTCTGGTGACCGACATCCCACACCAGTTTGTCCTGTGGTGTGTTGTAAACGGCATGTAGCGCGATGGTCAGCTCCACGGTGCCCAGATTGGAGGAGAGATGTCCGCCGGTCTTGCTCACCGATTCGATGAGGAACTCGCGCAGTTCATCCGCCAGTTGCGGCAATTGATCGCGCGACAGTTTACGCAGGTCTTCAGGACTTTCTATGGTATCGAGCAAGGGAGTCATCAGAACTTTCTCAATACAATGAAATCGGCCAGCTCGCGCAGTCTTTGCGCGTCCTCGCCGAATTCGCCCAGAGTCTCCAGCGCCTCTTGATGCAGGCGTTGCGCCATCTCTTTGGCGCCCGCCAGCCCAAGCAGGCTGACGTAGGTAGGCTTGTCGTTGTCGGCATCCTTGCCTGCGGTCTTGCCCAGCGTCGCGGTATCCGCCTCGCAATCGAGCACATCGTCCACCACCTGGAAGGCGAGACCGATCAGCTTGCCGAAATGGTCCAGCCGTTCGAGTTGTGCATCGCTCAACTGGTTGCCGCAATAGGCACCGAGCAGGATGGCGGCGCGGATCAAGGCGCCGGTCTTGTGGATGTGCATCTGCTCCAGTTCAGGCAGCGACAGTTGCTTGCCCACGCTGTCCAGATCGATGGCCTGCCCGCCCGCCATGCCGCGCGAACCGGAGGCAACCGCCAGCAGCTTCACCATCTGCAATTGCTTGCTCGCATCGTCGTTCAGGCGTTGCTCGGACAGCAACTGGAAGGCCAGACTCTGCAAGGCGTCGCCGACCAGCAGTGCGGTGGCTTCGTCGTATTCGACATGACAGGTCGGCTTGCCGCGACGCAGCACATCGTCGTCCATGCAGGGCATGTCGTCGTGCACCAGTGAATAGGCGTGGATGAGTTCGACTGCGGCAGCCGCGATCTCCACTCTTTCAATATCTGCGCCAGCCAGTTCGCCAGCCGCATAAGCCAGCAGCGGACGCACGCGCTTGCCGCCTTCCAGCACGCTGTAGCGCATCGCATCATGCAGGCGCTGCGGCGCTACTTCTGCCTGCGGCAGCAGGCGCTTCAATACTTCTTCAAATAGGGATTGATGGGTGGACACCCATGCAGTGAAATCGGCCGCCATCAGTTCGCGTCACCCGCGTTGAAATCCTTCAGCACGCCCTCTTCCAGTACGCGCACCTGTTGCTGCGCCTCTTCCAGTCGTGTACGGCAATATGACATCAGTTCCGCGCCGCGCTTGTAGGCGGCCAGTGAATCCTCAAGAGACAGCTTGCCTGATTCCATCTCTGCCACGAGTTGCTCCAGATCGGCCATCGCCGTCTCGAAACTCGGCTTCTTTTCAGACTTGGTTGCCATCATTGTTCCTGTATGCATTGTTTCGCGTAGGGGCGGCATTTTACCCAAGCCTATACAGCGCGGCCAATTTTTGTTGCCCCCCCCTTGTTTTTCTAGGACAATCCCCGACCCCGTAAACATCCGGGAATCAATTAGTACATGCCTTGAGCGCATTGTCCGATTCCCCGTATTCACAGAGGAATGTGGGTATGTCCGAAATAGCAAAGCTGCAGCAATTCAATCCCGTGTCCGCGCAACCTCCGTTGAGCTGGTATTTCGATCCGAAGATACTCGAGATCGAGCAACGCGTATTACTTGATACAGGCCCGCAATATGTAGGCCACGAACTGATGGTGCCCAATCTGGGCGACTATCATGTGATCGAATGGATGGACAAAGCCAAAATGCTGGTGCGCAACGAAAACGGCGTCGAGCTGCTTTCCAATATCTGCCGCCACCGTCAGGCCACCATGCTGGAAGGGCGCGGCTCAGCGAAGAACATCGTCTGCCCGCTGCATCGCTGGACATATGAGAACACCGGTGAACTGATAGGCGCGCCGCACTTCCCCAACAATCCCTGCCTGCATCTGAACAAGACGCCATTGCAGAACTGGAACGGCCTGCTGTTCGCGGGCAAGCGTGATGTCGCAAAAGACCTTGCCAACATGCCCGCCTTCAAGGAAATCGACTTTTCCGGCTACATGCTGGATCGCGTCGAGATCGACGAATACAACTTCAACTGGAAGACCTTCATCGAGGTGTACCAGGAGGACTATCACGTCGTGCCGTTCCATCCCGGCCTCGGCCAGTTCGTCGACTGCGACGATCTGCAGTGGACCTTCGGCGAGCATTTCAGCGTGCAGACCGTGGGCATCAACCACGCACTGAAGAAGTCCGGCAGCCCGACCTATGCCAAATGGGCACAGCAGGTGCTGCGCTACAACAACGGAGAATTGCCGAAGTACGGTGCGATCTGGCTGACCTACTATCCCAACATCACTGTCGAGTGGTATCCGAACACGCTAGTAGTCAGTACGGTCGTGCCGCGCGGCACGGACGCGTGCACCAACATCGTGGAGTTCTACTATCCGGAAGATATCGTGCTGTTCGAGCGCGATTACGTCGAGGCCGAGAAGCAGGCCTATCGCGAGACTGCCGTGGAAGATGACTTCATCTGCCTGCGCATGCACCAGGGCCGCCGCGCCCTGTACAAACAGGGCATCGAAGAACAAGGCCCCTACCAGTCGCCGACTGAAGACGGCATGCTGCACTACCACGAGTTCCTGCGTCGTCATCTCGAGCCGCACCTGAAATAACGACGTGGGCTCATTATGGATGCTGGCAGCGGCGCTGCTGTTCGCCTGCATGGGCGCCCTGGTCAAACTGGGAGCGCCCCACTTCTCCAGTGGTGAGCTGGTTTTCTACCGGTCTTTCTTTGGCCTGCTGGTGGTATATGCGATGGTGCGCCGCTCGCGCATCAGACTCTCAACTTTCCATTGGCGCCCCCATCTGTGGCGCGGCCTGTCCGGCACGGTGGCCATGTTGCTGTTCTTCCACTGCATCACCACGCTGCCTCTGGCTACGGCCATCACCCTGAACTACACCTCATCGCTGTTCCTGTCGCTGCTGACGGTGCTGGTCCTGAAAGAGAAGTTCCACCTGCCGATGAGCATGTCGCTGACGCTCGGATTCTCAGGCGTGGTCGTGTTGCTGCAGCCCACACTGGCACATGAGCAATTCGCGGATGGCCTGCTGGGCTTGGCCTCCGGTTTCCTCGCCGGTGTGGCACTCATGAATGTGCGCCACCTCGGCGTGCTGGGCGAACCCGGGATGCGCGTGGTGTTCTATTTCAATCTGATCGCGACACTGGCCAGTGCGATCTGGATACTCGGCGAACCACTGCACCCGGTTTCACTGCCGGACCTGCCACTGCTGATCGCCATCGGCGCTTCCGCCACCTTCGCCCAACTGTTCATGACGCGCGCCTACCGCACCGGACATACTCTGGTGGTAGGCAGTCTGGCCTATGCCACGATCGTATTTTCCGCCCTGTTCGGCCTGCTTTTCTGGCACGAGCATCTGAGCGTCGAAGCATGGCTAGGCATGGCACTCATCATCACTAGCGGTGTGTTAAGCTTGAAACTGTCTCCCAAGATCCAGGAAAAAACATGATCACCATCACCGACAGCACCAATCTGGTCAACATCGCCGTCATGGGCGAATTCACGCTGGCCGACTTCAAGCAGTTCGAACAACACGCACTTTACAAACTCAAAAGCGGCAACGGCTTCAACCTGATCTTCGATCTGCGCGGCATGCTGTCCTACACCACGGATGTAGCCTGGGAAGAGATCAAATTCTTCAGCCGCGAGCACAACCATGATTTCAACAGGATCGCCGTCGTCACCGATGACCAGTGGCTGGCCTGGCAAGCCTGGCTCTCGCGCTTGTTCGTGGATGCCGATATCCGCGCTTTCGACAATTACAACGAGGCAGAAAGCTGGACCGCCGCCTGATGGCGACACAACATAAACAAAAAAGCCCGCAGCGATGCGGGCTTTTTTGTTGGGACCGGCGCCGAATTACTTCAGCTTGGTTTCCTTGTATGCAACGTGCTTGCGTGCCACCGGATCGAATTTCATGAATTCGAGCTTTTCCGGAGTGGTGCGCTTGTTCTTGCTGGTGGTGTAGAAATGCCCTGTACCAGCAGAGGATTCCAGTTTGATCTTCTCGCGTCCGCCTTTAGCAGCCATGGTGTTTCTCCTTTATACCTTCTCGCCGCGCGCACGCATCTCGAACAGGACGGCTTCGATGCCGTTCTTGTCGATGGTGCGCAATGCAGCATTAGTCAGGCGCAAAGACACCCAACGGTTTTCTGATTCAACCCACAAACGACGGCGTTGCAGATTCGGCAAGAAACGACGCTTTGTTTTGTTGTTGGCGTGGGAAACATTGTTGCCCACCATTGGGGCTTTTCCCGTTACTTGACATACGCGTGCCATGACTAACTCCAGACCAATTGCAAAAATGAGGCGCGGATTCTACCCAAACCGGACAGAACACACAACCGAAAGTTTTTATCCGTTTTTTCTGTACAGGGCGGACTGGGCATGTGCATGCAAACCCTCGCCAAATGCGAGCGTGGACGCAATGGCACCCAGTTCTTGCGCGCCGGCAGCCGAAACCTGAATCAGACTGCTGCGCTTCTGGAAGTCATAAACCCCCAGCGGCGAGGAAAAGCGCGCCGTGCCGGAAGTCGGCAGCACGTGATTCGGCCCGGCGCAATAGTCGCCCAGCGATTCCGAGGTGTAGCGCCCCATGAATATGGCGCCGGCATGCTTGAGCTTGGGCAGCCATGCTTGCGGATCGGCCACCGACAACTCCAGGTGTTCCGGCGCAATACGGTTGGAAATGGCACAAGCTTCGTCCATATCTGCGACATGGATCAGCGCACCGCGATTCTCCAGCGCGGTCTTGATGATGTCCTTGCGCGGCATCTGCTCCAGCAACTTGTCGGCGCTGGCCGCCACGGCTTCGATGAAAGCGGCATCCGGCGACAGCAGGATGGCTTGCGCTAACTCGTCGTGCTCGGCTTGCGAGAACAGATCCATCGCCACCCAGTCCGGATTCGTCTGTCCGTCGCAGATCACCAGGATCTCGGACGGTCCGGCGATCATGTCGATGCCGCAGGCACCGAACACACGGCGCTTGGCGGAAGCCACATAGGCATTGCCGGGACCGACGATCTTGTCCACCTTGGGAATACTGGCTGTGCCATAGGCCAGTGCCGCCACCGCCTGCGCGCCGCCGATGGTAAATACGCGATCCACGCCGCACAGATGCGCGGCAGCCAGTACCAGCTGGTTCTTCGCACCATCCGGCGTAGGTACAACCATGATGAGCTCGGACACGCCAGCCACCTTGGCGGGCAAGGCGTTCATCAATACGGAAGACGGATAGGCAGCCTTGCCGCCCGGTACGTACAGGCCGACGCGATCCAGCGACGTGACTTGCTGGCCCAGCAGCGTGCCGTCTTCGTCCTCATAGCTCCAGGAAGCCTGCAACTGTTTCTGGTGATAGGAAGTGACGCGTTGCGCCGCCTGCTCCAGTGCACTCTTCTGATCGGCGGGCAAACCGTCGAATGCTGCTTTCAGTTCTGACTTGGGCAATTCCATTGCTGCCGCATCAACCAAAGGCAAACGATCGAACTTGCGCGTGTATTCCAGCACAGCTTCATCGCCGCGCTTGCGCACATCCGCCAGAATAGCGGCAACAGTCGCTTCCAGTTTTTCGTCTGCCGTTTCCTCGAAGGCCAGCAGCGTATTCAGACGCGCATTGAAATCGGCTTGTTGGGTAGAAAGTCTGGTGATCTTCATTTGATTGCTCCGGCAAAGGCATCCAGCATGGGCTGGATGGTCGCGCGCTTGAGTTTCAGCGAGGCCTGGTTCACCACCAGACGCGAAGAGATGTGCACGATCTCTTCCACCGCGACGAGGTTGTTGGCTTTCAGGGTCGCACCGCTGCTGACCAGGTCAACGATGGCATCGGACAATCCGACCAGCGGAGCCAGCTCCATCGAGCCGTACAGCTTGATCAGATCCACATGTACGCCCTTGGAAGCAAAGTGCTCGCGCGCGGTCTTCACATATTTTGTCGCCACACGCAGACGCGCGCCCTGCTTCACTGCAGACTCGTAATCGAAACCATTCTGCACCGCCACCATCATGCGGCACTTGGCGATGTTCAGATCGAGCGGCTGGTACAACCCTTCGCCGCCGTGTTCGTTCAGCACGTCCTTGCCCGCCACCCCCAGATCGGCCGCACCATATTGCACATAGGTCGGTACATCGGAAGCGCGCACGATGATAAGGCGCACGTCATCGCGATTGGTCGGCAGGATGAGTTTGCGTGAAGCTTCCGGATCTTCGAGCGGTTTGATGCCCGCGGCTTCGAGCAGCGGCAACGTCTCTTCGAAGATACGGCCTTTGGATAATGCGATGGTGATCATAACGGTGATTCCTGTTGCTTCTCGCGACGTGAGCGCCGCAGGTTAAATTTCACTTCAGACGGCGCTGGCGCCGACAACTTGCTTCATTTAAGGCGGTGAATGTTAGCACCGAGCTGCGAAAGCTTGCTTTCGATGTGCTCGTAACCGCGGTCCAGATGGTAGATGCGATCGATGACCGTCTCGCCTTGCGCCACCAGTCCGGCGATGACCAGACAGGCTGAGGCACGCAAGTCGGTGGCCATCACGGTAGCGCCTTCCAGATGATCGACACCTTTCACCACCGATGTATTGCCTTCCACATCGATCTGCGCGCCGAGGCGGCGCAGTTCCTGCACGTGCATGAAGCGATTCTCGAAGATGGTCTCCACCACCATTGCACTGCCGGCGGCGATGCAATTGAGCGCCATGAACTGCGCCTGCATGTCGGTCGGGAAGGCCGGATGCGGGGCGGTGCGTACGTTGACCGCTTTCGGGCGGCCGCTCATTTCCAGATGTATGGCGTCGCCATCGACCTTGATCGTTGCCCCCGCCTCTGTGAGCTTCTCCAACACGGTCTCAAGGATGTCGGTACGCGTCTCACGCAGGGTGATGCTGCCACCAGTCGCCGCAGCCGCCACCAGGAATGTACCGCTCTCGATGCGATCGGGCATGATGCGGTGCGTCGCGCCATGCAGTGTTGCCACGCCGGTGATGGTGACCGTATCGGTACCGTCGCCGGTGATCTGTGCACCCATCGCGCGCAGACAGTCGGCCAGATCGACCACCTCCGGTTCGCGGGCCGCGTTCTCCAGCACAGTCACACCGTCGGCGAGCGCAGCCGCCATCATCAGGTTCTCGGTGCCGGTGACACTGACGATGTCGAAGAAGATGCGCGCACCTTTCAGTCGTTTGGCCTTGGCATGGATATAGCCGTGCTCGATGGCGATCTCCGCCCCCATGGCCTGCAAGCCCTTGATATGCAGATCGACCGGGCGCGAACCGATGGCACAGCCACCCGGCAGGGACACCTTGGCATCGCCGAAACGCGCCACCAGCGGCCCCAATACCAGGATCGCTGCGCGCATGGTTTTCACCATATCGTAAGGCGCTTCCCAATTCTCAACCTTGCCACCATTGAAAGTGATCTCGTTTGGCGCGGCTTCAGCCGTGACACCCATCTGCTGCAGCAGCTTGCGCATGGTGCCCACATCATGCAGATCAGGCAGATTGGTCAGATGCAGGGTATCGGCGGTCAACAGGCTGGCGCACATGATGGGCAAAGCGGCGTTCTTGGCTCCGGAGATACGGACTTCGCCGCGCAACGGCGCGCCGCCCTGAATGGCTAGTTTTTGCATATCAGCTCAATGAGTGGAGGGTTCTGCAGTCGCCATGGCAAGCATGGCGGACACGTCATATAGTTCTGCGAGGCTGCGCAAGTTCTGCGGAATATTGATGAATTCTAGTTTACCCGCATGCAGGCGAGACCACTGCATTAGCACCCCCAACGCGGATGAATCAACTGCAGTCACATCCGCCAGATCGACAATCGACACATCAAGCCCCGCCGGAAATTCGGCAAGCGAGGCCTCTCTTGCCGTTTCCAGTGTAAGCGGCCCGGATACCAGCATGCGGTTACCTTCAAACTTGATCAACTCTTGTCATCCCTTCTTTTTTGCCGCAGCAGCTGCATCGCCTGCGTCACGATTCTTTTCTGACAGCGTCTTGATCAAGCCGTCAATACCCACCTGTTTGATCTCGTCGGCAAATGAGCCGCGATAACTGGTCACCATGCTGATGCCTTCTACAGTCACATCGAATGCTTTCCAGTCATTGTCTTTCTTCCTCATTTCGTAATCCACCGCCACCACGCGACCATCCGACACACGAATGATGCTGCGCACAGTGGCTTCGTTCTCGTCGAGCAATTGGGCGGATTTGACTTCAACTTCCGGATCGGGATAAGTGCTGAACACTTTGGTATAGGTGCGCACCAGCATGGCACGAAACTCCCTTACGAGCGCTTCCCTCTGCTCGGGCGTAGCCGTACGCCAGGGACGCCCCACTGTCAGTTGCGTCATGCGTGTAAAGTCGAAATGGGGCAGGATCTTCTCATCGACCAATGCCTGCAGTCGCGGCTGGTCGGTCACGATGGATTTATCCTGCTTCACGATCGCGAGAACTTCGCGCACGGTCGCCATGATCAGGCCGTCAGGCGTCGACGTTTGCTCCTCCGCCAAGCCGGACATACTCATGGCCACCATCAGCAACCCTGCAAAAATCTGTTTCATGATGCGTCCTTATTATTCTTTGCTGTCCGACTGACTGAACAGGAACTTGCCGATCAAGTCCTCCAGCACCATGGCCGACTGCGTCTTCCGGAACACACCGCCATCCTTCAGCATCTCCTCATCACCGCCGGGAACCAATCCGATGTACTGTTCACCCAGCAAGCCGGAAGTCAGAATGTTGGCAAACGTGTCCTTGGGGAACTGGTAACGCTGATCCACGCTGATCGTCACCTTGGCTTCGTAGCGATCCGTATCCAGTACGATACTGTTCACCCGCCCCACCAGCACACCGGCACTGCGCACCGAAGCGGTCGGCTTCAAGCCGCCCACATTGGTAAAGTATGCCGATAGCTGATAGGTCTCCGACACGTTATAGGTGCTCAAGTTTCCCACTTTAAGCGCCAGCACCACCAAAGCGGCGATCCCGGCCACCACGAAAGCCCCTACCCACAGATCCAATGTCGTGCGTTGCATCGTCAAACTCCCCTGAACATGAATGCGGTCAAGATGAAATCAAGCATCAAGATCGCCAAAGATGATTCCACTACGGTGCGCGTAGTCGCGCCGGATACGCCTTCCGCCGTCGGCGGCGCATCGAAGCCTTCGAACAAGGCGATCACGGTGACCGCCACCCCGAATACAAAACTCTTGATGACACCGTTAATGATGTCCTCGCGGAAGTCGACCGATGCCTGCATCTGCGACCAGAACGAACCTTCATCCACCCCGATCATCACCACGCCGACCACATAACCGCCGAATACGCCCATCGCCGAGAACAATGCCGCCAGCAAGGGCATGGAGATCACCCCCGCCCAGAAGCGCGGCGCGACCACACGGGCAATAGGGCTGACCGCCATCATCTCCATGGCTGCGATCTGTTCGGTCGCCTTCATCAGGCCGATCTCGGCGGTCATCGCCGAACCGGCACGGCTGGCAAACAACAGAGCCGCCAACACCGGCCCCAGTTCCCGCACCAGCGACAGCGCGACCAGCGACCCCAGCGCCGATTCGGAGCCGTAGCGCTTCAGCGTCTCGAATCCCTGCAAGCCCAGCACCATGCCGACGAACAAGCCTGCCACGCCGATGATGATGAGCGACATCACCCCGCTGGAGAACATCTCCTTCACGATGAGCTGAAAACGATGGAAGCTCGTACCGGACTGCAACAACGTCATCGCAAGAAAACGCGATGCCACACCCAGGCGCCAGATCGAATCCACGACGCGATGTCCGACTCTCCGCACACTATTGATCACTGGCATCAGTCAGACACTCCCATATCCTGCGCATACGTCGTTGCCACGGGGTAGTGGAAGGGCAATGGCCCGTCCACTTCGCCATGCACGAACTGATGTACAAACGGATCGCTCGATGCACGTATCTCATCCGGCGTGCCTTCAGCGCGAATCACCCCTTCTGAAATGAAATATACGTAATCCACGATCTTCAACGACTCCTGCACATCATGTGTCACCACCACCGAAGTGGTGCCCAATGCATCGTTCAGTTTGCGGATCAATTGCCCAACCACCGACAGCGAAATAGGATCCAGCCCAGCGAACGGCTCGTCATACAGGATCAACATCGGATCCAGCGCGATCGTGCGTGCCAGTGCGACCCGGCGCGCCATGCCGCCGGAAAGCTCGGCCGGCATCAATTGATGCGTGCCACGTAAACCGACCGCGTGCAACTTCATCATCACCAGGTCATGAATGATCTCTTCCGGCAGATCGGTGTGCTCACGCATCTGGAAAGCCACATTATCGAACACCGACATGTCGGTGAACAAAGCACCGAACTGGAACAGCACGCCCATCTTGCGGCGCATCTCATACAATCCTTTGTCATCCAGAGCATGGATGACTTTGCCGTCGATGCAAATCTCGCCGTGCGTCGGACGCAATGCCCCGCCAATAAGCCTGAACAGCGTGGTCTTGCCACACCCGCTGCCCCCCATCACGGCGATCACCTTGCCCTTGCCGAAAGACATATTGATCCCGTTCAGGACGGGACGTCGATCGTACGAGAAGTTGACATCCCGTATTTCAACTAACGCTTGTTCGGACACTAAATACACCTCGGCTGATAATCAGGCGCGCATTCTATCACCTCGTCCGTACAGATTCGCCATGCTCGACTGCCCCCGCCTTGGCGGCGGCTTGAGCTCGGCCCGATTACTGGCTATCCTGCGCGCGTTGCTTAACCAACGCATGCCAATACATTGACTACTGACGTCCGCCCCAGCCTGCTCATCGTTGACGACGATCCACTCATACGTGATTCGCTGCATCTGACTCTCTCGGATGAATTCGACATCCTGCTGGCCGAAGATCGGCCGCAAGCGGTTCGACTGATCCGCGATCTTGATGCACCGCCGCAACTCGCCCTGGTCGACTTGGGCCTGCCGCCCACTCCGCACCGCCCGCAGGAAGGCTTCCGCCTGATCGCGGAACTGCTGGCCCACGCCCCCGAGATCAAGATCATCACGCTTTCCGGGCAAAGTGACGAAGGCAATGCGCGCCACGCGCGCGCATTGGGTGCATTTGAATTCGTGGCCAAACCCAGCAAGCCGGAAGCGTTGCGTGCCGAATTGCGCGCCGCGCTCATTGCCCAACACGGCGAGCGCCGGAACGCCGCATATAACGAACAGCAACTCGGCATCATCGGCGACAGCATGCCTATCCGCACCATGCGCGACCAGATCAGACTCTATGCGAACACACCCTACCCGGTGTTGATTCAGGGCGAGTCAGGCAGCGGCAAAGAACTGGTGGCTGCCGCACTGCAACATTTGAGCCGGGACCCGAACGCCCCCTTCATCGCCATCAACTGCGCCGCCATCGCCCCCAACCTGCTTGAATCGACTTTGTTCGGCCATGCCAAAGGGGCGTTCACTGGCGCAACCACTGCCCAGGTCGGTTTTTTTGAAAAGGCAGCGAATGGCACATTGTTCCTGGACGAGATCGGTGAATTGCCACAGGAATTACAGGCCAAGCTGTTGCGTGTACTGGAAAACGGGGAGTATCAACGTGTAGGCGAGACCGCCACGCGCAAAAGTAATGCGCGCATCGTCGCCGCCACCAATCTTGTTCTCGCGCAGGCGGTACGCAGCAACGCTTTCCGCAGCGACCTGTTCCATCGTCTGAGCGTTTTCACTATCAACGTGCCTTCGTTGCGCTCATTGGGCGAAGACAAGATGCTGTTGCTCGATCATTTCCGCCGCATCTATTCCCAGCAGATGCAATGCCCCCCATTTGCGCTGGACGAATCGGCAGAGAATTGCTGGAAGCGCTACAGCTTCCCCGGCAATACACGCGAATTGCGCAACATCGTGATTCGCCTGACAACCAAACACCCGGGGGCAGAACTCACCGCCAGCCAACTGGAAAGCGAGTTCGACCTGCATCCCGAATTGCCCGATAGCTTGAACGCATCAACTGAAATCAGTGCGCACACGCGCCTGCAACAGGGCGACTTCAATCTGGACGACCTGCTGATGGGCTATACTCAAACGTATATCGATGCCGCCATGGAGCTTGCACACGGCAATGTGAGCGAGGCCGCCAAACTGCTAGGCATTGCACGCACCACCTTGTACAGCCGGATGGACGCATTACAAAAACACAGATCGCAGCAACGCAATCAATAAGGGGAAAAGATGTATCTGGAGCATTTCGGCCTCAACGAGCCTCCGTTCAAGATCACACCGGTCACAGACTTCTTTTTCTCGGGCGCCAATCGCGGCGAAATCCTGGATGCGCTGGTCTACGCCATCACCGATGGCGAAGGCATCATCAAGATCAGCGGCGAAGTCGGCAGTGGCAAGACCATGCTCTGCCGCATGCTGCTGGACAAGCTGCCCACCAACATCAAGGCGATCTATCTGGCCAACCCCAGCATGTCGCGCGACGAGCTGTTGTACGCCATCGCAGACCGCCTGCAACTCGACCTGGAAGGCAAGCGTGTCAACGTCATCCTGCAGACGCTGCAAAACCATCTGGAAGCAATGTACGAGCACGGGGAACGCGTCGTGGTGCTGGTCGACGAAGCGCATGCCATGCCACTGGAGACACTGGAAGAACTAAGGCTGCTTTACAACCTGCAGGTCGGGGCTCACAAGCTGCTGCAGATCGTATTGTTCGGCCAGCCCGAACTGGATGAGAAGCTGGCTCAGACCAACATGCGCCAACTGAAGGATCGCATCGTGCATCACTTCACCATCCTGCCGCTCTCCCCCAAGATCGTACATGCTTACCTGATGTTCCGCATGCGTGCAGCCGGCTATAAAGGGCCGGACATATTTTCGGCAAACGCGGAAAAGCAAATCGGCAAAGCCTCTCAAGGCCTGATGCGCAGGGTCAACATCCTGGCCGACAAATCGTTACTGGCGGCATTTGTGGAGAATACGCACCGGATCGAGGAGCGTCACGTGCAGGCCGCTTTGCGCGACAGCGAAATGACACCGATGCGCAATTGGGGCGGACGCCGAAATATCGCAGTACTGGGAGGGTTGGCGCTGTTCACTGCCATATTTGTTGGCGCCGCCTGGTTTTTGAACCAGGAGCCCATGCCCGAAGCACCGCAATCCAGCAAGCAGGTTGAAACCACGCCCGTCACGAGTACGCCTCCCGTTGAAGTGGTTGCGCAAACAGCTTCGGCGGTAACCGACACGGCCCCTGCCGCCGTTGAGCCCGTTGCTACTGCCGATGCTGCAGAACCTGTAGCTGAAACCACTGTTGCAGAGGTGGCGACGCGTCCTGTAATCAAACTCAAACAACTATCCGGCATTTCTCCGCGCAGTCTTCTGCAGCAAAGACTGGGCGCCACCGAAGCCATGCTGAATGCCGCCCCGCAGGGCAGCGCCAGCATCCAGTTGTTCTATACCGAAAGCGTACAGCCTGATCGCATGGAAGGATTCCTGCGCAGGGCCCGCAAACTGGGCAAGCTGGAGGAGATATTCATCATTCCGATCGAGCTCAAAGGTCAGGATGCGTTCCGCGTGCTGTACGGCAGCTTCCCCAGCAGCAGCAAGGCTCGTGCAGCCATCCCCGAACTCCTCGAACGATATCTGGAAGCTTTCGCACCGACCCTGCACTTACTGGAAAGCTATCAAAACCTCCCTTAAGCCGATGAAACAAAAAAACATCTAACCCCCTTGAGCGGTTGCGAGGCAAAGTTTTTTAGGTTACCTTGTGCCCCAAAGTCAAGGGGGAAAAGGGAATGAGGTCCAGTCACGCATTACTTTGCGCTACCGGCGTGCTGCTTGCCGCCTGCAATACAAAGCCACTCAAACAGTCCGACGCGCACATTCAACAAACACCGGACTCAGTCACCCGCAGCAGCGGCACCATTCCCCAACCCAGCAAAAAATCCATCGTACTTCCGCCACCCAAAACCGCAGTAAAGGTAGAAACCTACAGCGTAGTCGTCACCAACCTGCCCGCCCGCGAGATACTGTTCGCACTGGCACGCGATGCCAAGATCAACATCGACATTCATGCCGGCATAGATGGCAACGTCTCACTTAACGCCATCAACCAGACGTTACCCCAGATCCTTGATCGCATTTCCAAACAAGTGGACATGCGTTACGAGCTGAAGGCCGGGCAACTGGTCGTCATGCCGGACTCCCCCTTCCTGAAGAGCTACAAGATCGACTATGTGAACATGTCGCGCGATGCCGATGGCGGCATCTCCAATACAACGCAGGTCGGCGGTTCTTCAATCAACGCTTCAGGGAGCGGAGCAAACAACTCACAACTGTCAATCAAGAATTCATCCAAGAACCACTTCTGGGATACATTGATCAAGAATATCACCGACATATTGCGTGAGACCGACAAGATCCTGCCGCAGGGTTCCAGCGAAGACGTCGTGCAACAGCAGAACATACAAAGCCAAAAAGGGGGCACTGCTACAGCGAATCCGGACAACGCTGCAGTGATAGAAGGAGAAGGCGCTACAGTGACACGTCGCAGCACTTTCCGTGAAGCCGCCTCGGTGATCCCCAACCCTGAGGCAGGCATCATCACTGTGCGCGCAACAGGAAAGCAGCACGAAAAGATTCAGGAGTTCATCACTCAGGTGATGCGCAACGCTCGCCGGCAGGTGCTGATCGAGGCCACCATCGCAGAAGTACGATTGAACAGCAACTACCAACAGGGCATTGACTGGTCACGCTTGCGGCTAGGCACTAAAGGTTTCAATCTGACTCAATTAGCGTCCGGCAATCCAGTCCCGGCAGCCACAAATACTGGCAAGATGTTCCTGCTGGACTATGTCAATCCGACTTCCAAACTAGGCAATCTGAGCGCCTCCATCTCACTGCTCGATTCCTTCGGCGATGTCAAAGTACTTTCCAGCCCCAAGTTGAGCGTAATGAACAATCAGACTGCGATGCTGCGCGTGGTCGACAACCTGGTTTATTTCACCATCAAGGCAGACACGACCAGCAATCAAACCACCAGCACTACAACTTTTACCACCACCCCTGTCACTGTACCGACCGGCTTCACCATGAGCGTGACACCACAGATCAATGATGGCGATACTGTACTGCTCAATCTGCGCCCATCCATCACCAGGTTGCTGGGCTATGTGAACGACCCCAATCCTGCTTTGGCAAACCCCTGTGGAATCGGTGTTTCGAACTGTGCCACACCCGCCATCGTCAGCCGGATTCCACAACTGCAGACACGCGAAATGGAGTCGATGCTGAAGATCGAAAATAACCAGATCGCCGTGCTAGGCGGCCTGATGCAGGACGAGATCAACAACCTGACCGATGGCGTTCCACTGCTGGACAGCATCCCATTTGCCGGCAATGCATTCCGCAATCGCAACGACAGCATGACCAAGACCGAACTGGTGATCTTCCTGCGACCGGTAGTGATCAAAGACAGCAGCCTTGATGGCGACTTCTCCGCATTCCGCGCCAGCCTTCCGGACAGCGATTTCCTCAAGCCAGAAAGCGAAAAGGAATAACAATGAGCCTGCTACTCGACGCGATGAAGAAGTCTGGTGAACAAGGCAAGGGCACCGGTCTGACATTGGAGGATCATCCCAATCTGTCGGCTGCAAATGTAGCGCCCGAGAGCATTCCGTCTGAAACTTCTCGCGCCGCTGGTCAAACCCTGTTTGCAGCCAAGAAAAAAAAGGAACCGCCTCGCCGTCGCTGGAAGCTGGGCTTGGTTCCGACGACCTTCCTGATTTGCAGCACGATAGGCGCAGGGTATGGTTATTACGTCTGGACTGAACTCAACCCACCCGTCAGACGCCCTGTCCCCCGCCCCATTCCCGTCGCTGCCGCGCCGGTCGCCCCGCCGCCGGCTGCACCACGCCTGGTCGCATCCATTGCACCGGAGCCGACGCCCATGCAACCGCCAGAAGCAGTTCCGACGATTACGCCTCCGATAGTCGAGACAGCCAAGGCAGCACCCGCACAACCCGTCACCCGTCGCGCAACCGAACGCGCGCCCCGCCGCCTGACCATCAAACGACAGCCCAAAGTGGATACCGTCACACCGGCATTACAGGATGCCTGGCAAGCGTATCAACGCGGCGAGTATCCGGCGGCGGCACAGGGCTATCACAACGTACTGGCACAGGATGCTCGCAACCGCGACGCCTTGCTTGGTCTGGGCGCTGTAGCACAGCAGCAGGGGCAGGACCAGACCGCGCAACATTACTATCGCCAGGTGCTACTGCTCGATCCTCGCGACCCTGTCGCTTTGGCCGCCATGTCTGCCTATGACACGAATGAAGCCGACAGCGAAGTGCGCTTGAAACAGATGCTGTCCGAACAGCCGCAAGCCGCAGCCCTGCACTACGCACTGGGCAACACCTATGCGGACCAGTCGCGCTGGGCGGAGGCTCATCAATCCTATTTCAGCGCGCGCGCACTGGAGCCGGGCAATGCATTGTTCACCTTCAATCTGGCCGTCAGCCTGGACCATCTCGGACAAAGCAGGTTGGCTGCCGACCATTATCGTCAGGCGCTGGAATTGGACATCAACAATAACGCCAGCTTCGATCATGCACAGGCACTGCGTCGTCTGAATGAATTGACCTCTTCCCGCTAGGAACAACGATGGCCGCACCGCAACAACAGTTCCAGCAACCGATAGGACAATTGCTCATCGCCAAAGGCGTCATCAGCGAAGACCAGCTGCGCATCGCCACACAGGAGCAGAGCAAATCGCCACAGCCGCTGGGGCGGCTGCTGGTGCGTCTCGGCTTTCTGTCTGAAGCAACCATCCGTGACGTGTTGTCCGAGAATCTGGGACAGGAAAGCGTCGACCTTGCCAATGTGGTCGTCGATTCTGCTGCGGTAACGATGATTCCCAAGGAGGTCGCCCGGCGCTACCAGCTGGTCCCGATCTCGGTAGATGCCGGCAACAAGAATCTGACACTCGCCATCGCCGATCCGGACAACATCATCGCGCTGGATCAGGTACGGGCGCTACTCAAGGATGAATACCGTCTGATCACACTGCTGGCCAGCGAGTCCGACATCCTGCGCGCGATCGACCAGTATTACGGATTCGAACTGTCCATCGACGGCATCCTGCACGAGATCGAACCTGGCGAACTGGAGCACCAGACCCTGCAACAGGGCGTCAACGAATTCAGTCAGCCGGTGGTACGCCTGATCGATGCATTGCTGACCGAGGCCGTACAGCAGAACGCGTCCGACATCCACTTCGAGCCAGAAAACAGCTTCCTGCGCATCCGTTATCGCGTGGATGGCGTGTTGCGTCAGGTGCGCAGTCTGCACAAAAGCTTCTGGCCGGCCATGGTGGTGCGCATGAAGGTGATGAGCGGCATGAACATCGCCGAGACGCGCGCGCCGCAGGACGGCCGTATTTCCCTGCGCCTGTCCGGGCGCCCTATCGACTTCCGTGTTGCGTCGCATCCGACCTCCTACGGCGAGAACCTGGTGTTGCGTATCCTCGATCGCCAGAAAGGCATCGTACCGATCAACCAGCTCGGCCTGGATGACAGCTCGCTTTCGACGCTGCTTTCCATCATCTCCAAGCCGGAAGGCATCGTACTGGTCACCGGCCCCACCGGTAGCGGCAAGACCACCACGCTCTATTCCATCCTCAACCATGTGAACACTGAATCGGTGAACATCATGACACTGGAAGATCCGGTGGAATACCCGATCCCGCTGATCCGCCAGAGCTCGGTCAACGAAGCAGCCAAACTCGATTTCGTCAGCGGCATCCGCTCCCTGATGCGCCAGGATCCGGACATCATTCTGGTCGGCGAGGTGCGCGACCATCCGACAGCCGAGATGGCGTTCCGCGCAGCGATGACCGGTCACCAGGTGTATTCGACCCTGCACACCAACTCGGCCGTAGGTGCTATCCCGCGCTTGCTCGACATTGGCATCCTGCCTGACATCCTGGCCGGCAACATCATCGGCATCGTGGCGCAGCGTCTGATCCGCATGCTGTGCCGCCACTGCAAATATCCTTACCAGCCCGACCTGGCTGAACGAAAGCTGCTCGGCCTGCATCACAATGAAGATGTCACGCTGTACCGCGCAGCCGGTTGCGATATCTGCCGCCATCAGGGCTACACCGGGCGTCAAGCCATCATGGAGATCCTCAAGATGGACTCCGACATGGACGATCTGGTCGCACGCCGTGCCAGCATCCGCGACATCAAGCATGCCGCACTGGAAGCAGGCTTCCGCCCGCTGGCGCAGGACGGAATAAGACGCATCCTGCAAGGCGTCACTTCAGTTGCCGAAGTTTCGCGCGTGGTCGACCTCACGGATCGGCAGTAGCGCCCATGGCCCTCTATCTCTACAAAGCGATCGACAGCGACGGCAAGAGCGCAAAAGGCTTGCAGGATGCAGCCAATCTGATCGACCTTGAGATGCGCCTCAAGCGCGGCGGCCTGGATCTGATCAGCGCCAAGGAGGAGGACCATGTCGCCTCCTTCGGCTCGACCAGGATCAAACGTGCGGACCTCATCACTTTCTTCTTCAATCTGGAACAGCTTTCACGTGCCGGCGTGCCTTTGCTGGAATGTCTGGCCGATCTGCGCGACACCATGGAAGAGCCATCTTTCCGCGAGATCATCGCCAGCATGGTGGAATCAATCGAGAGTGGAAAAAAGTTATCGCAAGCAATGGCTGAGCACCCCAACGCATTCGACAAGATCACCGCCAACCTGACCAAGGCCGGCGAGGACAGCGGCAGATTGGTCGATGTGTTCAAGCACCTCATGGAATCCCTGAAGTGGCAGGATGAGATGGCTTCGCAAACCAAGACCATGATGATCTATCCGGCCTTCGTCGGCACCATCGTGCTGGCGATCACCTTCTTCCTGATGATCTATCTGGTACCGCAGCTGGTGGGGTTCATCAAAGGCATGGGGCAGGAGATCCCCATCCAGACACGCATCCTGCTGGCCACGTCTGACATATTCGTGAATTACTGGTATGTGATTCTGCTCGCCCCGTTCGTGCTGTTCGGTATCTACAAGCTGGCATTGATGGCCAATCCGAAGCTGCAATACCACGTGGACAACCTCAAGCTGAACATCTGGCCCACAGGCCCGATCCTGCGCAAGATCATTCTTGCCCGCTTCGCCAACACATTCGCCATGATGTACAGTTCAGGCATCACCATTCTCGACTGCATCGCCAACTCGCGCGACCTGGTGGACAATCAAGTCATCGCGCAAAGCCTGCAGAACGTTATGAGCGAGATCGAGGCCGGCAAGAACCTGACCCAAAGCTTCCAGAAGACGGGCATCTTCCCGCCTCTGGTCGTGCGCATGCTGAAGGTCGGCGAGGCCACCGGCCAACTCGACCAGGCACTGCTCAACGTCAGCTATTTTTATGATCGCGACGTAAAGGATGCGATCAAGAAAGTGCAGGTCATGATCGAACCGGCAATGACGCTGATTCTTGGCGCACTCCTCGGCTGGGTGATGCTCTCCGTCCTCTCTCCTATCTACGACCTCATTGGCAAAGTACAACTCTGACCATGGCTAGAACCCTATTATTCCTTAGCGCTGAAAACTTCCAGGCCTACCTCTGGAACGGCAAGGGACTGACCTTAGCACACGAATTCAGCAACGATGCGGACGGTCGCGAACAGTTCTCCGCTTTCCTCGAAAAGCAACGTAACCCGACCTTCCTGCTGGTCGACATCATCGAAGAAGACTTCCACCTTGAGACCATCCCGCACCTGCTAGGCCCGAGCCGCACCGCGCTAATCGAGCGCAAGTTCGAACAGTACTACCGCAGCACGCCCTTCCGCCAGGCGACCCTGCTCAAAAGACAGGCAGAGGGCAGGCGCGATGATGAATACCTGTTTTCAGCCCTGACCAATCCGCAGCGCATCACGCCCTGGCTGGAAGCCTTGCTCGCAAATCACATCCCTTTGGCGGGCATCTTCTCCATTCCCAACATCAGCGCACCGCTGCTGAAGGATATCCAGTCCGAACATATCCTGCTGCTAACCTGGGAACGTGATGCCGGTTTGCGCCAGACGTATTTCCACAACAAGCGGCTGCATTTCTCCCGCCTGATCCCGATCAACGAGAACGGCACCCTGATCGATGCGGTCATCTCGGAAACACCCCGCACGCAACAATATTTGAAGAGCCTCTCGCTGCCGCCGCCGGGAGAGATGCTGGAAGTCTACATCCTGTGCCATGCGAACGAAATTGCACAGTTGAACACACAGCTCTTCAGCAGCGGCGATATGCATTACACCTATCTGGACATCACCGAATTCGCGCGCCAGCACAAGTGCAAGCAAGAGATGCTTGATTCAGACAGCACCCCGCTGTTTCTCAATCTGCTGGCCACCAAACCGCCCAGTGCACACTACGCCAGCTCGCACCACACCCACTTCCACATGTTATGGCAATTGCGTTTCGTGTTATTCGGGCTCGCCATCGTCATCCTGTTGCTGGGACTACTGTGGAGCGGAATGGCTTTCTGGCAAAGCCAGCAATTTACATCCGAGACCGATCCGCTGAAGCAGCAAACGGCTCGCCTTCAAGGTCAGACGCAAGCCATTCAGTACAACTTCGCCAACACTTCCGTGCCCGCTGCCGACATGAAGACAGCAGTACTACTGACACGCAACCTCAACCAGTACTCGCGCCCGCCCCAGGAAATACTCTATGAGTTGAGCGCAGTACTGGAATCATTCCCGCGCATTACCCTGCACGAACTTTCATGGCAAGCCAGCCCTGCAGATGCGCCTCCTTCGCCGTACCCCGCCCAGGTCATCAACTTCGACGGCATACTGAGCGGTTTCGGCAGCGACCATCGAGATGCGTTGGCTTATCTTGAGAAATTCGAGCAAGCCCTGATGCAGCACGGCTATACCGTCAGTGCTACCGCCCTGCCCTTGGACATCTCGCCCAAAGGCAGCATCAGCGGCCAGAGCGCCGAGGCCTCACAAGGCCAGTTCACCCTCAAGATCATATGGAGGACAGCGTCATGAGCTTCTCTACAGACGACCTCGGTGAGATCAAATGGAGCTTGCTGACCTGCCTGCTCAGCGCCGCTGCTGCCTTGGGCATGATCAGTTACAGCGCCGACATCCAGCAGCGATCCCTGAAAGAACTGCAACAGGCACAGCGCCAACTCAATAACGCGCGCGAGCAACTCCTGACCGCACAAAACGATCTGGAAAACATGTCTTCTTACCAGATGGAATATGACGCACTGGTTGCCCAAAAGGTGATTGGCTCAGAACAACGCCTGGACTGGATCGAAGGTCTGGAAAGAATTCGCCACCAAAATCTGGTACCTGAATTTAATTACAGCATCTCGCCACAAACTGCCTACCTACCCAATCCGCCACTGAACGCGGGCAATTTCAAACTCGGCATCAGCCCCATGTCCATGCAGATCGACCTGCTGCATGAAGGCCAGTTGCTGAATTTCTTCGATGCACTTAGCAGCCAGATGCCTGGCTGGTTCCTGCTCGACAAGTGTGGCATTTCCCGTGTCGACAACGCGCAGAACGGCAACGTGATGCTCAGAGCCGAATGCGCAGGAGGCTGGTTCACCATGAAAAACCAGAACACGCCATGAAAAACCCTCTCATTTTCGTTCTGATAGCACTTAACGCACCCACGGCCGCCCCAGCGGCAGAATTGGGCCGGCTGTTCTTTTCGCAAAACGAGCGTACCCAACTGGAAAGACAGCACGTCCTTAGCGCCGACGAAGCCGGCAACGACAGCCGCTCGCTCATCGTAAACGGCGTGATCCAGCGCGATGGCGGACAGCGCATCATCTGGATCAACGGCGAACAGCAACCAGCGTCTTCCGCCGACTCCCGCTCCCCCGCCACGGTGCCGGTCATCCTGCCGGGCAAATCGAACCCCGTGAAAGTCAAGGTCGGACAGCGGCTGATGCTGGATGCACCCGAGGCAAGCCCCGCAGAGTGACGGAGCGCAGAATGCCTTCCTGTCAATCATCAAACCATGGCAGCAAATTTCAACATGGCGGTGCGCTGCTGGTCATGCTGGTTATTCTGGTGATGGGCATCACAACCGTGTTCGTCACTTCTCTGAGCGGCCCCGCAATTAGCAATAAGCGCAACCAGACTACTTCTGACGCTTTGGCACGCGCTAAAGAAGCACTGATCGGCTATGCCATCAGTTATGGAGATACACACCCTGCGAACCCAGTAGCTGGCTACCTGCCTTGCCCAGACATCGGCACTACAGAGGGCACCGCTCCTAGCGAGTGTTCTGCTGGCAGTCCGAGCAAACTTGGCCGCTTGCCTTGGCGAACCCTCGATCTATCTGCTCTTTTTGATGGCACCGGCGAATGTTTGTGGTATGCAGTTTCTGGCAATTACAGTGACAAATCATTAGGTCTGCCGATGAATTGGGATACATCTGCTCAGCTTCATGTCTTTGACAGCAACGGCAACGAACTAGAAGCCGGAGAGGTGGTGGCGGTGATCCTTGCGCCCGGCATACCACTTTCACACCCAATAAATAGTGATCGCTCTGTTACTACCAATAGCATTTGCGGGGGAGATTACACTGGTAGCGCCTATCTGGACTATGACAGCGAACACGGCATCAATAATTCCGACATCTCTGCAGCTCAGTTCATTATTCCGCACGAACATCGTGACGGAAACGGCAATGTAACATCGAGCACCAATGACCAGATTACTTACATCACGCGACAGGATATCTGGAACGGCATCCAGAAACGCATCGCGCGACAAGCAAAGAAATGCTTGGATGATTATGCAGCCGATGCCTCGAATCCCAATCATAAGTACCCTTGGGCAGTATCGTTGAGTAATCCTGACATCGCGCCGAACCGGACCGGAACAGTAGACTTACGTTTTGGCCGCTTTCCCGATACGCCCAATACCAGCACCTCAGGGAGCGCTTCCTGTCCGCCGAACGGGAGTAACTTAACTACTCTCAGCGCAGCACAAATCACTACTTTGAACAATTACATTGATCAAGTGAGTACCGCGCTGAGCAACTACAAGAACAGCCCTTCTTCTACTACGCGCAACAACTTGCAAGACGCAGGAGATAACTTGTGGAGCCTGGTAAAGAACTCTCCTTACAACTTACCCACCGGCGATGCGATCCGCTCACAACTGGGCTATTACTTAGAAAATAACTGCACCAGTTCGTCATGTTATAGCCTCATCCCGACAATCGAACAGAGGCTGGCGGATGCGATCAGCGAGTTCAATAGCTGCACTGGCAGCGGTGGTACGGATAGTTCCATGCCTAGCAGCTGGACCAGCATCAGCTCCTGCAATGACCTTGTCACATCGGCATCATGGTCAGCATGGCGGGACTGGCTGTTCATTCAAATCGCCGATGGTTATCAACCGGGCGGTAGCGGGAGTTGCACTCCAGAACCAGATCCTGCTGCAACTTGCCTGAGCATCAGCGGCTCTGGCCATACCAATGCCGGATCAGGCAGTTACCATGCGGTCGTGGTAGCCGCCTCTAAGTCACTCCCCTCACAAAGTGCTGCTGCCAGAATCAGCTCTCCCAACGACTTAACCAACTATTTGGATAAAGATTCTGCTGTTGGGGCACCCATGGGTGATAACCAGACAGGCAAGACAAACCCACCGACATCGACCAGTTTCACAACCTACCGCCCATCAGATTCGAGCTACAGCACCATCAACGACTTTGTGCTCTGTATCGACGGAAAGAATAACTGCCCATGACTCGAATTACGCCGCTTACAGAAAATTCCGTATATGAGAAAGGCTTCACTCTGGTCGAAATGGCCATGGTACTGGCAATCGTCGCCTTGCTATTGACAGGCTTGGTACCAACAATCAGCAGCCAGCTTGAACAACGTAAGATAAGCGAGACCAAATCAAAGTTATCAGAAATACAACAGGCTTTGATCGGCTTTGCGTTGATCAACGGCAGACTCCCTTGTCCGGCCCAATCTTCGATCGCAACTGGTGCTGCCTATGCTGGCATTGAAGCAACAAAAGACAATACCTGCGCCTGTGTGACTGCCGGAGGAGGCGTCGCAAGTGCCGATGCGAGCAGAGTGGCCTGCACCGCCACATCGGTAACAGGCGTGCTTCCCTGGGCGACCTTGGGTATATCTGAAACTGATGGCTGGAACCACCGCTTTACCTATCGAGTAACCACCCGCTTCGCAGACGAAATTGCTGAAGGAACAACCGACTGCAGCCCAGCAATCACCGCACCATCAGCGTCCAGCTTTGCTCTTTGTTCACCTGGCGTGCCGGACATCCTAGTTGCAGCTGGTGGCACGACTATTAGCGCTGATGTTCCTGCCGTATTCATATCACACGGCATAAATGGGGCCGGGGCATTTGATTCAAGAGGAGTTCAGTTGGCAGTTTCAAGCAACAGCGACGAAATTGAAAACAGCGACAACGATGGAGAATTCGTCAGCCATGAATTCACAACGGGGTATGACGACTTGCTAGGCTGGATATCACCGAGCATCCTTTTCAGCAAAATGGTTAGTGCTGGCAAGCTACCTTAAGCCCTGCGCCACGTAGTGCCCTGCGCAGAGTCTTCCAGAATGACGCCTTCTTCCAGCAATTCCTTTCGGATGCGATCCGCTGCTGCATAGTCCTTGGCCTTCTTGGCTGCGATGCGCGCCTCGATCTGCGCATTGATCGCAGCATCGTCCAATCCCTCTGGGACCGATCCACCTTGCAGGAAGGTCTGCGCATCCCTTTGCAGCAGTCCAAGCACGCCGGCCAATGCTTTCAGCTGCATGGCCGCTTCTGTCGATTGACTACGATTCACTTCGTTGGCGAGGTCGAACAGTACGGCGACGGCTTCCGGGGTGTTGAAGTCATCGTCCATGGCTGCCTTGAAACGCTGGGCGTGCACCTCGTTCCAGTCCACGCCACCTACGTCAGCGGGTGCTGACTTCAATGCAGTATAGAGCCGCGTCAGCGCGCCCTTGGCATCGTCCAGATGCGCATCCGAATAGTTCAGCGGACTGCGGTAGTGCGCGCGCAGGATGAAAAAACGCACCACTTCGGCGTCATATTTCTTCAGCACTTCGCGAATGGTGAAGAAATTGCCCAAGCTCTTGGACATCTTCTCGTTGTCCACGCGGATGAAGCCGTTGTGCATCCAGTAGTTCACGTACTGGCAACCATGCGCCCCTTCGCTTTGCGCGATCTCGTTCTCGTGGTGGGGGAACTGCAGGTCGGCACCGCCGCCGTGGATGTCGAATTGCTTGCCCAGCAATTCTGTTCCCATAGCAGAACATTCCAGATGCCAGCCGGGGCGCCCCTTACCCCACTTGGAGTCCCACTTCACTTCTTCCGCCTCACCCTCCTTGGCGTGTTTCCACAACACGAAGTCGAGCGGATCGTTCTTTTCAGAAGCTACTTCCACACGCTCGCCCGCACGCAGGTCTTCCAACGATTTGCCGGATAGCTTTCCATAGCCCTCGAACTTGCGTACCGCGTAGTTCACATCCCCATCTGCCGCCTTGTAGGCAAGACCGTTCTGTTCCAGCTGCTCGACCATCTGCAACATCTGCGGGATGAACTGCGTAGCGCGCGGTTCGTGGTCCGGACGCTGCACACCCAATGCATCGGCATCCTCGTGCATGGCATCTATGAAGCGCTGTGTCAGCGTGTGGATGGATTCATTGTTCTCTGCTGCGCGCTTGATGATCTTGTCATCAATGTCGGTGATATTGCGCACGTAGGTGACGTCATAGCCTGCAGACTTCAGCCAGCGATAGACCATGTCGAACACCACCATCACCCGTGCATGCCCCAAGTGGCAGTAGTCGTATACGGTCATGCCGCATACGTACATGCGCACCTTGTTGGCTTCAATGGGTTTGAATACCTGCTTGTCGCGGGCGAGGGTGTTGTAGATCTTCAACATGCTATTTCTGTTCTTTCGCCCATGAGTCCTTCAAGGTCACCGTGCGGTTGAATACCAGCTTGCCACCCGGCTGATGATCGCGTCTGTCGGTGCAGAAGTAGCCCAAACGCTCGAACTGGTAGCGCGTTTCAGGTACCGCATCTTTAACACTGGATTCGACCCAGCCTTGCACGACTGTCAGCGACTCAGGATTGAGATAACCATGGAAATCGACATCCTTGTCCGCATCCGGCTCGGGCACGCTGAACAAGCGGTCGTATAGGCGAATCTCTGCAGGCAAGGCATGTTCGCAGGACAGGAAGTGGATCACGCCCTTCACCTTTCTGCCTTCAGGATTCTTGCCCAAGGTGTCGTGGTCGATGCTGCATTTGAGTTCGACCACTTGCCCGTTTTCGTCCTTCAGGACTTCATCGCAGCGCATCACATAGCTGTGACGCAAACGTATCTCACCGCCGAGTGTCAGGCGCTTCCAGCCGGGCGGCGGCACTTCGGCGAAGTCATCGGCTTCGATGAACAGTTCCTTGCCGAAAGCAACCTCGCGTTTGCCAAGTTCCGGCACATTGGGATGGAAATCTGCTTCGCGCGTCAGCGCGCCCTCGGCATTCGTGATCGTCACTTTCAATGGATTGATGATCGCCATCACGCGCGGTGCGCGCAGTTCGAGATCTTCGCGAATGGCACCTTCCATGATCGCCATGTCAACGGTGTTCTCGCTCTTGGAAACGCCGATGCGCTTGGCGAACTCACGGATGCCTTCCGGCGTATAACCGCGACGGCGCATACCGCTGATGGTGGGCATGCGCGGGTCGTCCCAGCCGCTCACCTTCTTTTCGGTCACCAGTTGCAGCAGTTTGCGCTTGCTGGTGATGGTGTAGTGCAGTTCCAGACGCGAGAACTCGTACTGGCGCGGATGGCAGGGGATGGTGATGTTGTCCAGCACCCAGTCGTACAGGGGTCGGTGATCCTCGAACTCCAGCGTACAGATGGAATGCGTGATGCCTTCCAGCGCATCGGAGATGCAATGCGTGTAGTCGTACATCGGGTAGATGCACCACTTGTCGCCGGTACGGATGTGGTGGGCCCTTTTGATGCGGTAGATCACCGGATCGCGCATGTTGATGTTGGGCGAGGCCATGTCGATCTTGGCTCGCAGCACCATGGCGCCGTCGGCGAATTCGCCGGCTTTCATGCGCGCGAACAAATCCAGATTCTCGGCCACACTACGATCACGGTTAGGACTGTTCTTGCCCGGCTCCTTGAGTGTGCCGCGATATTCGCGCATCTGCTCCGGCGTCAGATCGTCCACATAGGCCAGGCCTTTGTTGATCAGCTCGATCGCAAACTCGTGGAGCGCATCGAAATAATCCGATGCCCAGCGTACCTCGCCATTCCACTGGAAGCCCAGCCAACGCACATCCTCCTGAATGGAAAGCGCATATTCCTCGCTCTCCTTCTCCGGGTTGGTATCGTCGAAGCGCAGGTTGCACAGGCCGTTATAGTCTTTTGCCAGTCCGAAGTTCAGGCAGATCGACTTGGCATGGCCTACGTGCAGATAGCCATTTGGTTCGGGCGGGAAGCGCGTAACGATGCTCGAATGTTTGCCGCTGGCGAGGTCGGCATCGATGATCGTGCGAATGAAGTTTGAAACGGGCGTCGGGGCGGGTGTATTGCTGCTCATGTCTGTGCCAATAGTGCATTAGATTTAGGAGGCGTGATTCTACCCGAAACCTGCCGCCCCTCGCCCCGGCACTTCCTCGCGCAGGCAATCTGTGTATGCGAAGCGCTTCTTTGGTAGAATCGCGTGCGTTTGGCGCACTCGGCCAGTCACATAACCCGCTCAAGAAAAAGACCAAAATGGAAATATTGAAAAAGTTCGCCTCAGGTATTGCTCTGTGTATGCTGCTGACCCTCTCCCTCGGCAGTCATGCCGACGAGATTCAGGATGCTAACAAGCTCTTCAAGCAAGGGCATCTTACGCAAGCACTCGACCTGGTAAACAACTATCTGGCGAATAAACCCAAGGATGCACAGGCGCGCTTCCTCAAAGGCCTCATCGTAAATGAGCAGGGTGATGCAATGGGCGCCATCTCCATTTTCACCGAGCTGACCAACGATTACCCCGAGTTGCCGGAGCCATATAACAATCTCGCCGTACTGTATGCAGGCCAGGGGCAATACGAAAAAGCCAAAGTTGCGCTGGAGATGGCGATCCGCACCCATCCAAGCTATGCCACCGCACACGAAAATCTGGGGGACATCTACGCAAAAATGGCCAGCCAGGCATACGACCGCGCTTTGCAGCTGGACAAGAACAATGCCGGTACCAAAACCAAGCTCGCACTGATTCGCGACCTGTTCGGCAAGGGTGGGCAAAATGCAAAATCCGCCCCCTCCGCGCTGGCTGAATCCGCACCTGCACAACCGACTACCCCGACGCAGCAAGCCGTTGCCGTAGCGCCTGCGCAGCCTGACGTCCCAGCCCCTGCCGTCAAGCCAGAAACCGCAACGCCCCCAACCGAGAAGCCGGTCACCGTAGCGTCTGCCCCGGCCATCGCGGCCACTCCGAAGGCAGAACCTGTCCCCCAACCGGTTAAAGCCACTACGACTGACGCAAGCGCTGAGATCATGCTTGCAACTCGCGAATGGGCTGCTGCCTGGTCAGCCAAGAACGTGAAGCGCTATCTTGCTTTCTATGCCGCCGAGTTCAAGACGCCCAATGGCGAATCACGATCAGCTTGGGAAAAGATGCGGCATGATCGCATCAGCAAGCCCAAGTCGATCAAGGTCGGCATCGACAACGCCAAGGTCGAGATCATCGATGCCACCCATGCACGCATCAGCTTCCGCCAGCACTACAATGCCAGCCACTTCAAGAGCGTCAACAACAAGGCGCTGAATTGGCTCAAAACCTCTGCGGGCTGGCAGATCGTGGAAGAACATAGCGACAACTGATAGATGAATTCGCGGCTAAAACCTTTTCTGCTGTTGTTGCCTTTCATCGGCCTGGCCGCCCATGCCGAGCCGGATTCGCGCGACATGGAGCAGCTACTTGCCAGAAGTTTGCAGGCCGTTAGCGATAACCGGCTAGATGTCGCGCTGAACGAAGTGGATTCCCTGCTGAAGATCCATCCTAACTTCAAGCTCGCACAACTGGTCAAGGGGGATCTGCTTCTGGCTCGCTCGCGCTCCATCAACGCGTTTGGAGACGCCCCCAATGCCCCGCAAGACCGCGTGCAGGATCTGCGTGAAGAAGCTCAGGTGCGCCTGCAGCGTGCGCAGCGGCAACAGCCCGTTGCCGTCCCGCGTTATCTGTGGCGCCTCAACTCCAAGCAGCGTCATGTCGTGGTCGTCGATACCAGCAAATCCACACTCTATCTGTATGAGAACGTAGCCGGCGAACCGCGCTACGTTGCCGACTTCTACATCAGCATGGGCAAAAAAGGCGCTGACAAAGTTGTAGAAGGCGATCAAAAAACACCTCTCGGCGTCTATTTCGTGGATAGCTTCATTCCCCAAGCCAAACTAGCCGACTTGTATGGCTCGGGGGCATATCCGATCAGCTATCCGAACGAATGGGACAAGCGCCAGGGGCGCAACGGCCACGGCATCTGGCTGCATGGCACCCCGTCAGACACCTATAGCCGCCCTCCGCGCGCCAGCAACGGCTGCGTGGTGCTTTCCAACAGCGACCTGCGCCGCCTGGGGCGCGATATCGAAGTAGGCACCACCCCGGTCATCATCACCAACGGTATTGACTGGCTGAGCGAATCCGACAGCACTGAGCGCGGCACGCTACTGCAGTCCATCGAACAATGGCGTAACGATTGGGAAAGCCGCGATACGGATCGATATCTGGGTCACTATGCCCAAGACTTCAGCACCAGCACCGCCACTCGCACGGCCTTTGCCGAACAAAAGCGCCTGGTGAACTCGGGCAAATCCTGGATCAAGGTCAGGATCGAAAACCTGAGCCTCTTCTCTTACCCGACCCAGCCCGGTCTGGTCGTCGTCGACTTTGAACAGAACTACGACAGCAACAATCTGAGCAACCGCATGCATAAGCGTCAGTACTGGCAGAAGCGTGATGGTCAATGGCAGATCGTCTATGAAGGAGCCGCCTGAAATGAATTTCGTTCGCTTCATCCTCGCATCACTGCTGGTGGGATTCTGCATCCTGCCCGCGCAAGCCGCATCTACAACCAAAGGAAAAATGAAAATGGTCAAACTCGAAACCAACCACGGCACCATCACTCTGCAGTTGGACGCTGAAAAAGCGCCGGTCACTACACAGAACTTTCTCGATTATGTGAACAGCGGTTTCTATAGCAACGTCATCTTTCACCGCGTCATCCCCAACTTCATGATCCAGGGCGGCGGCTTCGAGCCGGGCATGAAGCAAAAGAAGACCAATGATCCGATCAAGAACGAAGCTGCCAACGGCCTGAAGAACGACAAGTACACCATCGCCATGGCACGCACCGGCGACCCGCACTCTGCCAGCGCCCAGTTCTTCATCAACACCAAGAACAACAGCTTCCTCGACTATCCGGGACAAGACGGCTGGGGCTACTGCGTTTTCGGCAAAGTTGTTGAAGGCATGGAAGTTGTCGATGCCATCGAGAAAGTCAAAACCGGCAGCAGCGGCTTCCATCAGGACGTCCCCAGAGAAGACGTCATCATCATCAAGGCTGAAGTCATTCAGTAATAGGATTTAGGAACTGGGATTTGGAATTTGGGGTGAAATATCCTAAATCCCAAATCCAAAATCCTGACATGCCCCACTCCCTGTTCATTTCCGACCTGCACCTGAGCGAAACACATCCCCGCACAACCGAGCAGTTCTTGCGTTTCCTTGAAAACGTAGCGCCCCAAGCCGAAGCGTTATACATTCTGGGCGACCTGTTCGAATACTGGGCTGGAGATGATGATCTTGATACACCGTTCCATCGCCGGATTTGCGAGGCGTTGGCTACGCTTCCCGCCTCATGCAAGCTCCATATCATGCACGGCAACCGCGACCTCCTTATGGCGGACGCCTTCGCTGCCACCTGCAAAGCATCCCTGCTAAGCGATCCAACGCTTATTAATCTGTACGGACAAGCGACCCTGCTGACACACGGCGATACGCTTTGCACCGAAGATCATGCGTATCTGCAATTCCGTGCCATGGTCCACAATCCCGAATGGCAAGCACAATTCCTTGCGCAACCTTTGTACCAGCGCAAGGCAATCATCGGACAGATGTTGCTGCAAAGCTCGCAATCCAAGCAAAGCAAGCAAATGGAAATCATGGACGTTTCCAACGATGCGGTACTTGAGTTGCTACGACAATACGAATTTCCACGCCTCATTCACGGCCACACGCATCGTCCCGCGATGCACATTCATCATGCAGATGGACATACATGTGAGCGCTGGGTACTGGGCGACTGGGATACACAAGCCAATGCCTTACAAATCGACGAAACTGGCATCCAGCAACTGAAGCTCAGCTAGCCCACTGCCTTAGCCCGGTACATAACTTAGATCCTTATGGATCGAGTAGGGGACGGAGTTACCCCCGTCGCCCTCTCACACCACCGTACGTGCGGTTCCGCATACGGCGGTTCATTAAACATGCTGGAAGCGCCGCTGGGTGTTCTGCAACGAAACCAACCCCA
>JAQUAD010000020.1 GCA_028687425.1 Sideroxydans sp.
GTGCCAGGGCGCGATACTCGTCAGCTTGCTTAGCCTTCGGATCGTATTCGATCACGGTCATACGGCGGATCTCGGCGTGCTGCACAGCGTTGTCACGAGGAACGAAGTGGATCATCTGTGTACCCAGGCGAGCAGCCAGAGCCATGATCAGTTCGTCTTCGCGGTCGGTGTTACGGCTGTTGCAGATCAGGCCAGCCAGACGCACGCCACCGGAGTTCGCATACTTCACGATACCCTTGGCGATGTTGTTGGCAGCGTACATAGCCATCATTTCGCCGGAGCAGACGATGTAGATCTCTTGCGCCTTGTTCTCGCGGATCGGCATAGCGAAGCCACCGCAAACCACGTCACCCAGCACGTCGTAGAACACGAAGTCGAGGTCTTCGTCGTAAGCACCTTCTTCTTCCAGGAAGTTGATCGCAGTGATAACGCCGCGGCCAGCGCAACCAACGCCAGGCTCAGGACCACCGGACTCGACACACTTCACGCCGCCGTAACCAACCGACAGAACGTCTTCCAGTTCCAGATCCTCAACAGAGCCTGCTTCAGCAGCCAGTTCCATCACGGAGTTCTGAGCCTTGGAGTGCAGGATCAGACGAGTAGAGTCAGCCTTGGGGTCGCAGCCAACGATCATCACTTTCTTGCCGGCTTCAGCCAGAGCTGCTACCAGATTCTGAGTCGTAGTGGACTTACCGATACCACCCTTCCCGTAAATTGCGCATTGACGCAGTGCCATGTTAGTCTCCTTGAGAGGTTGCAAAATTTAAGTCGCGATTGAAAACTGTCGCTCGCAGCCAATACTTCGCAAGCTCCGTGCCACCCCACCTACAAAATCCCAAGCTCCTGAAATGAAACAGAATTCCACTCAATCAAAAACCCGCACAGGGGAAGTGGAACACAACAAGGAAACGCACTTTGTAGGAGTAGCTACAAGCCAAAGCACAGCGCTGCCACGCAATGCACGCCTGCCCATCAACCGCTGCAACCTGCCCGCCGACATCCTCGGCGGCCTCACCTTCCAGCGCGCGCCTGTCGCCCTCGAGCTGGACGGCGTCGCCCAGTTCCACCGCGGCCTGTTCCTACTGCTCGACACGCTGGACGATGCGCACGAACGCGCTCTGGCATTCATCGTTCACATGAATGCCAGCTTCTATCTGGACCAACCGGAACAAGCGGGCTTCACCGACAGCACCCTGCACAAAAGACAAAAAGCTGACTACCTGCGCATGATGCGCGGCTGGAGTTTCGATTCGGACGGCGTAGAAGGCGCCGCACTGAAAGGCTGGGTGGAATCAAGATTTGGTTTGCTGCCCAGGCACCACGGCGGACACATCCGCGACTTCTCCGGCGAAGCCTATAGAAGCTATCTGGAAAAACGCGCCACCGCGCTGTACGGCACCAACGCCATCGAAGCCCAGTTCGACCTGCTCTATACCTATTGCCAGTACGAACTCGCCCGCGCGCATCCCGACGAGACACACCTCACCCTGTATCGCGGCGTGAACCGCCTCGACGAATACGAGACCCTCACCACACTGGAAAACAAACACCGCATCGTCCTGCTCAACAACCTCAACTCCTTCACTGCCAACAAGGAACGCGCAGACGAATTCGGCGACAAACTCCTCACCGCCCGCGTGCCGCTGGCGAAAGTGTTCTGCTATACGAGATTGCTGCCGGGGATGCTGCAGGGGGAAGACGAGTACACCGTGATCGGCGGGTTGTATGAGGTGGAGTTGGCGGCGTATTGACCTGGTTTTCTTTTAGTCTGCCATTCCGGCGCAGCAGACATCCCATCGAGTTTGTACAGCGTATGCTGTATTGCCTATCAGCGCAGAGGCTGTAATGCTTGTGCTCAACCCGTCGTTGCAGGGGACGGTTAGCTTACCAAGAGAGGTAATAGGGGATGTCCGGATACAAGACAAACAGCGGCAAAAATCTTCGCAGGGAATGGAACATCCCTGCCTTGCAGGCGCGGTATCACAAAAGCGGCACGTGGTTTATGCCACTTGATCGCTTTCCAGGCGCCTTTTGCGATCAGGGCGGCTATGTGGCTTTCGAAACGCGGAGCGCCTATTCTTCCTCGCCCAATTTGGAAATTGGCATGCGTGTAAATATCCGAACGGGAATTTCAAAGCTGCCCGGTTACATGCGAGTTAAATGTTAGGCGCGTCACGTACAGGAGACATAACACATGGGGAACACACATTTGGAATTCATGTGGCCATCGCTACCGGACACAATCCCAGTATTGCTCATCTTTATTGTCCTGCCGGGTTGGCTGATTTGGCTCGTCTTCAGGTACACCTCGCTGTCGCGTTGGAAAAAATACATTCTGCTTCCAATTTGCCTTATTAGCCCTTTACTCGCGACAGCATTTTGGCCTTTTGTGTTGAAGTCAAGCGGAATAATCAACTTCACTGGCCCCGGAGATTACCAGCCTCCGTACAGTTGGTATGCCCAAGAGCTTTTCGGGAGGGTTAGCGACTACGTCTGGGTGAGCATCACTGCTTTAGCTATTCTTGCCTTAAGGGGGGTGCTCAAATCAAAAGTCACACCTAACATGGCGATTAAAAGAGACGGCGCATAAGCCCCCCCTACTTTAACGATATGCCCGACCCGCAAGTTCCAGCGTTAGGTACTCGCTCCCCATGGGATTGATTCAAATGTTAGAGCGCAAAGGAGAGAATCTTGCTCTTGTTCAAGACCAGCAAAGACACGCTACCTGCCGTAGTTATGTTTGCGAAGCACGTGCAGCGCCCGAGCGCAGCGCCCGGAGAGGTAATTTTGATTGCCCAAACCAGAGATGAACTGCAACCTGGCCAAAAGGCAATTCAATTCAGAATGGAGTTACTGGGAATTCACGGAGACTCTAAGAAAGAGAGCAATGCGATTTGGGGGCGCTCTTGGAACTATATTGTCGAGGGCTACAACTGCCTACCTTTGAAGACCCCATTTGACATCGCAGACGTGCAGGTCACGAACCGCAATTATCAGCAAGGGGGCACCTTCTTTCATGTGGACCCGAAGGACGTTCAAGCTATCGTGGAAGGACGATATCTTGAAATAGCGCCCCCCGCTTCTTACGTTTAGGCTTCAAGAGACCTAATGGTCTGGATTGCACTGGAAGATAATCCGAATAGGATCGCAGCCTTTGGAAACGCTGCTCATAACATAGTCAGCATTTGATGCGTGCGATATTTGAGGTGACAGAGTAGTGGGCAGATTAATATTCTTGGATTTCGATGGCGTATTGAGGCGCGTGACGTCGAATCCATCCCATTTTGATCAAGACTGCTTGAAAAACTTCGAGTCAGCTGTACGCCAGTGTCCTGTTTCCAAGATTGTGATTACGTCCTCATGGCGTCTTGCCATGCCACTAAATGAGTTGCGCAGTCGGTTCTCGCCTGATGTGGGAGCGCGGATTGTAGGCGTAACTCCTGAATGTTTGGAAGTAGAAACTTTTGAACGTTACTCTGAGATCATGCAATTCCTGAAGAAAAATAGACTGACTACGCTGCCATGGGTGGCGATTGACGATGATCCTGCGTACTTCCCCCAAAATTGTCCGGTGATATTTACCAATCCTAAAAATGGATTCAATAACGAGTGTGCTGCTCGACTAGTCAAAATATTGCTGGCCCCCGCTTAACGAACGCGCATCATCAATCTTGGGCAGGTCGGGCTTTCAGAGCACGCGCGTACGGGGTCAGCGCGTACGGGGTCAGCATCGCAATACTTTCTGTAGCGGCTGCTTAGAGGGCCGATCTTAGCCGCTCGACCTGCGCCAGCAGGCCCGATAATATGGGGGCTGATACTTCGGCAGGAAAATCCGTGCCCAGCAGCCCTTCCACCTCGCTAATGACGCCGGGTGTTTTGTCGATGACCTTCTGGATAGCCTCCTCAAAATCACTTCCGATGGCATTGCTCTTCGCCACTTCATTCCAGTGCCTTCTTTGAATCTCTGAAATCTTGTAATGCGTATTCTTGCTGTGCAGCGCCATGGCGAGCTTGATCTTCTTCCACTGGAACTGGTTCGCGCCGCCGCCGATGACCGACCAAGCCGACATGACATCGTAAAAAGGCGTGAGCCAGAATCTGTCTTTCGGGCCGATTGCGATGCTGAAATTTTTCGCATGTCCGTCCGGGGCGGCCATGAGCCAGAACAGCAACTGCGACATCAGGAAGTTCTTGCGATCACTTGCGGCATTCACGCTGCCGCGCAGCTTGTCGAGGATGAAAGCCTGGCCGGGGCCGCCGTGGCTTTCGTATTTCTGGTTCGACGATATTCCTGCCACCTGGCAGAAATCTTCCTGAGGCAAACGTATCCACCAGCCGTTTTCGTACTTGCGGTCGAAGCGTTCGACCACCAGCACCTTGTGTCGCCCGAAGTGGCCGATGCCGCACGTCGGCACTGGCAAGCCATAAGCGCGTAGCAACTGAAGGCAGAGCCACTCGTTTTCCACCGAGGTGGAAAAGTCTGCCTGCATATTGCCCACCTTGCCGAGCGGCAGCTTGAAGATGTGGGTGGTCGGCGTCGTGCCGCGCGGCCTGCACCATTGCCCTTCATGCAACAACAGCGCGGTCTTTTCCTGCGCTCCGGCGATGGAGATGCGCAACTCATCCTCCTCATTAATGCCGATATTGCGCGGACTGATCGCCGCATCAAGCATGTTCTCCACATCCTGCTCGGCAAGCGGCTCGGCATCCACCCTCCTGACATCGGGCGCATCGCTGCCCGCAGGCAACAGCTGCAATGCGCCGACGCAGTCGCGCCCGATCTTTTCCAGCAACGGAAACGCCTGGGCAGAAGCCGCCCCGAATTTCGACGCCACCCGGCGGCGGATGTCCGGACTATCCGGCAACAGATTGTCGAAATAGAACTCGACGACATCCCCTGTGAACTGCTTCTCACCATGCGACAAAGGCATCGAAAGTGAGATGGAGCGTGCATACTCGCTCGCCAGCCAGGAAGCGGCATAAACAAAAGAATGTCCTTTGGAAGGCGCGTATTTCCAATGGCCGACCAGCTCGCCATTCATCCAGACATCCAGCACCTGTGCGGCAGCGGGACGCCCGGCCATCACCAACTCCCCTGAAGCTGCGTGCCGCCACCTGCGTCCCGCGGAGCGATCTGCATCTCGACATCCAGCGCCATCAACACCGTGAGCAAACTATCGAGCGAGACTTTCTCCGGCTGATTCTCGATCACCGATATACGCTCCTGGGACAACCCCACCTTTTCCCCGAGCGCTTGCTGAGACCAGCCCTTCTCTTTCCTGAGCCGCTTCAGGATGGGCCCCAACTGGCCGGAAGTTCGCACTGCAGTAGACATCGTTTAGATATTTCAGATATAGAATATTGTCAGACTATTCGCTTTAACAAATATCGTCAATATATTTGCAATATGGAATATCCAAACATCCGCCTGCCAAATCATTAGCCGGTTTCCTGCTCCCGATTACCCACAGGCTTCAAACGATGGGTGACAGACCACAATTCACGTGGCCCGCACAAAGCATGACATGCGTTATTTCTTCAGGTCCTTGCAACTCCGCAGATACTTCCCCAACTCCCTGTCCGACTTCTGAATATGCTGCAATATCCAGTCTTTGAAGGTTTGCAGGATCAGCAGTGATTTTTCCTGATAGGGCGGCTTGGCCAGTTGCTGGATGGCCTCGATCAGCGCCGCATGTTCTGCTTCGTGCTTCGCCCTGTCGGGATAAGCGGATGCTTCCATCAATCTGTGTTCCGACTCGAAATGGTGGACCGTGTAGGCGATCAGTTCTTCGAACTGCCGCGATATGTCTTCGCTAGAGGCCTTTTCGATGATGGAGATATTCAGTTGATTGCCCAGATACGCGAGCTTCTCGTGTTCCGCATCCATCTCGTCGACGCCCACTTGATGGGCATCATCGAGCCTGATCCACTCCATCTTGTCCAGGCCCGAGATCGGCACGCGTAAAGAGAATCCGAATCCGCTCTGTTTCTTCTGTTTGATCGCATACATCGCCTCATCGGCAGCAGACAGCATGGAATCCATCTCCATGGCGTTGCTCGGATAAACGCTGATGCCGACACTGACGCCGACATGACATTCCTGCCGGGTGCTCAGGACGATCTTCTCGGACATTGCATCGACGATCTTCTGCGCGACGGAGGCGGCCATTTCCGGCCGTTCCATGTCGCTCACGATCAAGGTGAATTCATCGCCGCCGATGCGCGCCAGCGTGTCGGCATCGCGCACGCAGCCCAGCCAGCGCTGCGCGACGCAGACGAGCACCTCATCCCCGGCCTCGTGTCCGTATTGGTCGTTGACCGGTTTGAATCCATCCAGATCGAAATACAGCAGCGCCAGATAGCGGTTATCGCGCCTGGCCTTGGATATCTCGCGGGAAAGGCGATCAAAGAAGAGTGAGCGGTTGGGCAAGCCCGTCAGGCGGTCGTAATTGGCCTGATGCCAGATCTGCGCCTCAGCTTTCTGCCGCTCGGTCACATCGTGCACGATGCCTTCTATTCCGGCCACATGGCCGTCTGCATCGAAGACCGGCCCCTCGCTCACCTCCACCCAGCGCTTGCTGCCATCCTTATGGCGCAGTTCGAGTATGTAAGGTGTCTGGCGCACACCAGACAAGGCGCCTTCCATCTTCTGCTCGACCACTTGATTCCCCGGATTGTCCGTCAACAGTGTTGCATAGTTGACCTTCAACTCTTCCGGCGTCCAGCCCAACAGTCCTGTAATTGAGGGACTAACGTAGGTCATCACGCCATTCACGTCATGCCCATAGAGGCAATATTCATCAGAGATGTTCTCGACCAGGCTCTGGAATTTTCTGCGACTTTCCACCAACTCGTCCTCAAGCCGCTTCCGGTCGGCAGCCTCTCGCGAGTGTTCGATCAACATGCCGTATGTGGTTGCAAACAACTCCATGAACTCGACATCTTCCTGGCTGTATCCACCGGGACGATTGGCAAGGCCGATCACCCCGATGACTTCTCCCGAAGCAGTCTTGATAGGCAATCCGAGGAAACTGTGCAGCGGCGGATGTCCTTGTTCCCCGGGATAGCCGCCACGCCGGGGATCGTTATCCGGATCATTGGCGATGACCGCCTCGCCCGTGGTGATGGCATGCCCCCACAAACTGTTGAAATTGAAGAACTCCATGCCCTGTGCGGCATGCTGCTCATAGAAGGCGCGCGTCGTCTCATCCCATGCGATGTTCGTGATGCCGTGCGATTTGATGAATGGCGTACCGTCTTCCTTGTGCAGCAGTTCAGAGATGAATCCGAATTCACTCCGGGAAAACTTCAGCAATGTGGCCAGCACCCGGTCACACCATCCGAACGATATGCCCTGTTTCAAAAAATCCTGCTGCATGATGCGGATGGTATCCAGCATCGCGGCACGCAATTCCAGCTTATCCAAAGGGCTGTTCATCGGCTTGTTCATGCCCGCAGTGTAGGACAAGGCCTACGCGGCGTCGACATTCGATGTCGCATTACCCTCATTCTGTACTGGGGCACTCATGGCCGGCTTCTTGCTCATCCCCTCCCGTTAGCACGTTGCGACACCGACCGGCATCTGCCGGATTCCTGCAAAACCCCGGCATAGCGCCCTCTCATGCGGTGCACCACGGTTGTAGGCAATCCGACATCGCCATCATTTCCTTGTGGCATCGCGTGCGTCATTCATCTGGGAATCGATTATGAAGTTCTACATGACACCCGGCTCGTGTTCGACCGGCATCCACATCCTGCTGGAAGAGCTGGAACTGGTGTTCGAGGTGTATCTGGTCAACCTGATGGCGGGCGACCACCTCAAGCCGGAGAACCTGGCAGTGAATCCCAAGGCCTCCATCCCGACATTGGTACGCGACGATGGCTCAACCATCACCGAGTTCCAGGCCATCGCCTGGTGGCTGGCGCGCACATATCCGAAAGCAAGGTTGTTGCCGCAAGACATCGAAAGCGAAGTACGCGTGATTGAGACGCTGGACTACGTGGTGGGCACCATCCACGGCTCGGGCTACACGCGCATCTTCACCACTGAAAATTATTCAAGCAACAAAGACGAGCACGCGACCATACAGGCACGCGGCCGCGAGATCGTGAGCAAGGGATTCGCAGTGATGAACGAGGTGCTGGCCGGCAAGGCATACGTGGTTGGCAATTTCAGCATCGCCGATGCGGCGCTGTTCTATGTGGAATTCTGGGCGGACAAGATCAAACTCGATCTGCCGCCGAATTGCTTGGCGCATTACCAGCGCATGTTGCAGCGCCCGGCGGTGCGCCGCGTGTTGATGGAAGAAGGATACCGGGTATGAGCGAGCAACCTGCACAGGTGAAGACCAAACTCGACTGGTCGGCCTACGAGAGCTACGGCAGTTTCGGCTTCGACAGCTTCGGAGACTTCGGCGGCGGCGAAACCGCGCCGGCTACAGGCGGCGGCTATGCCAAGGCAGCGGCGGTGTGCATGGGCAAGCGCCAATGCCAGAAGAAGGACAAGGGCGTGATGTGCCCCAGCTATCGCGTCACCGACGAAGATAAACATTCCACCCATCACCGTGCCGTCACGCTCAAAGCCGCGCTCGAAGGCAAGTTCGGCGAGCATCCTTTCCTGAGCGAGGAGCTGACCGAGGCGATGGAATTGTGCGTGAGCTGCAAAGGCTGCAAGAGCGAATGTCCGCATGGCGTGGATATGGCGCTGCTGCGCGTGGAAGCGCTGGCACAACGCTGGCAGCAACTCGGCCGCGTACCGTTGCGCGAGCGGCTGTTCGCGCATACACCGCGCCTGGCCAGACATCTGAAGCTGCTCAACTGGGTAGGCGCGTTGCGCAAGCGCGTGCCGCTGCTCGCAAAGACGATGGAGCGCTGGCTGGGCATCGCGGCAAGGCGTTCATTGCCCAAGGCGGCAAGGCAGGATTTCCTTTCCGCTGTGCCCCATACTTTGCCGGGGAACGTGGCTGCGCGCGAAGTGGTGCTGCTGGTGGACACCTTCTCCAACCATCTCGATCCGCAGATCGCGCAGGCGGCGCTGGATGTGTTGCAAAGCGCCGGCTACACGGTACACATCGCGCAACCTGCTGCAGGTGAGCGCGCACTGTGCTGCGGCCGTACCTATCTCTCCAGCGGGCTGATAGACGAAGCTCGCGCCGAGGCGACGCGTCTGCTGGATGCGCTGTCGCCTTTCGCTGAACGCGGCCTGCCCGTCATCGGGCTGGAACCTTCCTGTCTGTTGATGCTGCGCGATGAGTATCACGCGCTGGGTCTGGGCGAACGCGTCACGAAGCTTGCCAACGCTGCCGTGTTGCTGGAAGAGTTCCTCGCGCGTGAACACGACGCCAAGCGTCTCACCTTGCCGCTCCAACCGCTGAGCGGAAAAGTGCTGGTGCACGGTCATTGCCATCAAAAGGCTTTCGGCGTGATGCCCGCGATGGAGAAAGTTTTGAAGCTGGTGCCGGAATTGCAGGTGGAACTCATCGAATCGAGCTGCTGCGGCATGTCGGGTTCGTTCGGCATGGAGGCGGAGCATTACGAGGTGTCGATGCAGATGGGCGAATTGTCTTTGTTGCCCACGGTGCGTGCCGCCGCAACGGACACACTGCTGATCGCCAACGGCACCAGCTGCCGCCACCAGATCCGCGACGGCGCACAGCGCGAGGCGACGCATCTGGCACAAGTACTGCAGCGCGCTATCCTTCGCCGATAACTTATCGCGATACACTGCGACCATATTTCCCGCGCCCGACCCGAAATGCGCAATCCGGGTCAGGCTGCACCTTTTCCCGTACGGTATCTTGCCGCTCAAGGAGATATGGCAGTGAATACATCCAGGGCAGACCTGTACGCGGCACGATTCAACAAGGTGTTCGATTTCATCGATCAGCACCTGGACGAATCGCTATCCGTGGAGCAATTGAGCCAGGTCGCGCACTTCTCGAAATTTCATTTTCACCGTCAGTTCTCCGATTACTGCGGCATCAGTGTGATGCGGTACATCCAGTTGATGCGTTTGAAGCGTGCCTCTTACCGGCTGGTCTTCAACACGCTGGAACGGATCACCGACATCGCGCTGGATGCCGGATTCGAGAATCCGGAATCGTTCTCGCGCGCGTTCAAGAACACTTTCGGGCAGACCCCGAGTGAATTCAGGCAACAGCCGAAGTGGCAACCCTGGAACGAGCGCTACCGGTTCCCCAACATAGACAGGAGCAAACAAATGGAAGTGAAGATTTGGGAATTCGAGGAAACGCCGATCGCGGTACTGGAGCATCGCGGCCCGCCCGATCTGGTCAATGATTCGGTGGTGCAGTTCATCGACTGGCGCAAGACCAGCGGTCTGTCACCGATCAAGACCAGCGACACCTTCGGCATCGTCTACGACAATCCGGACACGACGGCCCCTGCGGATTTCCGCTTCGACATCTGTGGCTCGGTAACGGAAGCAGTGCCCGCCAACCCGCAGGGTGTGGTCAACAAACGCATCCCGGCAGGACGCTGCGCGGTGGTGCGCCATCAGGGTTCGCATCAACGTATCGGTGAAGCGGCGTATTACTTGTATCGGGACTGGTTGCCGAACAGCGGAGAAGAGTTGCGCGATTTCCCGCTGTTCTTCCATTACCTGAACCTGATGCCGGACACACCCGAGCATGAATTACTGACCGATGTGTATCTGCCGCTGAAGTAGTTTTCCTGCACTTGGCCAGCCGCGTCCGGCCGCACCGGACGCGGATTCCGCTCTACCCCCGTACCCATTCCCGACAACGGTTTTGCCATTGTCGGGTTTGCTACCAAACTCCGCACACCACAAAGCCCGCCGTTACAGGCTTTTCGCCGCTGGCGCGATTATTGCGAATGGTATGGCATCCCTACTGACAGGAGTCATACCCAATGAGCACTGCATTCGAAGACATCTTTTCCGGCCTGCGCGATGGCAGCGTCGTTCCTTACCTCGGACCGGGCGCGCTGAGCGGCGTGACCGATGCTAACGGCAAGGCCATTCCCGCCGACAGCGACAGCCTGATCCTGGCGATGAACAACGGCCAGCCGATGGCGCCCAAGCTGATGTACGAATTTCCGCGCGCGGCGATGAACGTGGAATTGAAGCGCGGCCGCAATGCGGTGAACAAGTTCCTCGATGCCACCTATAAAGACACGCAGTGGAGCACCTCGCCCCTGCATGCCTGGCTGGGCGCACAGAAGCTGCCCTACATGATCGACGCCAACCGCGACACGCAGATGCAACTGCAATATGCCGGCACGCCGCACACCCTGGTGGTGGGCATCGCACGCATGGCGGGCACGGCCTTCCGCTTCAAACTGTTCCATTACGACGGCAGCAGCTACACCGCCGTCGAGCAGGAAGCCGTCGACAGCAGCCTGCCCATCCTGTTCAAGCCCCTGGGCACGCCGACACCGGAATCGAGCTACATCGCTTCCGATGCCGACTTCGTCGATTACATCACCGAGCTGATGGGCGGCTTCGCCATCCCGTCCTTCATCAAGCGTTCGCGCCAGAACAAGCGCTATGTGACGCTGGGTCTTCGCCTGAACCGCGACACCGACCGCATGGTGTTCTCCGACGTGATCTTCGGCGCGGACAAACCTGCCGGCTGGGCGCTGATCCCGCACCCGACCGACAAGGAGAAGCGTTACCTCGATCGCCTCAACATCGAGATCGTGAGTGCCGATGTGTCCGACTTCCTCAGCGCGGCGCAAGGCGCCGGCGCAGCACTGGAAGCTGCATGACGCATCCGGCTGCATGGAACGACGCGCGCCATACACTGGGCATGGCGGAATTCGACGATACCCACCGCGAATTCATCGAGCAGGTGGCCGCACTCAACGCAGCGAGTGTGGCCGAATTCCCGGCGCTGTTCCAGACGCTGGTGAACCATACGCGTGAACATTTCATCGCAGAGGGTAAACTGATGCGCGAATCGAAATATCGCGGCCTGCCGGAACACGAGGGCGAGCATCACCGCGTGCTGGGTGAGCTGCAACAGCTCAACCGCAGTCTCAAGCGCGGCCACCTGCCGCTGGTGCGCGCCTATGTGAAGGAAGGCCTGATGGATTGGTTCGACACACACGTCGCGATGATGGATGCGGCGCTGGCGATGCATCTTAAGCGTCTGGCGAATAGCCACCCCGGATAATGGAATTCGCCATGCACGCTTCCCCCACCCCAACCCTCCCCCGGAGGGAGAGGGGGCGAACGAATCGCTACGCGAGTTTCAGATCAACGAAACAGAAGGAGACGGCATGAGCATGTACAACATGGGCGACATGGTGTTCGCCGCGATCGACCTTTACAACGAGCCGGTGGAAGAGACCGGCGAGAGCGGCATCCCCGACATGGAGGTGGGCGCATTGCTGGCCGCAGCCGGCACGCGCGGCGTGGTGGTCAATGTCGGCCACGCCAAGGAGCTGCCGGACGAAGAGATCTATCTGGTGCGTTTCGAGATCGACGCCGAGGGCACGCTGGGTGAACCCATCGGTTGTCTGACGGACGAACTGAGCGGACTGAATTAAGGATGAAGGATGCACGCGCTGCGTGCGTGATGGATTATCACGCGCGCAGCAAACACGCACTCGATCGCTACGCTGCCGGGCCCGGCACGCTGGACTGGGATGCGCAGCCCGCCGCGTTCCGCTACTGGGCAGGTTGCACGCAGACCGCCTTGCCGCGCGATGTCGTCGTCGATGACATCGCTTGGGGCGCGCTCGGTGCGACGCGCGCAGCATTGCCATTCGACACCCGCACACTCGGCTCCTTCTTACGCCTGTCGCTAGGCCTCACTGCATGGAAGGAGTACGCCGGTTCGCGCTGGTCGCTACGCGCGCATCCTTCCTCCGGCAATCTGCACCCGACCGAAAGCTGGCTCATCACTTCGCAAGTGGCGGATGTCGCCGACGGCCTGCACCACTATCAGAACTTGCAGCACGCGCTGGAGCGCCGCGCATGGAACGAAGAAGCCTCTGCGCCCGGCGTGTGGCTGGGCTTCACTTCCATCCATTGGCGCGAGGCGTGGAAGTACGGCGAGCGCGCCTTCCGTTATTGCCAGCTGGACATGGGCCATGTGCTGGCCGCCGTGAGTTACGCGGCAGCGCTGCACGGCTGGCAACCGCGCTTGCTGGCGCTGGATGAACACAAGGTCGCGCGCACACTCGGCGTGGATCGCGATGCTGATTTTGCAAACGTGGAAGCTGAGGAAGCGGAAGTGATCGTGGCGCTGCATGCCGACGGCGATGCACCCACGACATGGCAACACTACGCAGGCACACCCGGCCTGCTCGACCCGAAGCCCTTATACCAATGGCCGGTGATCAATGAAGTGAGTGCTGCCACGCGCGGCACGCCGCCTGCGACACCGGCAGCGACGCAGACCGTCGCCACGCACGCGAACGAATCAGACATCCGCGCCACACAAGTGATATTGAAGCGCCGCAGCGCGCAAGCCTTCGATGGTGAGTCAGTGATGCCGCAGTCGTTGTTCAAACGCATGCTCGCTGGTCTGCTGGCAGGCGGCTCGCCGGTGTGGAATCTGTGGCCGCATACGCCGCGTGTGCATCCGGTGTTGCTGGTGCATCGCGTGGAAGGAGTCGCGCCCGGCGTATATGTGTTGCCGCGTTGCGATGCATCTATCGAACCCTTGCGCGCCGCGATGCGCGACAGCTTCAACTGGCAACGCGCCGATGAGTCGCTGCCGCTGTACCAGCTCATCGCTGCGCGCGCAGGAAAAACCGCGCGCACGCTGTCCTGCCATCAGGACATTGCCACGCATTGCGCCGTCACCTTCATGATGGTGGCCGAGTTCGCCGCGCCCATCGAGCAAGATCCTGCCGCCTACCGCCATCTGCATTGGGAAGCGGGCATGCTGGGCCACATCGTCACGCTGGAAGCCGAAGCCGCCGGTTGGCGCGGCACCGGCATCGGCTGCTTCTTCGACGATGCCGACCACGAAGTGCTCGGCTTCAAGGACACGCAGTTCCAGGTGATCTATCACTACGCGGTCGGCATGGCGCTGGACGATGCGCGCATCCTGACCCTGCCGGCCTATGCATGACCGCCTGCGACATGGAGCCGGGGATGCAGCGAACTCTTTGCACACCATGCACTCAGAGTGCACTCTAGCAATGAACTCAGTAAAGGAACACGCATGAACGACAACCAACTCCGCTGCTGGCTTTCGCAAGCCCGTTTCCACGTCAGCGATCCGGTTGAGACCGACATCAACCGTCCGCTGGCCAACAGCACCACTCCGCTGATGTATGCCGCGCAAACCGGCGATCTGGACGCGATCAAGTCACTGTTGAAGCGCGGTGCCGACCCGGCCTTGCTGAATACGGATGGCAACGGCGCCTTGTGGTTCGCCTGTTTTTCCGGCAGCGAGGCATGCGTGGCCAAACTCATCAAGGCCGGCGCACCGCTGGACACGCAGAACGTGAACGGCGCGACCGCGTTAATCTATTGCGCTTCGGCCAGTAAGGCACCGCTGGTGAAACTGCTGCTGGATGCAGGCGCGAATACCGTGCTGAAGACCCACGACGATTTCACCGCACTGGAACTGGCGGCCGATCTGGAATGCCTGCGCCTGCTCAAGAACGCCAGCAAAGCTGTCCATGCCTGAGACACCATACTCCGTTGCCAGCGTGCAGCACCGCGTGATGGGTCAGCAGATCCGCCTGCGTTTCGCAGACGACATCGAGCTGCGCTTCACGCCTGCCGAGGCCTCCAGCCTGTCGCTGGCACTAGTGGCGGTGAGTCTCGGCATCAGCCCCGAGCGCGAGATCTACATGAGCCCCATCGCCAGCGATGCGGCGTTCGTCGGTGCCGTGACGGATGCGGGCATGCGGATCGACAGCACCGGAACAGGCATCTGTTTGCAATGGGCAGAGGTGGAACAACTGGCTGCAGCCCTTGCGACTGCGATCGGTTGATCACCCGCTGCGTACCGCCCCTAATCTCCCGCCTTGGGCTGGTATTGCTCGGTGGCGAAGCGCTTGACGCGTATCTCCACCGGTTCGTTCTCAGCACCGCGCAGCACCGAGATCACGGCTTCGGAATCAACCGGGCCACGGAACTTCATCCACACTTCGATCGGCGATAAAGTGCTCAGCGGGATGCCATCGACGGCCACGATGCGATCTTTGGATTGGAGACCGGCCAACGTCAGCGGCGTGTTCTCGGCCACTTCGCCTACATTGATCTCCGCAACATGGTCATACATGCCTAGCTGGAGACCGGTGACGCCCGGCCCCATCGGACCTTTCAACACCATCTCGACCTTACGCTTTTCCGTCACCTCCACACTGCTGCAGAAGTCATCGAGTATCGACATCTGCGTCGCAGCACGATATTTGTTGCGCGTGTAGTGCAGGACGATGGTGCTGTTGTCCGCACTGATCTCGCCCGTCACCTCCCCCGTCTCTTCCGGGATCTTGCACTTGTCTGCCTTGATCGCACCGTGCCACCAGACACCGCTCAGAGCCGATCCGGAACGCTCCATGCGGTATACGACCTGCTCGTTGCTGAAGACCGGCACCGACCCGACCAGCGTATAGGTCGACACCACTTCATCCTCGGTCACGCCGTGATGGTCGGTCGCCAGCGTGAAACGGTTGCCCTTGATGTTTAGCCGATACGGCGTGCCATCCGGCTCCAGCCAGGTGCCGACCATGGAGGTGACCTTGGCTGCCTGTTCCTGCCGGAACTCCAGCTTGATGATCTCGTCCTCCACCTTCATCGCATCTTCCGCGTTCGGCACCAGTTCCAGATAGCGACGGTAACTGCTGATCGCCTGCGCATATTTACCCAGCTTGGATTGCACCGAACCCAGGTTGAACCATGCCGCCGACAAGCCGGGATCCAGTTCCGTTGCACGACCGAACTCGTTCGCGGCCAGTTCGAGTTCGGAATTCGTCTTGGCCATCTCGATGGCGGCCACCCCGCGCACCATGTGCTTGCGCGCATCCGCCGCCGTCTCCTCGGCAAGTACGGTATTGGCGGACAACAGCGCCAGCAGCGACATCATGTACAAGAGCGTTCTCATCTTATTCTCCGTTTTATAGATTCATTGCTGAGCCCCCGCCCGCTGCCGGGCGGCGGCTTCCTGTTTTTCCAGCGCGGCCAACTCGTTCGCAGTCTTTTCGCGATCCGCCTTGGCCTTGGCCAGCGCCGCCTTGGCGCGGCGCAGGGCATCGCTCTCGCCGGCGGGCTTGTCACTCTTCTTCGCCGATTCACGCTCGACTTCGCGTTCAGCCTGCACGACCGCGCTTTCCCGTTCGTTCAGTAAGCCACGCGTGGCGGTGATCTGCTGCAGTAGTTCCTGCAGCAGGGACGTAAGCTGGTCCGCCGAAGCGGGCGTAGCCTCGTCCACCGCCACTGGTGGCGAAGCGTCGGGCACGGCCGGCGTCACCGGGCTGCAATCCTTGGCACGGTTCTCCCAGCTGTCGCGCGTCTCTTCCGGGCGCAGCGCGGTATTGCGGCTGGCGCAATCCAGTTGCGACCGCGCCGTGCCGCCGACAGGCGGGGCAGGCTTGAGCAGGATGGTGCGCTCCGGCGTCACCGGCCCCACGCCTTTCAGCGTGCCCAGCAACTGCTGACGGTCCGACGCAGCCTGCTGCCTTTCCTGCTCGGCCTGCTTCTGTTTGGCGGCCTGCTGTTTCTTTTGCAGCTCGGCGGCCGCCTTGTCTTCCGACGGCTTGGCCTTGCCCTTCTCTTGTCCGGTACGCGGGTACATGCCCGGCTTGTAATAGCAGCCGCCGCTGTAGTCGCCGGCCGGCCGGCTCATGCGGTAGGAGTTGCACTCCTTCTCGCTCGCCCAGCAGTGGCCGGACGAACCCGAGTATTTCCTGACCACTGCCGACCAGTCGAGGCAGTATTCCGCCTGTGCCAGCGCGCTCCATAGCAGCATGCCGGCCATCACCGCGAACTGTGTCGCCCGCGCACTCATTCCGTCCTCCCCGCTGCATCCCATGCTGCCGCAGACAGGCAGCCCTGCTGCTTGCTGCAACGCCGCTGCGTTCCGGCCGCAACCTCGACCATATCGCCCGAAGGCAAGGTCACCGCGACCACGCCTTCGCTCACCCCGACCCACGTCGTTTCAGCTTTCGCCTCCACCTCGAAGCGAGTGCCCCGCACCGCGAGCGCCGCCACCGGCGTGCGCACTTCGAACTTGCGTCCCACCTTCGCCCTGAGTCCCTTGATGAAACGGCCATAGCCGTATTCCAGTTCGCCCAGGAAACCCGATGCGACATCGTCCTGCACCACGGTGAAGGCGGTGTTGCCATTCAGCTGCACCTCGCCGCTGCCATCCGCCACGAACAACCGCGCCCTGCCGCCCGCGGCAGTCTCGATGCGGTCACCGGCCTGCGCCGCCCCCAGCACCGTATCGCGATACGTACCGTCCGGCCGTCGCACGCGCACCTCGCCTTCGACCGGCACCACCAGCGCGCCCACCGGACGATTGGATTCCGTCCAGAACCGCATGTCCTGCACGCTGCGCTCACGTTCTGCCAATAAAGTGCGTGCACGCTGCAACAGCTTTTGCGCATCTGCCACGCCGCGTCTCGATTCGGTCACGGCCATCTCGGAGATACTGACCGCTTCCTTGTCGTTCGCCAGCTGCGAATCACGCAGCACCGATTGCGCTATGCGCAGATCGGATTCCGCAACAGACAGTCGATCCTGTGCTTTCTGAACTGCCGCAGCGGCCTGTTCGCGCAACTCCGTGGCGAACGACAATGCCTTCTGCGCAGTGCTTTCGGCGCTGGAAAGTGGTGGATACAGGGACAGGCAAAGCAGGACAGGCAGCCAAACGAGTTTGCTTTTCATCGCGAGAATTTGAGGGGTCGACATGATGATTTTGTAGCGTGGTGGGATGAACGCTATCGCTCGTAAGGTCTGTGGACATCATACGTCAGCGCTTCATCGACTGTAAATCTTGCGCATGCAGCATCCCTGCGACATGAATCCGCACGTCCTCCTGCGATTGAAAAATCACGTTGACGCCGCTCCGCAGGCATGACAATAATCCGCCCCATGAACGCTCTGCACCTCAACCACTGCAATGTACGACTGCATCCCGTCGCGATGAAGCGCGCGGTATGGCGTATTGCGCGCGGTGGCGCGGGAGGTTCGCAGTAGTTTCGCAGTTTTCGTAACCGGATCTCCCAAGGCCACAGACATCACGCTGTGGCCTTTTTGTTTTTTCACCGTTCGTATTCCGGCTCGTACGAACAGTGAATTTGCAGCTAACTAATAGAGTCTATGGAGAACATCATGTCGTTACCGGCAGCATTCGTTTCTGTCGTTCTGATCTGGTCCACCACGCCGCTCGCCATCAAGTGGAGCTCGCTCGGTATCGGTTTCAGCTTTGCGGTCTTCTCGCGTATGGCGATCGGCGTCCTGCTGTGCATCGCCCTGCTGGCGATGTTCCGCATCCGCTTCCCGATGCACAGCAAGGCGCGACAGGCCTATGTCGCAGGCGGCGTGAGCATGTTCGCCGCGATGGCGCTCACCTACTGGTCGGCGCAATACGTCAGTTCGGGCATGATCGCGGTGCTGTTCGGTCTGTCTCCGCTCATCACCAGCCTGGGCGCCATGTTGTGGCTGGATGAGGAAGCACTCACGCGCAACAAGGTGGCGGGCATGGGGCTGGGTGTGCTCGGCCTGCTGATGGTGTTCTACGGCGGACTCGATCTCGGCTCCAACGCGGGCATCGGCATCGTCACGCTGTTGTGCGGCGTCACTGCGCAATCGCTGGGACTGGTGTGGGTGAAGCGCATCGGCGACGACAGCCCGCCGCTGGCGATGACCTGCGGCACGTTGGCCGTGTCGCTGCCGCTGTTCCTTGCCGCCTGGTTCCTGATGGACGGCCATGTGCCCAGCAGCGTGCCGCAGCAATCCATCGCGGCGACCTTGTACCTGGGGGTGTTCGGTTCGGTGCTCGGTTTCGCGCTGTACTTCTATCTGGTCAAACACATGGATACCGGCCGCGTCGCGCTGATCACCCTCATCACCCCGGTGCTGGCCCTGCTGCTCGGACATGCCCTGAACAACGAGACCATCCTGCCGCAGGTGTGGATCGGCACGGCCAGCATCGTGGCAGGGCTGGGACTGCACCAGTGGGGCGGACGCTGGGGCTGGCGGCTTCGGTAAGACCGTGCACCTGCATATCAGGATGCTGCACCGCTGAAGCCTGCTTCAGTTTGCAGCCGCGACCAGGCTCACCTGGTTGCGGCCCGCAGCCTTGGCCTGATACATGGCCGTATCGGCGCGTTTCAGCACGGCATCCACATTCTCATCGTCGGCACACAGGCAGGTTACTCCGATGGAGACAGTGAAGTGAATTGCCTCTCCGCTATCGATCGGCACTTCGGTGGCGGCAAGCGCCAGTCGCAGTCTTTCCGCCGCATCCATCGCATGCTGCGTATTCGTCTCCGGCATCATCACAACGAATTCCTCGCCGCCGAAGCGACCGACGATATCTATCTCGCGCAAGGTATGCAGGCAGACGTCACTCAGTTTTCGCAGCACTGCATCGCCTGCATAGTGGCCGTAGCTGTCGTTCACCTGCTTGAAGTGGTCCACATCGAACATCAACAGTGCCAACGGTTTCACGTACCGTCTCGCGCGCAGCAATTCCTGCTCTGCCAGTTCGTAGAAATGACGCCGGTTGTTCAATCCCGTCAGCACATCGGTCTGCGCACGACGCTCCAGTTCACGCTCGAAGCGCTTGATCTCGGTGATGTCGTGGAAGGCCACCACGATCCCCGTACTGCCCGCCTGCTTGACCAGTACCGACGCACTCACCGACACCGGCAGTAAAGAACCATCCTTGCACCTGAACAATTCTTCCAGGCTGTGATAAGTCGCCCCCGTCTCCAGCACCTTCAACATCTTGCAAGCGGATCTTGGCTCCTGCGTACCATCTGCGTTCACATGCATCAACTCGTGCATGTCCTGCCCCAGCATATCCATCAGTTCGTATCCCAGCATGGTGGTCACAGCCTTGTTGGCAAACGTGATCCTGCCGGTACTATCCATCACCAGCAAACCATCGCTCATGGTGCCGGTTATCTCGCGCAGATTCCTCTCTTTCTCCTGCAACCAGCTTAATGCCTGCCTGCGCCCGAGGCTGGTATAGCTGATGATCGCGATACCCAATGCAAGCAGCGAATAGACGACCAGCAACATGAAACGGCCACTGTCCTGATTGAAAAAGGACCGCCCGTGCAAGGATTCCATGGAGACAAAGGCTACGATTTTCCAGTAATAGTCCGTGGCTGCGATCTCGCGCTGACTTGGCGCGCTGGGCAGCGGCGAACCGGTTGATGAGTGCAGTTCCGGCTTTAACGGGTGAGCCGTACTGAATACGAAAAGACCATTCTTCGTTTTCAGCGCGCCCTTGTCGCCGGTACTGATCGTTTGCCACTCCGCCGGGAATTCGTTGCCGAAAGTATGTTCCGCCTTGCCCAGCATGAATCCCCACTCATCCTCGGGTTTGGATGCACTCAGCCAATAACCATCCCGGTTCAGCAACATCGCGCCACGCTGCTCGCCGCCCTGAATGGCGCTACGGAAGTGTTCCAGCACATCCAGACCGAAATAGTTCAGCAGCAACACACCGCGCTTGCGGCCTGCCTTGTCGAACACGGGCATACCGAAACGGATCATCGGCTTGAAAGGGCGTTCAAGTTCCCCGTGCTCGATGTTCAGATCCAGCGGAGACACATATATCTCTCCCTGCCCCAGCTTGACGGTGTCACGAAAGAAGTAGCGCCCCGACTTGTCCTGCAATTTTGCACGCGGAACGATAGCGGGCTGGCCGTCGTTGAAGTTGACGCGAACCGTCTCCATGCCGGCCGCATCGATAAGGCGTATTTGGTCATAGCGTTTGCTCTCGCTCGCCACCACCAGGAACTGGCTCTCCAGATCGGCCAGCTCTGCAGCCCCCCCGCGCTCGACATAGTGACGCAATGCCGGCGTCGTGGCGAGTACTCGCAAGGTAGAGATCACCTCATGGAAATCCTGCGCGATCTGCACCCGCGCGTTCTCGACCAGTGCAGCCTCGCGCACTTTGGTGATTTCCAGATTATGGCGTCTGTCCGCGTCCTTATAGGCCACGACGACCATGGTGAGCAGCAACGCAGCTGGAAAGAACAGAAACACAAAGCGCAAGAAAAAATCGCGCAAGCGGATCTTCTCATCACTTCGATAAAATAGCATCAATCCTCCTCGGTACCGGCACAGGATCACTTATTGGGTGAATTCGGGTGTGATCTCCATCAAGCCGGCACCATGCGACCACATTACCCAGCGCCGATCGATTTGTCCACGAAGCGTATGTCGATACCGTACCGATTCACCCTGTTTTAGCTCACAGAAGCATTGCCAACAGGATGCCGGAATGCATTCGAACGCGCCTGCAGCACGGTTGGCTAATTCGCACTATGAATGTGGACGTTGCTGCATTGATTTGCGATAGACTGCCGCGCCTTTTCATGATCACCACGAATACCCGGAATATATGCAACGCCTGTTCTTCTCCTTGGTTTTTGCAATCTCGCTGGTCATATCGCCGCATGCATCAGCCGACCAGCACGACTTCGAACAATGCCGCCAGATCTTCGCCAACGGCGAACCGCCGCTCATCAAACAGCAGGACGCGCAGAAACTGCGCGCGCTCTGCTTCAGCGCTTTCGCCGTGCTGCACTCCGGCCAGAGCCGCACGCCGCTCTACGTCGCCGAACGACTCAACCGCAAGACGTTGCAAAGCGCACATGAAAAGCGCAAGGACAAATTCTTCGCCGATGCGCGCCTGCCCCGTGCCGAGCGCGCGGAGCTGGACGACTACAAAGGCTCCGGTTACGACCGCGGCCACATGGCACCCGCAGCAGACATGACCACGCCGGAATCCATGGCGCAAAGCTTTTCGCTCGCCAACATGGTGCCGCAAGCGCCGCTAAACAACCGCAAGGCCTGGGCAGGGATAGAGAAATCCACGCGCAAATATGTGATGCGCGCCCAGAGCGATGTGTACGTGATCAGCGGCCCGGTATTCGACTCCGCCCCCGCCACCATCGGACACAACCGTGTCTGGGTGCCAAGGCATCTGTTCAAACTGGTCTACGACCCTGCCGCGAACAAGGCATGGGCGCACTGGGTCGACAATCAGGACACGGCAAAGGTCGGCAAGCCGATCAGCTATCCGGAACTCGTCAAACGCACCGGCATTAGTTTCCTGCCAAACTACCGGGGCAGTTAAACCAACCACTCTTTCAGGAATAAATAATGAGAACCTTGATACGAATGTTTTTCCGCACACTGCGTCTGGTACTGATGCCGTTCATGCTGCTATGGGCGAAGCTGGCGATGCCCAAGGGCATGGTGCGCAGCGCGGAAGCGCAGCAACAGGTCGATAGCGAATGCGCAAAACTGGCGCTGTACCACTTCCAGACCTGCCCGTTCTGCATCAAGGTACGCCACGAGATGGGACGCCTGTCATTGCCGATCACACTGCGCGACGCGCAGCATGATGCGGAACACAAGGAAGCTTTGCTGCAAGGCGGCGGCAAAGTGCAGACACCTTGCCTGCGCATCACCGGCGATGATGGTCAGGTGCAGTGGATGTATGAATCGGGAGACATCATTCGCTACTTGCAGCAGCGGTTTGGGTGATGCTGTTGTGCATTGCGGCGGAGGCGGGAATCACATACGGCGCAATGCCCGTTGGTTATTGCGCCTTACGCGAGTTGGGCGTCTCGACCTAATCAAGAAGCGCAAGATTTTTGTTCTGACAATTAGCAAGTGAGGGTTGACTATTCTCGTGCTTGCCTTTCGCCAACCTTCTGCAAGGCTTTTCAAAATCTCCCAGCCGTATTACCTAGCTTGTGTTTCTCTATCGATACAAAGAAACATGCAAAAACATCTTGGATTTAACGCGCTGGCACAACAGATTTAGGAATCTTAGGCAAGACTGACGGGCGCAAGCGGCCTCGTATCACTCAGAAAAGATTCGCCATCGGTTATAAAACGGGCCATAGTTGTCCCTCCTATAAACGCCCAAATATAGATACTTCTGGAGCGAGGTTGATTGTATACAACGCCCCCTAGCAATGCTAAGGGGCAGGTCTGCAATTGAGCAAAAAATATTGCAAGACCGGACCTCATACTTCCATTAGGCCTCAGGTTGAAAACCGTACTATGGCTGTGGCCTTGCATCTTTTATTCGCTTGATTTCCTCAATAAGGTCAACCACCCGCCAGCGTTTACTCTGTAGATCGAACCGTACAAAAACTTCATGTGCATTCGGGTTTGGAAGCGATGCAATTCCGAGCGTTATGTCATCGGAACCTCCTTCTAGGTGATGATACTTGAGAAGCGTAAATAGCTGAGAGGTCGCATATTTGTACTGATCTTCAGTCATCCCGTCGCAAAAAATAAACTTCATGCGCTGGTTGCTTCTAGTAACTGAGTAAATACCGAAAAGCCAAGAGCCTTCATCCACAACTTTTCCCTTGCCTGAGGTAAAGGTCTTGAACTTTGATCGGTCGCACCTAAAGAGGCGAACAACAAGAGACTGGAGGGTGGCCTTGAATCGTGGGTACGCAAACTCTAGAGAATCTTCAGCTGCTTTGGCGAGAAATTTATCAATAAACGGCTTTGCTATGTAAATGGCGATTGCTGGAACAATCATCCATTCAAGCGCGGCCATCTGTTGATTCGAGCGAGATTCCGCTTGAAGTGCAATCCCTTCCAAGTTGGATGCGGAGGAAATTTCTTCGAACATGTCTTGTTCGAAATTATCACTGTGGGAAATCCCAATATCCATGGCAGTGGCTCCTAAAAAAGGACGTTTAGGAAACGTTTATGGTCATGTCTTGCAATCAAACAAGAATCAATTTTGCAAAATCCAATCCCGATCTTCGTTGCTTCTCAGTAACGCTTACACCAGCACTTCAAGACCGTGTTTTTCAACCACGCTCAACAAACGAAGCGCCATCCCGCTTGGGCGTTTCTGGCCGGTTTCCCACTTCTGAACAGTAGATTCACTGGTGTTCAAATAGCGCGCAAAGACAGGTTGGCTGACGTGAGCGTGCTCGCGAATGCGTTTGATGTCCTGAGCATTGAACTCCGGGACAACATCCAGGCAGAGCGCATCGTATTCGCGTAGCGTCGTTTTGGTGATGGCACCCGCACGGTGCAATCCGCTTGCTGCACTATGAATAGCGGCAAATGCGTCGCTCTTGGGTTTTGCTGTAGTCGTTTTAGTCGTCATGGCATATCTCCAGTAATTCTTTATTCGCCAACAGGGCGGCAATCTTCTCTTCCCCGGCACTCGCATAGTCCTTCGCCAATTTCTTGAAGGCGGTCAATTCATTCGGCGTGATGTTCTCGCGATCCTTCTTGGCAAAGAGGTAGGCATATATCCAACGCTTCCCTGCCTTGGCCAAAATGATTGATCGGTGCATGTTGTCGTTCAGGCGTTTCTTGAACACCCCGCCACCAAGATCATCCGCTTGCCCTTGCATGACCTGCCGGATGGCTCGGCACAAATCCTCATCGGGTATCTTGGCCTTGCGCGCTTCTTTGGCAAACCATGCTGTCTTGAATGCTCGAACGGTGATTGGAGGCTTTTGGGGCATGGCAAATGGTAGCACTTGGTGCTACCCGCCTCAACCCCTGCTTTTGACCATATGGATAGAAAGAAGACGACTTACAGAATCCCCAGCACCTGCTCCGGTGGCCTGCCGATAGCCGCCCTGTCGCCATTGATCACGATCGGTCGCTCCAGCAGTTTCGGGTTGTCGGCAATGATCTGCAGCCATTCGGCATCGGGCCGCTCATCTGTCTGAGAGATGCCGAGTTCTTTGGCAAGGTCTTCGTTGAAGCGGATGATGGCCTTGGGGCCTTTGCCCAGTTTCTTCACTACTTCTGCCAGCGCCGCCACTGTGGGGGAGGTTTCCAGATATGTGATCAGTTCCGGCGCTATGCCTTTTTCCTGCAACAGGGCTAGGGTCGCTCTGCATTTGCTGCATTTGGGGTTGTGATACATCGAGACGTTCATGTGCTCAGCTCTCCCAGGGGAATCTGGGCAAGCCCATCAACGCCTGCACCAGGCCTTGATTCCACGCTTCAGACAGTTCCTTGGCGAAGGGATCGTTCTCGGTGAGCGTCATGCGCTGACCGAAATCGAGTGCACCTTTGCGCAGGATGAGCAGGTCGATGGGCGGGCCGACGGTGAGGTTGCTGCGGGTGGTGGAATTCATCGACACCAGTGCGCAGCGGGCGGCGCGCTCTATCGGTGTGTCGCGTTTGATGATGCGGTCGAGGATGGGCTTGCCGTATTTCACTTCGCCGATCTGCAGGAAGGGATGGTCGTCCGATTCGTGGATGTAGTTGCCCTGCGGGTAGATGAGCAGGGTCTCGGGTCGGTCGTTGCCGACCTGTCCACCGAAGATGAAGGTGGCTTCGAAATTGGTGTTGGCGGTGTCGCGCTCGGCATGCTGTTTCTGCACGCCGGCGCTGATGCTGGCGATGTAGTCGGCAGCGGCCAGCATGGTCGGCACGAACTGCAAGTTGACCGGTGCCGCGTTCTCGATGTCGCTCCAGATGCGTTTGACGACGGCTTGCGTGGTGGCGAGGTTACCCGCCGAAAGCAATACGAAGGAGCGTTCGCCGGGCCACACGAAGGAGTGCATCTTGGTGTAGGTGGAGATGTTGTCGAAGCCCGCGTTGGTGCGCGAATCGGAGCAGAACACCAGGCCTTCCTCGGTGTTGATGGCCACGCAATATGTCATATCGATACGATCATTTCAGGTTGTTAAAGCCGCCGCTTCGCGGCGGTGCGTCTTTGGGCGCGCAACACTAACACGCGCTTTCATTGCTGGGCAAACTCGATCTCTCCCTGCGCCTGAACGGACGGCACAACGCCGTCTTGCCAGGCATGGAAGTAATTCTGCAGCAGTGCATCGTGTATCTCACCCAACTGCATCTGCACCACATCGATATACTCATGCAGCGCTACTGCATCGAGATTGTCCGTTGCATGCTGTGCGATCTTTAGCCGCAGCAAGGCGGTGAGCTGCTGCAACTGTTGCGACTTCGGCATCAGCTTGAAGCTGCTTTCCATCTCGCTCAGGCAGTGCGCCACGCTGCGCGGGAAGCGCATGTCCTGCAACAGGAAGCGCACGGCGTCGTTGCTGCGCACATGCATGGAGACCAGACGGCGATATGTCTGGTAGGCCGACAGTGAATCGAGCGTGCTCATCCAGATGCGTTCCACCAGCGCTTCGCGCACCACGCTGTCGTCGGGGAAGCTGATGGCGGAATGCAGATCGAGGATGCGCGTGGTCATGTCGGCGCGTTCGACGTTGCGGCCGAGCTTGATGAGTTGATAAGCCTCGTCGTGCGGCATGGTGCCGGAGAACAGGCCGACGATAGCGTGGCGCTGCTGGATGATCTCGTTCAGCACCATGTAGCGTTCGCGCCGGCTCTGGCATGCCGCCTGCGCATTCTGCCGCACATACAGATACAGGCTGTTGATGCGTTCCCACATCTCGGCGGGCAACACTTCGCGCAGGGTGCGCGTGTTCTCGCGGGCATATTTCACGCAGGAGAAGATGGCGCTCGGGTTGCGCTCGTCCTCGATCAGGAAACGCATGGTCGCTTCCTCGTTCGCCTCCGGATAATGCTGCGCGAACAGATCGTCCAGCCCCGCGATCTCGACCAGATTCGTCCAACCGAAGGTGGCGCCATGCGGCAGGTCGAGCAGCACGTGCGTGGTGCTGTTGATCAGGCGTGCGGTGTTCTCGGCGCGCTCCAGGTAACGCGCCATCCAGTACAGGTTCTCGGCTACACGGGCGAGCATCATGCTGCGTCCTCCACGATCCAGGTGTCTTTGCTGCCGCCGCCCTGCGAGGAATTCACCACCAGCGATCCCTTGCGCATGGCGACGCGGGTAAGGCCGCCGGTGGTGGCGTACAGTTGGTCCGATTGCAGCACGAAGGGCCGCAGGTCGAGATGGCGCGGTGCGAGTTTGCCGTCCACCAAGGTCGGCGCGGTAGAGATCTCCAGTGTGGGTTGCGCCATGTAGTTGCGCGGGTCCTTGCGGATCAGTTCGGCGAACTTGTCGCGCTCTTCCTGCGTCGCGCGCGGTCCGATCAGCATGCCGTAGCCGCCGGATTCGTTGGCCGGCTTCACCACCAGCTTGTCGAGGTTGGCCAGCACGTAGTCGCGCTGTTCGTCGATCATGCACAGGTAGCTGGGCACGTTGGCGAGTATGGGTTCTTCGTCCAGATAGTATTTGATGATCTGCGGCACGTAGGCGTACACCACCTTGTCGTCCGCCACGCCCGCGCCCGGCGCATTGGCGATGCCGACATTGCCCTTGCGCCAGGCACGCATCAGCCCCGGCGTGCCCAGCACCGAATCCGGGTTGAACACTTCGGGATCGAGGAAGGCGTCGTCGATGCGGCGGTAGATCACATCCACGCGCTGCAAGCCGGTGATGGTCTTCATGTACACGATGTCGTCCGCGCCCACTACCATGTCGCTGCCTTCCACCAGATAGGCGCCCATCTGCTGCGCGAGGTAGCTGTGTTCGAAATAGGCCGAGTTGTAGATGCCCGGCGTAAGCACGGCGATCACCGGCTGCTCGTTCTCGCGCGGCGAGAGCGCGGCCAGCGTCTGGTAGAGCTGGGTCGGGTAGTCGTCTACCGGCAAAATATTCGTGGTGCGGAACACTTCGGGGAAGATACGCTTCATGACCTGCCGGTTCTCCAGCATGTAGGACACGCCGGAGGGCACGCGCAGATTGTCTTCCAGCACATACACCGTGCCGTCCTTGTCGCGCACCAAGTCGGTGCCGCAAATGTGCGCCCACACCCCGAAGCGGGGCGTGATGCCCACGCATTGCGGACGGAAGTTGCCCGAACCTGCCAGCACCTCGGCGGGAAACACGCCGTCCTTGATGATCTGTTGTTCGTTGTACAAATCGTTGATGAACAGGTTCAGCGCACGCAGGCGTTGCTTGAGCCCGGCCTGTATCGATTGCCATTCCTTGCGCCCCATCACCCGCGGCACCGGGTCGAACGGCCACACGCGGTCGATGTTACCCGCCTCGCTGTATACGGTGAAGGTAATGCCCATGGCCATGATGGTGGCGTCCACCGCCTGCCGTCGCTTGGCCAGCTCGTCCTCGTGCAGCGAATTCATATAGTCGAACAAGGGCTGGGCTGCAGGGCGCGGCCTCAGTTCACGATCCAGCAGTTCATCGTAGGCGGAATGGGTGGCGTATTCGTCTCTGGCGAGTTCCATGGCTTTGTTCTGTCAGTTTTCCTACAAAGCATTAAGCAAATAGCGTGCCAGCCCGTTTTGCGCGCTGGCCATATATGAAGATTGACCCGGCTGTCGGGACAAACTACCGTGCGCCCTTGCCCCATGTTGCAGCATGGTCATTCAAGGAGGCCTCATGTCCGATCTGTTCCGTAACGCATTGCTCGCCATATTGTTGTCTGCCAGTCCGCTGCTTGCCGCACCCCAGCCAACTGACTGCCCGCCTCCGCCCGCCCCTCCTACGCAGGAACAGATCCAGGACGCCATGCGCCACACCCGGGATCGCGGCTTCCTGTGGCGCATCAGCAAGGACGGGCACGACTCGTGGCTGTATGGAACGATACATGTCGCCAAGTTCGAGTGGATGTTTCCCGGCCCGGCTGTGATGAAGGCGCTCGATGGTAGCGACGTGCTGGCGCTGGAACTGGACATGATGGATGCCGATATCCGGCAGCGCGTGACGCAGGGCATGTCTGAGTTGTCATTGCCCGCCGACACGGCCTTGCCTGCCGCGCTGACTGCGCGGCTGCGCAAACAGGCCGATGCCAGTTGCATGCCTTACGACGCCATCGCCGCTTATCCGGGCGAGATGCAGCTGATCACCATCACCCTCATGAAAGCCAGACTGGACGGACTGGAATCCGCCTACGCCATCGACGCTGTATTGTCCGGCATCGGGCATGCCGCGCAAAAAGAGGTGATCTCGCTGGAGACGCCGGAATCGCAGATCGCCACGCTGAAACAGGACGACGAGCAAGCGGCCATCAGCTACATGGAGACATCGCTCGAAGAAATGGAAACCGGCAAGGACCGCGAACAACTGCGCCGCATCGCAAAGATATGGGACGGATCGGACAGCGCGGAACTGGCGCGCTACGAATTATGGTGCGACTGCGTCAAGACACCGGAACAGCGCAAATTCATGCACAAGCTGCTGGACGAACGCAATCCCGCGCTGGCTGATAAAATCGATGCGCAGCACCGCAGCGGCAAGAAGATATTCGCCGCCGTCGGCAGTCTGCATATGTTCGGCGATGGCGGCCTGCCCGCATTGATGGCGAAGCGCGGCTACCGCGTACAGCAGATCGACTTCACCCGCTGAGCTGCACGAAGAACGTGCGACTCAGGCGGCCTTCAGTTTCCCGCACAAGGATCGCGAAGCGGACATCTCCGGAAACTCCTCGTTGGCACTCTTTTCCCAGGCCGCAGTCGAGAGTCCCACCTTGATCAGATCCTCGCTGTCCACGCCGTGGAAGTGGTCGGTCATCCAATGTTTGAGGAAGTACAGCATGTCGAAATAGACAGGCAGATCATCCCGCAGGTGTTTCTTGTGCAGCAGGTCCAGATGTTCGAGCAGCTTGCGGTTCTCGTGCCGGTGCGCGTCCAGGTCCTTGTGCTGCAACTGCTCCAGCAAGCGTTCCTCCAGCGCGAAGTGCTTGCTGCAATAGTTCATCAATGCATCGAGGATATACACGATGGTGGTGTTGGCCTTGCGTTCGAAGGCGGCGATAAACAGGCAATTGAGCATGTTGACCAGCTCCTTGTGCTGTTCGTCCAGATGACGGATGTTGACGCTGTATGCATCCTGCCATTCAAAGAATGTATTCCGGGTAGTCATGTGTTCTCCTTTCTGATCGCACATATGTAGATGGTTTTCATGCAGCAAACATCATGCCAATGGAACAACTCCGTCACTCACCGCCTGCGCAGCAAAGCAGAGCCGGATGCCCTGCAATGGCAAGCATCAAGCCGCCTTCCACAGCTCCCACCATTTCTTGGAGGCTGACATTTTGGCGAATTCCTCATTCGCGCTCTGTTCCCATGCCGCAGTCGAGAACCCCGCCTTGACCAGGTCGTCGCTGTACAGGATGTCCACGCCCTGGATGTGTTCCTTCAACCAGTGCTTGAGGAAACTCAGCATCTCGAAATAGATGGGCTTGTCTTCCAGCAGGTGTTTCTTGCAGAGTCGATCCAGCTGGTCCAGCAGCTTGCGATGCTCTTCCTTGTGCGCGGCGAAATCCTTGTATTTCGCCTGCTGCAGCAGACGCTCTTCCAGAGCGAAATGCGTCTGCGTATAACTCATCAGCGCATCGAGGATACCCGCGATCACCTTGTCTCCCTCGCGCTTGGATACCGCGATAAACAGGCGATTGAGGATATTGACCAGCTCCTTGTGCTGGTCGTCGATGGTCTTGATATTGACGCTGTATGCGTCGGTCCATTTGAAGAAGACTTCCTGGTTCGACATGTGTTCTCCTGAATTGATTGGTGCACAACTGCCCCCCTCATTCAGCAAGCATCATGCCAAGCACCCGTTACAAGGTTATTACCATGCCATTGGCATGGTCTTGTGCGTCAAGCCGGACTGAAAATGCACAAAAACAGATCGCAGCGCATCCCGATGGTGCACTGCCGGACGGGGATCAAGCAGACTGGTTGTAGGCTGCGCTCAATTTTTCCGAGACGAACTCGGCGCGCGATTTTGAATCGTTCTGTTGCTGATGCTGTGCACACCAGTCGGCGAACACTTGCGGTTCGATCTGGTACTCGACCGCCTGCACGCCCGAACGCTGGAACTCGCGCCGCGCGGAGAGCGCGACTTCCTTCCATTTCTCGAACGACTCTTCAAAACATTGCGGATCAGTGGCCGTGGCCTTCACCTCTGCCCAGCTTTCGGCGGTGTAGCCGACCACACCGACGATCATCGCCTGCTTGCGGTGTTTGGTGCGCAAACGGCGGAACAGTGTGGCTCTTCGCTTGCTCATGACGGCAGCCCGAATGCTGGAGAGATCAGCTTCAGCCATGCATCCACCCGCGCATCGGTCATCAGCTTCTGGTTCTCCTGGTCCAGTGCGAGGCCGACGAAGTCATCGTCGAGCAGCGCCTTGGATGAGATGAACTCGTAATCATCGGCCGGCCATGCACCGACGAAACTTGCACCACGCGCCTTGAAGAACTCGTACAGGATGCCCATCGCATCGACGAATTCTTCCGCGTATTTGTTCTGGTCGCCAAGTCCGTACAGGGCGATAGTCTTGCCGCTGAAATCCAGATGCTCGATCTGCGGCAGGAACTCTTCCCAGCCACCGCCCATGCAGTCGGTGGACAGCCCCGGCAACGCCCCCGCCCCCAGCGTGGACGTGCCGAGGATGAGTTGCTCGTAACTGCCGAACAACTCAGGCGTCGCCTTGTTGACGTTCAACGCGTCGGCCATCGTCTCGTCGTCATAACGTTTCTTGATGGCCTTGGCGATGCGCCGCGTATTGCCGGTGCTGCTGGCGAAGAAGAGTCCTATTCTGGACATATTGGCTCTACCTAAAAATCATGGGTCCAGTTCTAAATCAAACCGGGCCGCGACCTGCGCGTGTCAGTTCCACAGTACGAGTCATCGCTTCGTCGAACGACACCTTGTCGCCCTTGGGCTTGTAGTCGCCCAGTGCCTTGTACACGGTCACGATCTTGGTGGTCGGGGACTGTCCCTTGAAGTCGCCCTTGTCCAGCGCGGCCATGTCGATCAGCTCGTTCCAGATCAGACCTTCCTGCATGGAGATGGCGGTGAAGCTGTAGCCATCCTTCTCGATCACCAGCGGCTTGGCGATGTTCACCACGAACAGGATGATCATCACATTGTCGGCGAAGTCCGCCTTGTAGTAGTCGAGGATCTGCGGCAGCAATGCCAGGTCGTCCAGGCTGCCGACGTACATCTTGATCTTGTCGTTCTCTGCCAGCACCACGGTGTTCTTGATGGTGGACACGGGCGGCTTGCGGTGGCCCAGTGCATCGCCCACTTCGCCCAGTTCCAGCACGAGGTCGCCGCGATAGCCGGCGTAGTTGCCGTCACTCTCCTTGAAGTTCATGTTGAACAGCAGGCCTTTGGTTTCGTAGGTATCGAATAGCATGGTTATGTTTCCTGAGGTTGGTTAAAGAAAAAAGTTATCACTCGATGAAGGTGCATATGACCGTAGCGAGCGATTCGAGTGCAAGGCGCCCGGAACGGAGTGACGAGACATATCGTGTGAGATAGGCGAGGAAGCGAGTACCGCGCAACGCAGCAATCGATTCGCGCAGTAGGTCAGGTGCGCCTTCATTCTTCATCGTCACCGGCGAACACGCGTCTCGGCACGGTTGCCGGATCGGCAGTGATGGGACGATAGATCTCGACGCGGTCGCCCGGCTTGAGCTTGTCATCCAGCTCGGCCATCTTGCCGAAGATGCCCACCTTGTATTCCGCAAGGTCGATGTACGGGAACTTGCCGAGGATGCCGGACTGCTCGATGGCGAGCTGCACGGTGGCCTCTTCCGGCACTTCGATGCGTAGCCAGAGCTGGTTGACGGTTTCGGAATAAGCGATGCCGACTTGCATTAGTACACCTCCACCAAGCGCTTACACGGCGTGGACATCGGCGTTGCGCGGTGCACGCAACCTTGCCCATCCACCCGATATGTACTGGCTATTGCGCGCGATGCACTTTGTATTCCAACTCGCATAAGCCCATTACTGAAGGTGTTCATTGCCATCTCCTAATTAGCGGCGGCGGCAGCAGCGGCCACCGCATCGGCACGTTCGGCGCGGCGGCGGTCATAGACACGCTTCGCAGCCAGCAGGAAGCCCAAGGCCATGAATCCGCCCGGCGGCAGGATCATCAGCAGAAAACCTTTGTAGTCGGGCACGATGGTTGTTTCGAGGAAGGCGAAGGCAGGCCCCAGCAGCAGATGCGCGTTGGCGAACAGCGTGCCGCTGCCCAGTATCTCGCGCACACCACCCAGCGCCACCAGCGCCAGCGTGAAGCCCATGCCCATCATCAGACCGTCCAGCGCCGCATCCGGCACCGAGTTCTTGGAGGCGAACGATTCGGCGCGGCCGAGGATGGCGCAGTTCACCACGATCAATGCGATGAACAGACCCAGCACCTTGTACAGCTCATGCGCCCAGGCGTTGAGGCTCATATCCACCAGCGTGACCAGTGTGGCGATCAACACGATGTAGACCGGGATGCGCACCTCGGGACTGATCAGGTGACGCACGCTGGACACGATGATGTTGGACATCAGCAGCACGGCGGTACTCGCCAGTCCCATGCCCAGTCCGTTGGTGGCCGTGCTGGTCACCGCCAGCAGCGGGCACAGCGCCAGCATCTGCGCGAACACGACGTTGTTGTTCCACAGACCTTCTCGTGTGATGCGACCGTATTTCTCGTTCACTTTTCACCTCCTGCTTCATCCAGCAGTTGCACCTTGTTCGCTTCGAAGAACTGCAGGCCTTCCTTCACCGCCTTCACCACCGCACGCGGTGTGATGGTGGCGCCGGCGAACTGGTCGAACACGCCGCCGTCCTTCTTCACCGCCCATTTGTCGATGGACGGTTCACCCAGCCACTTGCCGGTGAAGTTCAAGATCCAGTCGCTCTTGGCCGGTTCGATCTTGTCGCCCAGACCCGGCGTCTCGGCATGCTTGATCACGCGCACACCGAGCAGCTTGCCTTCGCGCGACACACCCATCACACATACGATGGCACCGGAGTAGCCGTAACCGGTGATGCGATACACCACCGCTTCCACCTTGCCCTTGTTGCGTGCACGCCAGGCCAGAACCTCGCCCTCGCCGCCCGGCAGGGTCACCGTATCCTTCAACAACTCGTTGTCATAACTACCCGGCAATACCTGCGTCAGCGATTGCTTGAGGTCGGCCTCTTCTGCCGCCTTGATGTCCGGCCCGGTCGCCAGCGAGGCGAAGGCCAGCGCGGCACTGGTGAGCAAAGCCACACTGCCCAGCAGCGATGCCTGATATCCGAGCTTGGTGCGCAGTTCTTCGAGTTTCATCACGCCCCCTTCTTCGCCGGCAATGCAGCGCCCTTGCGGTCGCGGCCATAGATGCGCGGCTTAACATATTGGTCGATCAACGGCGTGGCGGCATTCATCAGCAGCACCGCGAAGGCCACGCCTTCCGGGTAACCGCCCCAGGTACGGATGACCCAAGTGAGCAGGCCGCAACCGAGACCGAAGATGAATTGCCCGGTGGTGGTATTCGGTGAAGTGACCGGATCGGTGATGATGAAGAACGCGCCCAGCATCACACCACCGGACAGCAGGTGCACCATGGGACCGGCGTAGTGGTTTCCGTCGATGAAGCTGAACACCAGCGCGGGCACAGCCACGCCGAGCAGCATCGCGACCGGCGCATGCCAGGTGATGATGCGGCGCGCGATGAGGAACAGACCGCCGAGCAGGATCAGCACGGCTGCCGTCTCACCCAGACTGCCGACACGCAAACCGGACAAGGCATCCATCGGCGTGAAGTAGCCGGTCAGCGCCTGGTCGAGTCCGATGCCGCGCGTGAATTCCGTCTTCACATGTCCCAGCAGGGAAGCGCTCGCCATGCCGTCCAGCGGCTGGCTGAGGAAGGTGATCTTCAGACCTTCGATCAGGTTCAAGCCGTTCGGCGAACTCAGCGTCGACGGGATGCCCCAGGTGGTCATCTCCAGCGGGAAGGAGATGAGCAGCATCACGCGTGCGGCCATGGCCGGGTTGAACACGTTCTGTCCCAGCCCGCCGAAGATCTGCTTGCCGACGACCACCGCGAACAGACTGCCCAGCACCGCGATCCACCAGGGCGCGTAAGGCGGCAGCGACAAGGCCAGCAGCCAGGCGGTGAGAATGCCGGAACCATCCATGATCACCGGCTTCACCGCGCGCTGCTGGATGCGGATGACGAATGCCTCGCCGAGAATCGCGGCGATCAGCGATACCGCCCAAATATTGATGGCAGGCCAGCCGTACAGCCAGAAACCGAACACGGTGGCGGGTGCGAGCGCCAGCATCACGGTGAGCATCACCTTGCCGATGGAGCTCGGCGCGTGGGCGTGCGGGGAATGGGCGATGGGGTTCATGCTGTCTCCTCCGGCGCCTGCGCGGCGGACTCTTTCTCGGCAGCTTCTTTTTCAGCGGCAGCCTTGGCGGCCGCCTCTTTAGCGGCGCGCGCAGCCTTGCGTTTCGCCATCATCTCGGCGCGTTCACGCTCGATGCGTGCCAGACGTTCGCTGCGTGCTTCGGCCAGTTTCTTGGTGGCTTCCTGTTTCAGCTTGCCGCGCTCCTGCGCGGCGAGGTCGCCCTTGGCATAGTTGAAGTAATGCACCAGCGGGATGTGTGCCGGACACACATAGGAACAGGAACCGCAGGCAATGCAATCCTTGAGACCGAGATCGACCGCACCGGCCAGATCGGAACCGCGGATGTGTGCCGCCATCTCCAGCGGCAGCAGACCGACCGGGCAGGCGCGCACACAGGTTGAGCAACGGATGCACGGCGAGGCTTCGTCCTGACCGATCTCGTCCGCGGTCAGCGCGAGGATGCCGCTACTGCCCTTCACCACCGGCACCGCGGTGTTGGTGATGTGCTGCCCCATCATCGGGCCGCCCAGCACCATGCGCGTTGCAGCTTGCGAGAAACCGCCCGCGAAATCGATCAGTTCCTGCACCGGCGTACCCACCAGCGCTTCCACGTTCGCGGGCGATTTGATCGCACCACCGCTGACGGTGACGATGCGGGAGATGAGCGGTTTGCCGAAACGGATCGCCTGATGCACGGCGAAGGCGGTGGCGACGTTGTGTACCAGCACGCCGATGTCGGCCGGACGCCCGCCCGCGGGGATCTCCTGTCCGGTCAGCACCTGGATGATCTGCTTCTCGGAACCCATCGGATACATGCTGGGCATGGCCACCACTTTCATCGATGAAGCACGCGCGGCACCGCGCATCGCCTCAATGGCTTCCGGCTTGTTGTCCTCGATGCCGACGATCACTTCTTTCGCGGCGACCGCCTGTGCGATCAGGCTGATGCCTTCCACGATGGCGGTGGCGCGTTCGCGCATGATGCGGTCGTCGCAGGTGAGATAGGGTTCGCACTCGCCGCCGTTGATGATCAGCGTCCGCACACCGCGGCTCAGGTTCAGCTTCAGTGCGGAGGGGAAGGTCGCACCGCCGAGACCGACGATGCCCGCGGAAGAAACGCGTGCGGAGATCTCTTCGGCTTCCAGCGCGAACGGATCGTCGCAGACATCCAGCGTCGTCCATTCATCCAGTCCGTCGCATTCGAGGGTGAAGGTGGGCACCGGCAGACCGGAAGGATGCGGCGCCACATGGTCGCCCAGTGCGACGATGGTGCCGGAACTCGGCGCATGCACCGGCGCGGAGACGTTGCCCTGCGCGGCGGCGATGAGCTGGCCTTTCAATACTCGGTCACCCACGCTGACCACGGGGATGGCCGGTGCGCCGATGTGTTGCTGCAAAGGCACATAGAGTTTACCGGGCAGCGGCACGGCACGGATACCGCGTGCCGCCGACAGGTCCTTGCGGCCTTCGGGGTGCACGCCGCCGCGCATGCCGGAGAAAAATTTTTCGAAGATCTTCACGCAGCCTCCAGCTTCGGCTTGTTCCAGTACCAGGACTGCAAGGTCACGGGCACGGCTTGCAGCGACAACGCTTCGGTCGGACACACATCCACACATTTGCTGCAGGCGGTGCAGGCTTCACGGAACACCACGTGTATCTGCTGCGCCGCGCCCATGATGGCGTCGGTGGGACAGACCTTGAAGCAGCGCGTGCAGCCGATGCAGATCTCTTCCTTCACCTCGGCGACTTGCGGGCCTTTGTCTTCCACGCCGGACAGGTCGGCTTCCACGCCCAGCTTGTCGGCCAGTGCCTGCACCAGCGCCACACCGCCCGGCGGGCACAGGGTGACCGGCGCACTGCCGTCGGCCAGCGCCTGCGCCGCACCGGTGCAACCGGGATAGCCGCACTGACCGCATTGCGAACCTGGCAGCATCTGTTCGATCTCGGCGACGATGGGGTTGCCTTCCACGCGCAGGTAGCGCGCAGCCAGCCCGAGCAGCAGACCGAGCACGGTGCCGAGGACAGTCAGACTAACGATGGCGGCGACTAACATTTGTATTCCTTAATGAGAAGCCAAGCCGGCAAAACCCATGAATGCCAGCGAGAGCAAACCCGCGACCACGAAACCGATGGGCGCACCCGCGAATGCGGCGGGTACTTGCGCCAGCGAGAGGCGCACGCGCAGGCCGGTGAACAACAGCATCACCAGCGTGAAACCGAGCGCGGAACCGAAGCCATATAGAAGGCTGTGCATGAAACCGTTCTTCTCCTGCACGTTGAGCAGCGCCACGCCGAGCACTGCGCAGTTGGTGGTGATCAGCGGCAGATAGATGCCGAGCACCTGATATAAAGCCGGACTGAGTTTGCGGATCGCCATCTCGGTGAACTGCACGGTGGCGGCGATCACCAGGATGAAGGCGAGGATGCGCAGGTACTGGATACCCAGCGGCTGCAACAGCCAGTGCTCCAGCATCCAGCTGGCGGCCGTGGCGAAGGTCAGCACGAAAGTGGTGGCCATGCCCATGCCCAGCGCACCGTCCATCTTCCGGGACACGCCCATGAACGGGCACAGTCCCAGGAACTTCACCAGCACCACGTTGTTGACCAGCGCCGTGCCCAATAGCAGTAGAAATATTTCCGACATCGCGTTCGTTCTCCTGAGCCCTACTCTGCAAGGCCCGTGCCAACTGTCGCGCACCGAAAGGGTGTGCACGGAATCAGGCATTTGGGAGATATGCGCACCAGCGCGGTGCAGAAAACCCTTGTCGTTGTCAGGTTCGCGCATGCACCGATGTAGCAAACATAACAATTCGCCCAATGACTGCGGCATTGAGCGGAAAACGAAAAATTACGGGCATGTTTATTGCTGAATGTGTGATGTCATCCATTACGGAGTTCACATGTCCGAGCAAAAGCACCCTCCAGAGAACCTGCCGACACATCTGTTCCGGCAGGCGGTCGCGCAAGCCGCGCTGGCGATCTCTATCACCGATGCGCACGCCAACATCCTGTACGCGAACGGTGCGTTCTCGCGCATCACCGGTTATAGCCAGGAAGAGATCGTCGGCCATAACGAATCCATCCTGTCCTACCGCGTGACGCCCAAGCTGGTGTACGAAACGCTGTGGGCGCAGATTCAGCGCCAGCGTCCGTGGAACGGTTTGTTGGTGAACAAAAGGAAGGACGGCAGCCGCTATCTGGCCGACGTCACCATCACCCCGGTGGTGAACGATCAGGGCGAGACCACGCACTTCCTCGGCATGCAGCGCGACGTAACCGAGGTGCACCGCCTGGAGCGTCAGGTACAGAACCAGAAGGCTCTGATCGAATCGGTGGTGGATGCGGCGCAGGTCGCCATCGTGCTGCTGGACGATCACGAACAGGTGCTGCTGGACAATCAGGAATACAAGAAGCTGATCGGCGATCTGGGCAAGGAGCCTGCGGCGCGTTTGCTCACCGAGTTGCGCGCACAGATGGGCGACGCCTTCAGCACGGCCTATGAGAAACACCGCAACATCGCCGCGCGCGAAGTGCAGATCGAGACGCCGAAGAAGACCACGCGCTGGTTCTCCTGCGCTGTGTCATGGTTCGAAGAGCAGGATGTCGGCGCGGATGCCTTCTACGAGCCCACGCGCCGCCACTATCTGTTGCTCACCATCCAGGACATCAGCGAACTGAAGCGGCAACAGGAAGCGATGCGCATCAACAGCCTGCGCGCCTTGCTGGCCGAACATGAACGCATACAAGGCCTGCGCGAGACACTGGCCGGCGCGGTGTTCCAGCTGGAAGGCCCGCTCAACATGCTGAGCGCCGCCACCACCATGCTGGAGCGTCGCCTGTCCAGCCAGGGTGCAAGCAATGGCTCCGGCGACATCACCGCCAGCGCGCTGGAAGAAGCGATCAGCAAGAGCCGCGAGGCGCTGGAGACCTTGCGCGCCTGCATCCCGGAACATGATGACGAGACAATGCAGCTGATAGACATCAACGATGTGCTGGTGGACGTGCTCAAGCTGGCCACGGCCAACCTGCTCAGCGCCGGCATCGTGGTGGAATGGTCGCCTGCCGCGCAGTCCGCCACCCTGGCGGCGCATCCGGCACAGCTGACCAACCTGTTCAAACATCTGGTCGCCAATGCCATCGAGGCGATGAACGAGCGACGCGGCGGCACGCGCGAATTGCGCATCGCCTGCACAGTGCTCAGCGACCATCTGGAAGTGATGGTGGAAGACACCGGCCCCGGGGTGCCGGACGAGTTGCGCTACACCGTGTTCCAGCCTTTCTTTACCACCAAGGGTGCAGGAAAACAGCACCTCGGACTGGGACTTGCCATGGCCCAGGAAGTCGTGAGCCGCCACGGCGGCACACTGGACATCGATCCCAACTATCACGCCGGCTGCCGCATGCGCGTGCAACTGCCGCTGACGAACGGGCAAGCCCGTTTCCCTCTCCACAATCCTCTCCCGCACGCGGGCGAGGAGGCGAACGAGTCGCTGCGCGAGTCTTTCAAACACGGAGGCAGCCATGTCTGATACCCGCGAAGAACTCGACCTGCTGCGCGCCGAACTGGAGACGCTGTATCAGGTGAGCCGCGTGCTGTCGCACTCGCTCAATTTCAAGCAAACGCTGGACGGCGTGCTGAACGCGCTGCATGAAGGCGTGGCGCTGGACCGCGGCATGGTCAGCCTGATCGACGCCGCCACCGGCGAGCTGCAAGTGTCGCTGGTGTACGGCGTGTCCGACACCGTCACCGAGGAAGTGAGCTACCTGCCCGGCGAAGGCGTGGTCGGCACCATCCTCAAGACCGGCAACAGCATCGTGGTCGACTGCATCATGGACGAGCCGCGCTTCCTGTCGCGCATGGGTATCTACAACCCGCAGGGCGCCTTCGTCGGCGTGCCGATCCGCATCGGCCAGAAGGTGGTCGGCGTGCTGGCTGCGCAACCGGCCATGGGCATGGCCGACCAGCTGGACGAGTATCGCCACTTCCTGGAGATGGTGGCCAACCTGATCGGCCAGAGCGTGCGCCTGTCGCAGGAAGTTGCGCAGGAGAAACTGGCACTCGCCGAAGAGCGCGACGGCCTGCGCCGCACCGTGCGCGCGCAATACGGCTTCGACAACATCATCGGCCACACCCAGTCCATGCGCCGCATCTTCGAACAGGTGCGTCTGGTGGCGAAGTGGAACACCACGGTACTGATCCGCGGCGAGACAGGTACTGGTAAGGAGCTGATCGCCAATGCCATCCACTACAACTCGCCGCGTGCGCGCAATGCCTTCGTGAAACTGAACTGCGCCGCGTTGCCCGAGACCTTGCTCGAATCGGAATTGTTCGGCCACGAGAAAGGCGCCTTCACCGGCGCGGTCGCGCAACGCAAGGGACGCTTCGAACAAGCCGAAGGCGGCACCGTGTTCCTCGACGAGATCGGCGAGATCTCCGCCTCGTTCCAGGCCAAGCTGTTGCGCGTGTTGCAGGAAGGCGAACTGGAACGCGTGGGCGGCACCAAGACCATCAAGGTGGACGTGCGCGTGGTGGCGGCGACGCACCGCGATCTGGAGGCCGAGGTGGAGAAAGGTCGCTTCCGCGAAGACTTGTATTACCGTCTGAACGTGATGCCGCTGACCCTGCCGCCGCTGCGTGAGCGCATGGAAGACATCCCCGACATCGCGCGCTTCCTGGTGGAGAAGGTCAGCACGCAACAAGGCCGCACACTCAGCCTCACCGAAGCCGCACTGCGCGTGCTGATGCATCACGACTGGCCGGGCAACGTGCGCGAACTGGAGAACTGCCTGGAACGTGCCTCGGTGATGACGGAAGGAGAAACCATAGACCGCGATGCGATCCTGCTCACCGGCATCGACGAGAAGATCTCCGCTTCGCGCGGCCCGGTGCAGAACGTCGACCTGGACGATCCGCATCTTGATGAACGCGAACGCGTGATCGCCGCACTGGAGCAGGCAGGCTGGGTGCAGGCCAAAGCTGCGCGCCTGCTGGACATGACGCCGCGCCAGATCGCCTATCGCATACAGACCTTGAACATCAAGGTGAAGCAGATCTGATCATGCCCCCGAGCTCGTCACTGTTGTATGAGATCGGCATCGACGATGCGGAGATCGCGCAGCGCAAAGCCTTTCTGACTTTCGATGAAGAGGATGCAGCCCTGTTGCTGGAGCTGCATGGCCTGCTCAAGGACAAACGTGGCGAACTGATCGACATCTTCTATGCACACCTGCTGCAGTTCCCGGAGATACGTCCGCTGCTCGGCGACGATGTGCATCTGGAAAGATTGAAGCAGGCGCAGCTGACCTATTTCGATCAGCTGACGCAGGGCAGATACGATGCCGGCTACATCGAGAACCGGCTGCATGTCGGCGTCGTGCACCAGCGCGTGGGCCTCACGCCCAAGTGGTACATGAGCGCCTACTGCAAGTACATGAACGAGGTGGTGCCGCATGTGCTGATGCATTACCGGGATGACGAGCCGCGCGGGCATCGTGCCGTGCGCGCCCTGCTCAAGGTGGTGTTCTTCGACATGGGGCTGGCGCTGGACACCTACTTCCATGCCGAACACAAGGCATTGTCGCTGGCGCGCAGCTACACCGAACAGATCGTCAGCAACATGCCGATCGGCTTCATCGTGCTGGATGAAACGGGCCGCATCCGTCTGGTGAACAACGCCGTGTTGCAGATGTTCGAGATGACCGGCAATGATGCCTGGCACAACCGCTCCCCCGGTGCATTCCTGGGCGCGCATGAACTGGATGACGCAGTCTTCCAGGTGCTCAAGACGCAGCAGCACCTGCATGAGTTCGGGTTCGGGCTTGACGTTGCAGGGAAGCGGCGCGCATTCCTGGCCGACATCTCGCTGGCACAGATGGGCGAAGAGCGCGTGGTGCTGTTCATGATCCAGGACATCACGCTGCGCAAACAGTCCGAGGACGAGATCCATCGCCTCGCCTTCTATGATTCACTGACCCATCTGCCGAATCGTCGCCTGTTGCAGGAACGGCTGCTGCAAAGCATGTCCATCAGCTCGCGCAGCGGCAAGCATGGCGCGGTGATCTTCATCGACCTGGACAACTTCAAGACGCTGAACGATACGCAGGGGCACGATGTCGGCGACGAACTGCTGCAGGAAGTGGCCACACGCCTCACGCGCAATGTGCGTGAAGGCGACACCGTGTCGCGTCTGGGCGGTGACGAATTCGTGGTGGCGCTGGAATCGCTGAGCGGCATCGAAAAGGAAGCCGCCAATCAGGCGGAGACCATCGCCGAAAAGATACGCGCGGAGCTGAGCCAGCCGTATCAGTTGAAAACCATTGAACACAACAGCTCGCCCAGCATGGGCGTCAGCCTGTTCCGCGGCCACCAGAACAGTATCGATGAAGTGCTGAAGCAGGCAGACCTTGCCATGTACCAGGCCAAATCGACGGGACGCAACCGCGTGTGTTTCTTCGATCCTGCCATGCAGGTCGAGATGGAGTACCGCGCCGAACTGGAAAAGGACCTGCGCGCTTCGGTGCGGCGCGACCAGCTGGAGCTGTACTACCAGATGCAGGTGGACGACAACGGACGCATCATCGGTGCCGAAGCCTTGATCCGCTGGAACCATCCGCTGCGCGGCATGGTGTCCCCGGCCGAATTCATCCCGCTGGCGGAAGAGATCGGCATGATCCTGCCCATCGGCGACTGGGTGATCGAACAGGCCTGCAACCAGCTCAAGCGCTGGGAGATGGACGTTGCGATGCGCGACATTGTGCTGTCGGTCAATGTCAGCCCGCGCCAGCTGAGCCAGCCGTGGTTCGTCGAGCAGGTCAATGAATGCATCGAACGCAGCGGCATCCGCCCTTCCCGCCTGAAGCTGGAACTCACCGAGAGCTTCATCCTCGACGATGTGGAAGAGGCCATCGTCAAAATGCGGGAATTGCGCCACATCGGCATCCGTTTCGCCATGGACGATTTCGGCACCGGCTATTCATCGCTGGCATACCTGAAGCGTTTGCCGCTGGAACAACTGAAGATCGACCAGTCGTTCGTGCGCGACATCGCGACCGACAAGAACAACAGCATCATGGTGCGCACCATCATCAACATCGCCAACAACTTCGGCCTGGAGATCATCGCCGAAGGGGTGGAGACGGATGATCAGCTCGCCTTCCTGCGCCAGTACGGATGCAACCGTTACCAGGGCTACCTGTTCGGCAAGCCGGTACCGCTGGCCGAATTCGAACGCCTCTGTCATGCCATGGAGTAGAGGCACGATTTTTGCTGCCGAGGGCGCAAGGTCAAAATTTTCAGGTTTTGGCTGACAAATACGGGATGCAGTGCAGCCCGTTGTTTCGTTTACTCCAAAAAAGAGACCAACATGGCGATCAAGAACATCAAGGATTTTTCCGACAAGGCGCGCAGCGATGCGGCACTGAAAGAACAACTGGCAGCCTGCATGAAAGTGCGCGAACTGCTGGCACTGGCACAAGCGAACGGCTTCGACTTCATCGAGGACGAACTGTATCCGCCCAATGAGCCGCAATTCACCGCAGATCAATTGTCCGAGCGCATGGCCAAGGCGCTGCTGCGGGCCTGATCATGTGCGACACCGACAAGCCGGGCACACCCCGCTACTTCGTCACCTACACCGGCATCAAGATGCCGTTCAAGCTGGTCAACGAACTGGAGCCGCATGAAGTGCAGAACCGCAACACCTACTTCTGC